>NZ_JASBOG010000005.1:0-153312 GCF_039907185.1 Corynebacterium sp. c8Ua_99
ATTGCAGCGCCGAGGTCAAACGGAAAACAGAGTCCAGGTAGCGCTGGCGAAGGGGCCGGTCATTCCATTCCTCCTGTGTGAGCAGGAAAGATTTGTCACGGTACTCGTCGGCAAGCGTGATCAGTTTGTCCACGATGGAACCGGCGGCGGAAAGAAGCGTGATCTCGTAATTGAGGCCGAACGAGCGCATATCCAGATTGGAGGAGCCGAACATGGCCATGCGGTCGTCGATAACCATGAACTTGGAGTGCAGGACCGCAGGCGCCGGATAGCGGTAAATCTTCACACCAGCGGTTAGCAGTGCCTGGTAGTAGGACTGCTGCGCGTGGCCGACCATGAACTGATCGGACTCTTCGTTGACGTAGAGCTGGACGTCGATGCCTCCATATGCGGCAGAGGTCAGCGCCATGAGCATGGATTCGTCGGGGACGAAGTACGGGCTGACGGCGATAATCCGCTCGTGTGCCTGGTAAATCATGTTATTGAAGACGCGCAGGTTCGGCTCCGTGCTGAAGCCCGGACCCGACGGCAGCACCTGGACAACGTTGTAGTTGTCGTTGACTTCGGTGTTGTGGAGTGAATAGTCCCTGGTGGCGTCTGGGGTCTTGTATAGCTCGCTGGTCCAATCAACCGCGAAAATTGCGTCGAAGGCCAGCGCAATATCGCCCTCGAGTTCAATCCAGGTGTCCACCCATCGGCGGCCGATCTTATGGTTCTTTTTCTTCTGATATTCGGGCTCAATCAAATTCTGCGAACCCATGAATACAATGTCGCCATCAATAACTACGAGCTTGCGGTGATTACGCAGATCCAGGCGGCGCCAGGTGAGCTTCAGCAAGCTCACGGGCAGCATTGGGTGCCAGGAGATTTGGGACTGGTCCAGGCGCTTTTTCAACTTGTAGTAGCCGGGGTACTTCCACGAACCAATTGGATCGACCAGTACCTTGACCTCTAGTCCCCTGTCTTGCGCGCGCTCGAGAGCCTGTATGAAAGGCTCCGTGCTGTCATCCAGTGCAAAGATGTAGGACTGCACGTGGATAGATTTCTGAGCCGCATCGATGGTCTCAATCATGCGGTCAATGGAGGCATTGAATTCGGTGAAAAGTCCCTTTTCTGCGCTGGCAATTGCCGGCATTCCCGTGAGCTGACGCGAGAGCTTGAATACGTTGACAACATCATCTTCTATCTCGGCATCATCCGGTACGTCGGGAAGATGCTCGGTACGTTCCGCAATGAGCTCCTGCGCCAGTGCCTGTACCTCGTGCCTACGGCCCGTGATTTGCTGCGAGCCCAGGAAGAGGAACAGAGGTAGGCCGATAAATGGAATCAGCAGAATCAGTAGCAGCCACGCCGTCGAAGCCGATGGGCTTCGGTTTTCCGGCACCCACCCAATCGCGATGAACTTAATCGTGTAGTCGAGTGCGAAAAATAGTACTTGCCACCACGTTAAGTCCTCCACCAGCCACGGGAAGGTGCCCATCAACCAATCCATGCAGATGATATTACTGAAGGAATTTTCAGTACTTTTGGTTGCTGCCCCTTAGGTGCACTCTTCCCCTTTTCGTGACAGCCTATTGTGACATCTGAAATTGAATACTGGTATCAATACGTAGTAAGGTTCAACTCATTGAACATAGTAAGTGTTTGGCATGTCGACTTCGAAAGGACTAACCCCTCCAAATGACTGAGAAGGCTCCTACGAGCACCGAGCTCGACGTTGCCACTAGCGTACTGAAGTTGATGGCAGACAAGACGCGTCTCTCCATCCTGTCGCTCCTTCGTGACGGGGAGATGACCGTCACCGCCATCGCTAGCGCGCTCGATCGCCCCGTCCCCGCGATTTCTCAGCACCTGGCGAAGTTGCGCATGGCCAATATGGTGCAGACCCGCAAGGAAGGCACGTCTAGCTTCTATTCTCAGCCCGACGAGCACCTTACCAACCTCGTGGTCAACGCTCTCCACTTCGCCGAACACACGCTCTACAGCGATCCGCCCCATCACCGCGGTCAGTAGGCGCACACGGATACGCTCGCTTTACTCGCTTTACGACGAAAATCCCACACCCTCCGGAACCTAGTTGGCGAGCCCGGCGTTCGATGCCCTTCCCTGGTCAAATGCCTCCATGATGCGCTGGGCGGCGAGCGTCGGTGTGAGCAGCCCCGAGCGGAGTTGTTTTTCCACCAGGGTGCTCTCTGTCTGCACAGCCTCGTTGGTGTTGAGCCGCTGCAAGAGCGTCTCGTGAACCATGGACCACATCCACTTAATCTGCTGGTTAGCGCGGTTTTCATCAAAGAGATGATTCTCGTGCATAGCCTCGACATGGTCTTCGATGGCTTGCCAGAACTTGTCGATGCCGTCGTCCTCCAATGCCGACATAGTCAGTACCGGTGGCGTCCAGACTTGGTCTGAGGAACGAACCATCTTCATGGCCGTCATCAGATCACGCGCAGCGCGCTTTGCCGGGCGCAAGTTCTTACCATCCGCCTTGTTGATAGAAATCACGTCGGCCATCTCCAGCACACCCTTCTTGATGCCCTGGAGCTGGTCACCAGCGCCGGCGAGTGCCAGAAACGCAAACGTATCCACCATCTGGGCCACCGCGACCTCGGACTGACCGACGCCGACAGTTTCGACGATGACAATGTCGTAGCCTGCGGCCTCGAGCACCACCATGGCCTCACGCGTTGCCTTGGCGACACCACCGAGTGTGCCCGCAGAGGGCGACGGACGAATGAAGGCTTCATCCGCGGCCGAGAGTCGGGACATACGGGTCTTGTCGCCCAGAATCGAACCACCGGACTTCGTCGACGACGGGTCGATGGCCAGCACTGCAACGCGGTGGCCCTCCTCGATCAGCTTCAGTCCGAGGGTTTCAATCGTGGTTGATTTACCGACGCCGGGGACGCCGGTAAGGCCGACACGCATGGCCTTGCCGGAAAATGGCAGCAACTTCACCAGTAGTTCCTGAGCCAGCACCTTATGCGCCGGAGCAGTCGACTCCAGCAGCGTGATTGCCCGGGCCAACTTAGTGCGGTTTCCAGCCCGCACGCCCTCAAAGAGGTCGTCGACATCGATCCGTCGTCGCGCACGGCGGACGACTTCGGGGGCTACAGCGGTCTTTCCCTCAACGACCGTGCCAGCGGTAGTGACGAGGGTGCCCAGGTTTTCTTCAAGATACTCGTTCATCGCTACTTCTCAATTCCGACAACGCGCTGAGCTGAACAGTCAGCCCAGCGCGGATGCGGTAGTTATTTAGGACTCTTCGTCAACGGCAAGGTCGAGGCCCAGCTCGTTAGAGAGCTTGGTCATCATGTCGATTGCCGAATCAGCGATGACAGTGCCCGGCGGGTAAATAGCCGCGGCGCCGGCATCGTAGAGTTCCTGGAAGTCGCCCGGTGGGATAACACCACCGACAACAATCATGATGTCCTCACGACCCAGTTTTGCCAGCTCATCGCGCAGGGCAGGAACGAGCGTCAGGTGTCCGGCGGCCAGCGAAGAAACACCGACGACGTGGACATCCGAGTCGACTGCCGACTTGGCGGCCTCCTCCGGAGTTTGGAACAGCGGTCCCACGTCAACGTCCATGCCGAGGTCCGCGTAGGCGGACGCGATGACCTTCTGGCCACGGTCGTGACCATCCTGGCCCATCTTGGCCAGGAAGATACGGGGACGGCGACCTTCCTGCTCTTCGAACTTATCGGCCATGGCGATGGCCTTGGAGACGTTGGACACGGCTCCCTCCTTGCCAACTTCGTCCTTGTAGACGCCGGAGAGAGTACGGATCTCGGCCTGATGGCGGCCAAAGACCTCTTCCATGGCGTCGGAGATTTCACCGATGGAGGCCATGGCGCGAGCACAGTCGACAGCGAGCTTCAAAAGGTTCTTGTCCAGGTCCCCCGGTTCACCCGGGTTACGGCAAGCGTCGGTCAGAGCGGCCAGTGCCTTCTGAACCTCTTCCTCGTCGCGCTCGGCGCGCAGGCGAGCCAGCTTGTCAATCTGCTCCTGGCGCACGCGGGAGTTCTCAACCTTGAGAACCTCGATGGCCTCGTCCTCTTCGACCTGGTACTTATTCACGCCGATGAGAGCCTGACGACCCGAGTCAATACGGGCCTGCGTACGAGCTGCAGCCTCTTCAATACGCAGCTTCGGAATGCCCTCGATGGTGGCCTGTGCCATACCGCCGGCCTCTTCGACCTCGTCGATGTGCTGGCGTGCACGCTTGACCAGCTCATTAGTCAGCCACTCGATGTAGTAGGAACCAGCCCACGGATCAACCGGACGCGTGGTGTTGGACTCCTGCTGAAGCAGCAGCTGAGTGTTACGAGCAATACGGGCTGAGAAGTCAGTCGGCAGTGCCAGAGCCTCGTCCAGTGCGTTGGTGTGCAGCGACTGGGTGTGGCCCTGTGTTGCGGCCATAGCCTCAACAGCAGTACGCGCGACGTTGTTGTAGACATCCTGAGCGGTCAGCGACCAACCAGAGGTCTGCGAGTGAGTACGCAGGGACTGGGACTTCGGGTTCTTCGGGCCAAACTTGCCAACCAGCTCGGACCAGAGGATGCGGCCTGCACGCAGCTTGGCGATCTCGGTGAAGGTGTTCATCGAGATGCCCCAGAAGAAGGACAGACGCGGAGCGAACTTATCAACTTCCAGGCCAGCGTCAATACCGGCCCGCAGGTACTCGATGCCGTCGGCAAGCGTGTAAGCGAGCTCAAGGTCGGCCGTCGCGCCCGCTTCCTGAATGTGGTAGCCGGAAATCGAAATCGAGTTGAACTTCGGCATCTTTGCCGAGGTGTACTCGAAGATCGAGGAGATGATTCGCATCGAAGGCTTCGGCGGGTAGATGTACGTGTTACGAACCATGAACTCCTTGAGAATGTCGTTCTGGATCGTACCGCGCAGCTGCTCGGTCGAAACGCCCTGCTCTTCAGCGGTGACAATGTAGAAGGCCAGAATCGGCAGCACAGCGCCGTTCATGGTCATAGACACCGAGACGCCGCCCAGGTCAATGCCCTGGAAGAGCTCACGCATGTCGTAAATCGAGTCAATTGCCACGCCGGCCATACCGACGTCGCCGGACACACGCGGGTTGTCCGAGTCGTAGCCACGGTGGGTAGCCAGGTCGAAAGCGACCGAAAGGCCCTTCTGGCCGGCCGCGAGGTTGCGGCGGTAGAAGGCATTGGACTCAGCTGCGGTGGAGAAGCCAGCGTACTGGCGAATAGTCCACGGTTGGTTGGTGTACATGGTCGGGTACGGCCCGCGCATGAATGGGGCGATACCCGGGAAAGAATCTACCGGGTGGCCCTCGGCAGCAGCGGCGTCGCGGTCAGCGCGATCGTAGACGCGCTTGACATCGATGCCCTCTGGAATGGTCCACACTTCACCAGCTTCCGCGGCAGCTGCCTTGTTGGTGGCAGCGGCTGCGTCGTCGGTGTTGCGGGAGATGTCAGCGAAATTTGGGATGGTGGTCATTACTTCCTTCACGCTCCCAGTTCGTTCAGCAGTCGGGACAGCTCCGCGACAGCATCGATGGTCATGTTCAGGTATCCGTCGGGGCGAGCGTCCTCAGCGGCATTGGCGAAGCTCTTCTCGGAGCCGGCCACCAAGACCTCCTTAGCGCCGGCGGCGCGGGCGGCCTTGACAGCGTCCTGGCCCGAGGCCTCGTACTCGCTGTCGGCTGCGCACAGCACGACAATCGGAGAGGCCTTCACTGCCTCTTCGAAACCTGCCTCGCCCGGCACAACCTGGCCGGGGTTGGCGACGGCGATACCGCCGGAAGCCAGCAGGTTGGAGGTAAAACCAGTGCGGATGTTGTGCTTGGCCAGCGGACCCAGCGGCAGCATGGCAATCAGCGGACGGTTGCCCTTTTCAGCCAGGAAGTCATCGGAGCGGTTGCGCAGCGCCTCGAAGTCGCTGGCCCAACGGCGAATCGGGTCGCCCTCCGGGCGGGCCTCAGGAGCCAGTGGGGCCTCAGCCAGGTTCGGGAACTCGTTGATGGCGGTGACCTTGGTGCGGCGGTGTGCGATGTCGGCGCGGCGCTTTTCCCAGGTAGCGTCCAGGGCGGCGCGAATATCGGCCTCCGCGGAGGCGAAACCGCCGCCGGCCTCAGTGCCGGTAAAGATCTCCCATGCCTTGTCGGCCATTTCTTCGGTCAGGTCTTCGACGAAGTAGGAGCCACCTGCTGGGTCGGCGACGTAACCAAGGTGAGACTCTTCCAGCAGCAACAGATTGGTGTTGCGAGCGATGCGAGCCTTGAAAGTCTTGGAGACGTTCGGCATGCCGCCGACAACTGCGTAATCAAACGGCAGAACCTCAACTGAGGAGGCACCGCCGACACCTGCGGCGAAGGAGGCGACAGTCACACGCAGCATGTTGACCCACGGATCGCGCTGGCTGAACATGACCGGGGCTGTCACGGCGTGCATCGGAGCGCGGCCAGCTTCAGGGGCGCCGATAACCTCAGCAACGCGGGCCCAGAGAACGCGAGCGGCGCGGAACTTCGCAATGGTGTCGAACTGGTCGTCGGTAGCGGCAAAGCGGAAAGCGATCTGGCCGAGGGCTTCTTCAGCGCTCAAGCCCGCGTCGGTCAGCGCACGCAAGTAGGCGACACCAACGGCGAGACTGTAGCCAATCTCCTGGATGTTGTTTGCACCCAGGTTGGAGAAAACAACGCCGTCGACAAGCAGGGCACGGACGTCGCCCGGCTGCTTAGCCGCCTTGACGGCCAGCTGCGTGGCCTCGTCGAGAGAAATATCGTCAATACCGGCAAAAGCGGAGGTCAGCGGAGCCGCGGAAAGCTCGACTGCGACGGCGTCCGGATTAGTCGGGTTTGCCTGCTCGATGTAGGACGTCAGTGCTTCCGCAACCTGCGCAGTCTTCTTACCGGCATGCACGGCAATCGGAGCAAGGTCGACGTAGACGTTGTTGAGCAGAGCCGGCACATCAGCGGCTTCGAGGGAGCCGGTGAAGTCCAGGCGGATGTCCGTGGTGCCGTTTTCCAGTGCAGTCAGCAGAGTCTCGTTGACGGCCTTTGGGTCAAGTGCATCCTCACCTGGGTACTGGCGACCGAAGGTTTCCCGAACGCCCCAACCGTTGGTGTTGTCCGAAGTGACCTTTGCGCCACGGACGAATGGGAACTGGCCCGGAGCTGGGCTTTCCGCGAGCTCGTCCGCGCGGGTGTAGAGCGGGCGAACATCGACACCGTCATAGGTGGTCTGAATCAGTCGTTTCCAAATATCGAGCGGTACATCTGCAACGTCTTGCTTGTGCACCCGCGCGAATACCTTGGCCACGCCCTGATACCAGGAATTCTGCAATTCCTCGAAGTTTGGTGGCAGCGTGGAAGGTGATTCGGGGGTCGTTCGGTCAGTCACGACAGACCTTCTCCCTTACATGTTCTAAGCAACGCCTCTATCAATCCATGACCGAGGAAATTCGGCTGCGACAATTTCCGAATTCTCCGCGACGGAAAGGGATCTAAAGGCGTTGGCTTCCTCCAATAGTCAATAAGAGCCACTAGTCAGACGCTAAGACTCACCCGAGTGTCCATGCACTGAACTTTTCAGCTATTTGTGCAATACCCTTACGTTCGGTTTTGTGCTGACGGGCACGTCAAGTGCTCGAGCCAAGGCATAGTGACCTTGATTCCCATCCTAGTGAAATAATGGGCAAACGCCTTTAGCCGCTGACTAGCCCTCCTCGCAGAGCCTCCAATGCGCAGGTCACACGCTTCCCCGCAATCCCCGGTAACCTCAAATGGGTGAACGTATCCGATGTGCGAATTACCCCTACACTCAAAAAGGTTCTGCTGGTGCTAGCCGTAGGTGTGGGGGTCGTCGTCACGCTGTACGTCGATGTTCCCACGGTCGCTACCATCCGGCAGTGGTCCATCGATGCCGGTGACTGGTTCCCGCTCCTCTACTTCCTCGCATACGTTGCACTGACTCAGTTCCCAATCCCCCGCACCGTATTCACTTTGGCTTCCGGAATCCTCTTCGGGCCAGTGCTCGGTTTCCTGCTGGCAATTACTGCGACGACGGTTTCTGCCCTTCTCTCCCTATGCATTGTGCGGTTTTTGGGGCGCGATTGGTTTCGCACGCACCTGACCAACCGCCGTCTTCTCAGTCTCGACCATCGGTTGGAGCAACGCGGCTGGCTCACAGTGCTCAGCTTGCGCATGATTGCTGGCGTGCCATTTTCGTTTCTCAACTACGCCTGTGGGCTGTCGTCGATACGCATCGTGCCGTATATCATCGCCACTGCCCTAGGTTCGGCGCCGAACACACTCGCCGTCGTTCTGCTTGGCGACGCGCTGTTGGTCGGCTTCGACGTGCGCTTTGCGGTGGCCACGGGAATTCTGCTCGTGCTTGGTTTGCTGGGACTTCTTGCGGACGCCAAGTTCCCTGTCGTAACCGGTTCTTCGAAACGTTAAAACACCGCTTGGCGCTCTTGAGCTAGGCGTGAGTTTTTCGGCGAGCTGGTGTTGGTTGCCTGTGAGTTTGCGGAGCGAAGGAACGTGTCTTAGCCCATCTGTCAAGGGGTGGGGCTAGACTAGAGCGTATGTACTCAGTCTTTGCCAGGTATCGCGGTCGATCTACTCGCAGGGCAGATCACGTTCAGGCCTCTGTGCAGGCACTTTCCGGCCTGGAAGGCGTAGGAACTGTTGAGGTTGCAGGTATCGAAGAGCTTCGCGCAGCTCCTGAAAATGCTGTGGGAGTCACCACGCTTGTGCTGGCGCTATTGGCCGCAGGTGACTGGGCGATAGGTATCGGTGTTTGTCCTCAGGACGACATTGAGCAAGCGCATCTGGCATCGAGCTCAGTCGTCGGTAAGGGAGGCAGAGCCGGTACGGTAAAAACCCGCATTCGGACTAACGATCCGCGTGGTAAGGACTACTCGGAGGATATTGGTGCAGCATTCACATTGCTGCACCACGTTATCTCTCGCAGGTCCCCCGAAGGGCGCGAGGCAACTGGTTTGGTTCGCGCTGGTTATTCACAGGTAGAGGCCGCGGAAGAATTGGGAGTTTCTAAGCAGGCCGTCAATCAGCGCCTCGCTGCAGCTGGCTGGCAGGCGGAGCTGGCCGGATGGAACCTGGCCGTCCACCTGCTTCAGCGAGCTGATGAGTTATAAAAACTTACTGCCCATTTTCCGGGGCGTAAGGGTCACGTGACCATCCAGAAAAATCTGGACGATCGGTGGAGTGCGCACCGCTGCCTGCATTGGTATTACCGGTGCCAGGAGCCGAGGGCAGGTCACGTTTGCCGGAAGGAACTGACGGCGCAGCCGGTGTGGACGGCGCAGCGGGCGCAGCCGGTGTCGCAGGTTCAACCGCTGCCGGGCCGTTCTGACCACCCAACTGTTCAGGCTGAGCGGACTGAGCCGACTCAGCGCGGCGGTTCTTCTTCCTCTCAGGGGTATTACCAGCTGCTGCAGCTACCGGATCATCAACCGGGCGGTTAGCGACCTCGTTCGCCGCGGCAACTGCACGAGCCAACTCCGGGTTGGTCGACATGTCGAACCAGTTCTCGTCGCGGCCCTGCTCAGCCTCTTCCTTGGTCTCTCGGCTCACGGCCGGAGGCTCGTAGCGGAAGACACCGTCGGCATCCTTCTTGCCGAAAGCCCTAGCGAAGCTCTCGAGACTGTCGCCGAACTGCGACGGAATCATCCAAACAGTATTGCCGTCCTTATTTGCCAGCTCAGGCAGCTTCTCCAGGTACTGCCAGGCAAGAATCTCAGGTGTCAACTGTGAAGCCTTAACAGCTGCGTTGACCTTCTGGATAGCGCGAGCATTACCCTGTGCCTCAAGGTAGGTAGCGGCGCGAGTACCCTCAGCGCGCAGAATGGTTGCCTGACGCTCAGCCTCAGCAGCCAGAATTGCTGCGTGCTTGTTACCTTCGGCGGCCAGAATCTGTGCCTGCTTACGGCCCTCAGCAGTTTTAATATCGGCTTCGCGGGTACCTTCCGCAGTCAGAATCATGGCGCGCTTCTCGCGATCGGCCTTCATCTGCTTTTCCATCGACTGCTGAATCGACGGTGGCGGCTCAATGGCCTTCAGCTCCACACGAGCGATACGAAGACCCCACTTGGCAGTGGCCTCGTCCAGCTCGCCGCGCAGACGGCGGTTGATGTAGTCACGGGAAGTCAGTGTCTCTTCCAGTGTCAGGCCACCCACGACGTCGCGAAGCGTTGCGGTGGTGATCTGTTCGACGCCGAAGATGTAGTCATCGATACCGTAAATTGCCCGATCCGGTTCATTGACCTGGAAGGTCACGACGGTATCGATAGCCACAGTCAGGTTGTCTTCGGTGATCACTGCCTGTGGCGGGAAGGTAACCATACGCTCACGGGTATCGACCTTCTCGCGCACTCGGTCAATGATCGGGATGATGAAGTTCAGGCCGCTGTTCAGTGTCTGCGTGTATCGTCCCAGTCGCTCTACGATTGCCGCTTCACCCTGAGGAACCAGGACAATCGCTTTGAGAACCAAGGTAACAACCACGAGAATGAAAACGACGAGGATGATAAAGCCTTCCATGGGATTCCCTCGTAGCTAGAAACTGTGTGGTCAGTTATTTAATGGTCAGTAACTAAGAGTGCTCCGAGCGCCCTTTAAGTGAGTTGGCTGCTCAGAGCAGCTTGTCCACTACTGCGGTATTGCCCGAAATCTCTACAATCGTGACTCTTTCCTTCGCATCGAAGGTCTGCGCAGTCAGAAGACTGCGCGCGCTCCACAACTCGCCATTGACCTTAATCAGACCCGCTGACGAGGAAACTGGCTCGATGACCTCAGCATGACGGCCCGCTAGCAGTTCCGGACGCGACTCCAGTTCGGCGGACTTGTCCGGTTTTGCCATCTTTTTGCGCAACACAGGGCGAACTGTCAGCACAAGTGCGGCGGACACAACGGCGAAGATGACCACTGATAGCCAAAGCGGCGCTCCAAGCTGGCTCGCACCGGACGCTGCCAGTGCGCCACCTCCGAGCATTAACAGTGCTAAATCTCCGACTGCGAGTTCACCGAGAACCAGTAGGAGGCTTGCTCCGAGCCAAAGGAGAGGAATCACGCCCTCACCCTACCTACTTTGCAGAACAAATGTGGGGCGAGTGGAGCCAGTATTCCGGGGTCAGTACTGCATATGTGGCTCAGTTACGAAGTCGACCAGGCGCTCAACTGCGCCAATCAAATCTGACTCCAGATCACGGTAGGTGTGTACACCTGCGTAGACACGTCGCCAGCCCTCCTTGGGGTCGTCTCCCCAGCCCAAGCGACGGCAGATTCCTGTCTTCCAGTCCTCCCCGTAGGGAACTTCCGGCCATGCCTCGATGCCTACCGACGAGGGTTTGACCGCTTGCCAGACATCGATAAACGGGTGGCCTGTGACCATCACGTGCGGGCCGAGCTGCTGAGTCATGCGGCTTTCCTTACTGCCCTCCACCAAGTGGTCTGCCAGGACTCCGACGCGGCGCTTCGGACCCGGACCAAATTCGGCCAAGCGTTCTGGAAGGTTGTCCAAGCCCTCCAGATACTCCACGACTACGCCTTCGACACGCAAATCGTGGCCCCATACCTTCTCGACAATTGCCGCGTCATGAATACCCTCGACCCAAATACGGCTGGGGAGAGCAACTTTCGCCTTGACGTTGTGAACCTTGCGCGAGCCCGATGCCGATAGATCCTGTGAGGGCTTTTTGGGTTGTGCCTTCGGACGCACCAGAGTCACAGGTTTGCCGTCGATGAGAAATCCGCGCTCGTGCATGGGAAATAGCCGCGACTTGCCGTGGCGGTCCTCCAGCCGGACGCACCAGCCGTCGAAAGTTTTCTCCAACCCGATAATCGCACCGACGAATCCGTCATAGGACGCCTCGACGACAACACCATTTTCTGCTGTCACCTCGCGTGCCGGCTGTGGGATACGACGGCGGTGGCCACGTGCGCCAGCGAACACGTCCTGATTGCGGTACGGGTCTTGAAAGCTCATGGGTACTGAGATTAACAGCATCGGTTACGGGACCAACGACACGCTGCACTAGGATGAGCTGCACTATGCAGCGCAGTGTTCTCGACCAGGTCTGGAGTCCAACTCAGCACATCGCCCTTTGGCTCGGTGCGTGGTTGTCGGGTTTGGAAAACTACGATCATCTCCTCGACGCGCTCGACTCGCTCGGCGGGCCCACGTCAGTTCCGGGGACGTTCGTGCTTGCCGACGCCACGGTTCCGAATGTCATCGATTGCGACGCTGATCTCGATCGAAGCGACATGCTCCGCCTTCTTCGAGCAGTTACTGAAGCGGGAGATTGGCACAGTGACCACCGTCCGCTCGTCCGCCTCATTCTTTCCGGACCCGGTGATGCACCTGCATTGCCTGCGGGAACTGACGCCGCTGAGGCTGCACGCGCAGCAGGCTCGGCCATTGTGATAGCGGATGCGGAGCCGGGTTGGAACCATGTGCTCATACCAGTGACATCGCCGGTGCCAGGCCTACCGCAGTGGCATTGGTACACGTTGGAAGGCCACATTCCCGAGCCGGCCTATCTCTCCCCTGGCGAGGCTGATTTACAGCTGGCAGATGCGGCGCGGGTTGCGGCTGCCACTATTGCGGCGATGCCGCGTTCACCACTGACGTCGTCAAGCAGTGGTGCCCCGAAAGTGGATCCGCGCCTGATGGTCGGCATGCTCGATGATCACCTGGACATGGCTTTTGTGCCGGATGATGTGCCGCGACGTGCACTGGGAGTGCTCGCCAGAGCTGATCGGGTGTCGTCGATTCTGGCGGTGGCACAGGGCAGCGAGTCGGGGCACGGCAGCGCCGCGTTTGACGCGCAGCTCATCCCGCTGTGGCGAAAGATTCGGCAGGCGCGGATGAGCGCGGTGGAATACGCGATTCATGAGTGGACCCGCTAGAGATTTGCCCTGCCCCGAGGCCCGATTGAAACCAAAGGAATCAGTGGGGGCGGCGCTTTGCCGGGGTGCAACAGGCTGCGGCGCAGGGGGCGCCATTGCAGGCCGAGCCGAGTAGCGGTTCACTTCCCAGGCGGCGGGGTTCGACATCTGCGATACGCTCTTCGATGAGCTCCACGAGCATGTCAGTGAAAGTAGCCGTCGGGCCAGGCGTTGCGACCCGCTCGATGACGATGTCGTGATGAGCCATTTCATCCTGTAGCTCAGCATCCAAATCCCAGGCGACCTCAACATGGTCCGAGATGAAGCCAATCGGGCACACTACTGCGGATCGGAGGCCGTTGGCGACCTTCGCTTCAACGTGATCGACGATGTCAGGCTCCAACCACGGCACGTGCTCCGGGCCAGAGCGGGACTGCCAGACGACGTCAAAGTCGGTGATACCCACTGCTTCGGCGACGAGCCGTGCTGCTTCGTTGACCTGGCGGGAGTAAAGATTTCCGCCGAGCTCTACCGGCCCAGACGCCTTGTCCGCAGAGACCGGAATAGAGTGAGCGGTGAATATAAGCCGGGCCTTGTCACGGCGGTCATCCGGCAGCTTGGCAAACGCCTCACGCACTGCAGCTGCATAGGCTTCTATAAAGAGCGGATGATCGTAGAAGCTCCGGATTTTCTCCATGTCAAAAGCACGGTCGCCCAGAGATTCGCGCATCCGAGCAATGTCTTCGTGATACTGACGGCAGCCGGAATAGCCGCCCCAGGCGCTAGTGGCGAAAACGAGCGCTCGCTTAACACCGTCATCAGCCATCTTTGCCGCGGTGTCTTCAGCCATCGGATGCCAATTGCGATTGCCGAAATAAACAGGCAAGTCATAGCCACGGCGAGTGAGCTCAGCCTTAAGGTTGGAGACAATTTCGCGGTTTAAATCGTTGAGCGGGGACTTACCGCCAAAGTGCGCGTAGTGAGCAGCGACTTCGTCCAACCTCTCCGGCGGAATTCCGCGGCCGCGGGTGACATTCTCCAGGAAGGGACGCACATCGGCCATCTTTTCGGGACCGCCGAAAGACAACAGCAAAATAGCGTCAAAATTATCAGAAGACATAGGCAACCATGTTAGTAGCGCAGTCTGAGGACTCCATAAGACGACTGCTCAATGCCCCCGGCGTCTCCTGCCAATCGGGTTCCATACCAATCGCTTGACGACGGCACCCTAACCGCGCCCTACTGCGGAATTCGACGATTGGTTACAAGCAGTGAGCCCACGGTCACTAGCAGCATCGTGAAGGCTGCAATCAGATAGGGCCTCGGATTCTCGGCCCGCTTGAGTTCGTAACCGATGTCATCTTCCAGTGAGCCATAGGCATCGCGGAGCTGCTCGAGGGAACCAGCGCTGAAGAACTCACCTTTTGTTCGACGGGCGATCTCTCGCAGCGAATCGTCGTCGTTAGGCACTGGAATCAATTCGCCCTGAACCGTGATTGCGCCTTGCGCGGTACCGAACGAAATCGTGTTGACAGGCACCCCGGCCTTGGCGGCTTCGGCGGCGGCGGTATACGCGCCGCGGGGATCGTCGAGTTCTTGTGGGACGGTCTGTTTGCCGTCGGAAAGCAGCACAATTGTCGCTGGCGGGGCGCCTTCTCCCCCGCCCTGAACCGAATCGCTGAACTGATTGATGGCATCCAGCGCGGCAGCGATAGCATCACCGGTCGCAGTCGCCTGATCTAACTCAGCAGCCTGGAGCGCTCGATTCACGGTGTCATGGTTGGTAGTCGGGCTGACAGCAGTGCGAGCGCGACCAGAGAACGTCACCAGGCCGATATTGAGGTCGTCGGGAAGGTTCTCCACGAACTCTTGGCCGGCTTCTTTAGCGGCAGTGATGCGGTCGGGCGCAACATCTGTGGCCGACATGGACAGCGAAACGTCGACCACCAGCATGACCGTCGCTCGGTTGCGGGCGACTTTGGTCTCCGAAATCGGACCAGCTAATGAAATGATGACCAGAACAAGTGACAACAGCGCACTGATAGCTACGACATGGCGCAGGCGTGCCGACGACTTATTCCCCAGTGACCCAACGATGGTGAAGTTGCCAAAGGCAATGGCACGTTGCTTTCGCTGCTTAGTACTGATCCAATAGGCCACGGCTGCCACGAGAGGCAGAGCGAGCGCGAGCAGCCAACCTGGGTGCGCAAAAGTTGAGTTTAGGAACGTCATCGCGGTATCAGTTTCCTCACATCCAGTCGCCTAAACAGTCGCGTATAAACCAGTGGCTATAGCCGGTTAGTCGGTGGCCCAAAAGAGATAGCACTAACAAGCGGCTACTCAGACGCTAATGTTGGCCAATTTGTCGAGCAAAATCCAGTACCCAATCGGAATCCGTACGCAAGGTAATAACGCGAGCACGGCATTTGCGCAGTTCATTGATTACACGCTCGTGGTGGGCACGAGCCTGAGCTGCATACTCGGCGCGGGTCTTGTCGTTGATGTTGAGTTCAATGGTCTCGCCGGTTGCTGAATCCGCCATGACCACCGGGCCTTCGCCGGGTAAGGCTTCATCGGCTGGATCTACCAGGCGAATCGCCATAATCTCTGTCGAGGCCGAGGCAACGCGCAGCGGGCGCGCCCAATCGAGTGATCCAAGGAAATCCGAGATGACAACCAACAGCCCAGCGCGCGGAGCCTGAGTCATTACTGTGTCAATATCCGCTGCGAGGTTATGCTCAGCAGTCGCGTCAGCCAACTGCTTGAGCAGCATCAAGCTGTGGGCACGGCCCTGGCCCGCGGGCACTGGAGTGCCACCGGCGATTAATCCAGTTCGGGACCCCGGGGCGTCGTTAAGCATCGTTACTGCGCCGGCAGCGGCGGTGAGCAGATGTCGTTTGGTGGTATCGGCCAAGCCGGTGGACAGACGTGCGGCGGGTTCGGCTACAATCCAGCACTCCAGCTCGCGCTCGGCCTCGGAGGTGCGAACGTGCGGCACTCCAGTGCGGGCTGTCACTGCCCAGTTCATCTGGCGAACATCATCGCCGATAACATATTCGCGGGAGCCAACCGGCTCAGAGCCATCTCCAGTAGCGGTGGAGAGAAAGCTGCCGCGCAAAAGTCCGTTGAGCTTACGCGTAACAGTTAGCTCTAAGTACGCCAGGACGCGTGCAAGATCGTCTTCACGAGCTGACATTAGGAGGCAGTGCCCTCATCGGAGCCAGTGCTCGCGCCTTGGGGAAGGCGCACGTGAGACAACACGATGTCAATAATCCGTTCGGGAGTAACGCCATCGGCCAGGCCCTCATAGGAAAGGACCAAGCGATGACGCAGTACGTCGGGAAGCACGGAGACCACATCGTCCGGCACGACATAGTCGCGACCGGAAAACAGCGCGTGGGCGCGGGCGGCCGCGACAGCACCAAGAGTTGCACGCGGTGATGCGCCATAGGAAAGCCAGCGGTCGACATCCTTCAACTCCGCCCGCATCGGATTGCGGGTGAGTTCGATGACGGCCACGATGTAGTCAATCAGTGCGTGGTGGACAAAGACTTCGCGGGTAGCGCGCTGCAGTTCCCGAACACTCTCTGGGGTGAGAATCTGCTGCGCGACTGGAGGGGTGGCTCCCATGCGGTAGACAATCTCCCGCTCTTCCGCCGGAGTGGGGTAACCCACGAGGACCTTAAATAGGAAACGGTCCCGCTGGGCCTCCGGCAGTGGGTAGACACCCTGGTTTTCGATTGGGTTTTGCGTGGCCAGAACCAAAAACGGCTCCGGTACTGGCGTGGACTCCCCTGCGATGGACACCTGGTGCTCTGCCATGACTTCCAGCAGTGCCGACTGCACCTTCGCCGGTGCGCGGTTGATTTCATCAGCGAGCACGATATTTGACATGACCGGGCCGGGCTCGACAATGAACTCCGAGGTGTCCTGGCGGAAAATCCGGGTGCCGACAATATCTGATGGCACCAAATCCGGAGTGAACTGGATGCGGGAGTAGGACCCACCCATCACTGTGGCAAAAGTAGACACTGCCAGAGTTTTCGCAACACCCGGAACACCTTCGAGCAGGACATGACCTCCTGCGAGCATCGCGATGAAGAGCTGCTTAATCAGGTGCTCCTGGCCAACCACAACCTTCCCCAGCTCCGCGTATGCGCGCTCGAGGTCCGTGTGGTCAGTGGGCGTTGGGTAGGTCACAGAGAAACCCTTCTTTAGGTCGGTCGCCCGACCTGTAGAACACGTCGTTAGAAACTAGACGAGGCGGACAACGTTCGGTGTCATTCCGTTATAACGGACTGGCGAGATCTTAACCACAGAACCGGACTGCGGTGCCTCAATCATCTTGCCATCGCCCAGGTAGATAGCGACGTGGCCATGACCATTCGGGCCCCAGAACAGCAGGTCACCACGCTTCATCTGAGATGCCGGGTAGTGCTTTCCGCGCTGGTACTGGTAGCCGGTGTAGTGAGGCAGGTCAATGCCGACAGCGGCGTAGGCGTACAGAGTCAGGCCCGAGCAGTCGAAACCAATCTTGTTGTAGTCGCCGTGGGAGTCAGCTACTCCGCCGTCACGGATGCCCTTGGTCGGGCCGTTGGCGTTGCCACCGCCCCATGCGTATGGGACACCGAGCTGCCCCATCGCGCGTGCGATGACAGTCTCGACCTTCTGGCTGGAAGAACCCGAGGTGCTCTGACCGGTCTCCGGATTCGTCGGCGCCACAGTCTGTGCCGGGGTGCCGCTTGACGACGAGCTGCCGGTGCTAGACGAATCCGAGGTATCGGTGGACTCAGAGGAATCCGAAGATTCGGTCGTCTCAGAGGAACTGGTGGAGCCGGTCGAGCTGTCAGAGCCAGTGGAGCCGGTCGAGCTGCTCGAACCAGCCGAGTCGGTAGAGCTGTTAGAACCAGTGGAGCCAGTGGAGCCAGTGGTGCTAGAGCTTTCATCTGTGGACTCAGAAGAGGAATCCTCATCAGTCTGGTTCGACTGCGCCTCTGCGCGAGTCTTAGCTGCGGCTTCCTCAGCGGCCTTCTTGGCAGCGGCGTCTTCCGCTTCCTTGCGGGCCTGCTCGTTCTCATAATTCTGGCGCTGGGAGTTCAGCTCGTTGACCGCGTTTCGGGCTGCATCCAAAGATGCCTTTGCGGCATCGCGATCGACCTGAGCCTGCTGGTAATCAGCTTGCTCCTTCTGAAGCTCCTCGTTTGCCTCGGAGTACGCGTTCTGAGCATCGGTGTTTCGCTGATTTGCGGTGGCCTCCGCCTGCTGAGCCTCGTCACTCTTCTTGCGAAGCGTGGACTCCTGGTTAGCAGCCTCGGTGCGATTCTTATCCAGAGAGTCAACGGTCTGCTCTTGACGATCCGCTTCGCGACGCAAGGCGGACAGGCGGTTAATAGCCTCGGATGCATCTCGCGCACCCTCGAGAATCGAGCCACTGGAACGTCCCTGGCGCATGATGGTGCGGGCTAGCTCGTCGAACTGCTTCTGGGCACTAGCGAGCTCAGCGCGGGAACGGTCGAGTTGGGTTCGCGCCTCGTCGACCGCCTCGCGCGCACGGTTAGCGGCATCTC
Source organism: Corynebacterium sp. c8Ua_99 (assembly GCF_039907185.1). NCBI lineage: Bacteria > Bacillati > Actinomycetota > Actinomycetes > Mycobacteriales > Corynebacteriaceae > Corynebacterium > Corynebacterium sp. c8Ua_99. The sequence goes on from NZ_JASBOG010000005.1 coordinate 18,451, forward strand.
GAGCGTTCTCAAGGTCCACCATGGCCTTGTTGACATCCTCGCGGAGAGTGCCCATGCGTAGCTCGAGGTCAGATACCCGGCGCTCGCTGGAAGTTACCTCGGCGACCAGGGACTGCAAGTACGACTCGGCGTTAGAGGCCGCCTCACGCGCTTGACGGATCTGGGCGTCGCTCGGATTCAGTGGTTGTGCAGCTGCGACCTGAGTGTTCGTCGCCAGAAGACCTGCCGTGATAATACCGGCAATTGGACGAGTCCAATATGATGCACGGACTTTGCGATTACTCGGCACCGCGTTACTCCTACATTTCTCCTATGGGTGCGTTCACGCCTCAGAATCGACACCAGCGACTTCCCCATCGTTGGATATCTTCCCATTGTTGCCTCCAGGTCTTGAGTGGAACTTCGAAAAACGTCGAACCGAAACCAGAACCAAAAGCAACAGCGGCGCTCCCGCGAGTTTTCATTGGTCAATACTGGACCCTTGAGTCCACTATTGGCATCACGAAGCACTTTACGGGTCAAAAAGCTCTAAAAAAACATAAGTAACAAAATTACCAACTGTCCCCCACTTTGTAACCGTTTCGTTATATGCCGTGGCCTGCGGTTATGATGAGCCCCAGTTTTCTGTGTGAATTATGTCACTATGTGATGACTTATCGGCGTGCCGGACTGCCGCGGACCTTTACCTGGGGTACCGGACATAAGAAAAGGTCAAGCGCTCATGCTTGACCTTGGCGAAAATCGTTGACACGGTTACGGCGACTGCAACAGTGTTATCCAATTGAGATAGTGACTGAGTTCTTCACTGCTACCAGTTTTTGGGGCATTTACCCTGTCCCTTGCCGTGAGGTGGAAAACCGGGGACGGTGAATGTATTCAGTGGGGCCGTTAACTCCAGCGTCCGTCGTAAAGCGAACTCTTAGGCGGTTGGGCGTGTGCGTAGCCAGTAGAACGTCAGCCCGACGAAGAGTGCGACGATAACGACGCCTGCGATGAGGCTGTAAAGAGTCCACGGGACGACGTAGTTAGTGAGCTCGTGCAAATAGGCATCGAGACCCGCCGGATAGTCTCGTGGAGTCTCCATCATTGCGTGGTCGGCGCGTTCAATGGCTGCGCGGGGGAAATCGGCAGATGCGGTGGCCACATTGCCCGGTGTGCGCACGACAGTGGTGCCGCCGACTTGGTCCGCTACTTGGCGGGCAAAGGAAAAGATGTCGGTGTTCTTTTGTTCGGCGACGGGGTAAATCTTCTCGCTATCTAGGTAGATGATATTGAAATTGGGCACCCCCCGATTTGCTGCATCGTCGACAATTGGCTGGACCGCTTCTCGGAGCTGTGGGTTATTTGTCACGATGTTGTCGGTGCGTAGCTGAGCGACCACCTTCTCGACGGTTTCTTTCGCTGCCTGTGAATCTGCTGGCGTATGCATTAATTGCCTTCCGTATCGTGCTCCTGTTTTGCGTGAGAATGGTTTCCACGCGCCCCAATTTGGCGGAGATGCTGCTTCGTTTGTCCTATCTATAATGGCCTGTTCTGGATGTGAACGGGGGTAGCGTGACTCGGCGCGCCGCGAGCAATCTACATACAGAACGTTCGTACTGTTATTGTTGATGCAAGGACGGTAACGCTTCCTTAAAAACGTGTGTGTGGGCTCGTGTGCCCCGCGTCGTGATTATTGCTTTAATTGGTTGATAAGGGGCGGCGTGATCGCACCTATGCCTTGTGGAGAGCCGAAATTCGAGTGCCGGACTCTTCAGTTAAGGCGACAATTCACCCGAATAGAAATGGAGCTGACTGTGGCTGAAAGCAAGAACTCTTTCAACGCCCTGCGCAAGCTTGAGGTCGGAGACAAGTCTTATGACTACTTCGCTCTTGACGCCGTGCCGGGTATGGAGAAGCTGCCTTACTCGTTGAAGGTTCTCGGTGAGAACCTGCTGCGCAACGAAGATGGCGCCAACATCACTGAGGAGCACATCAAGGCTGTCGCCAACTGGGTTCCTTCGGCTGATCCGTCGATCGAGATTCAGTTCACCCCTGCTCGCGTTATTATGCAGGACTTCACCGGCGTCGCCTGTGTTGTTGACCTGGCTACCATGCGTGAGGCTGTTAAGACTCTCGGCGGCGACCCGGATCAGGTTAACCCGCTGAACCCGGCAGAGATGGTCATCGACCACTCGGTCATCATCGAGGCCTTCGGTAGCGAAGACGCTCTGGCTAAGAACGTCGAAATTGAGTACCAGCGCAATGATGAGCGCTACAAGTTCCTCCGTTGGGGTACTGGCGCATTCTCCAACTTCCGCGTTGTTCCTCCGGGAACCGGTATTGTCCACCAGGTCAACATCGAGTACCTGGCTCGCGTTGTCTTCGAGAACAACGGCCTGGCATACCCGGACACCTGTGTTGGTACTGACTCTCACACGACCATGCAGAACGGCCTGGGCATCCTGGGCTGGGGTGTCGGTGGTATTGAGGCTGAGGCCGCAATGCTTGGCCAGCCAATCTCCATGCTCATTCCGCGTGTCGTTGGCTTCAAGCTGACTGGCGACATTCAGCCGGGTGTTACCGCAACCGACGTTGTGCTCACCGTCACCGATATGCTGCGCCAGCACGGCGTCGTCGGCAAGTTCGTAGAGTTCTACGGCGCTGGCGTCTCCAAGCTGCCGCTGGCCAACCGTGCGACCATCGGTAACATGTCGCCAGAGTTCGGTTCCACCGCCGCAATCTTCCCGATCGACGATGAGACCGTCAAGTACCTGGCCCTGACTGGCCGTGACAAGGAGACCCTGGAGCGCGTCGAGGCTTACGCCAAGGCTCAGGGCATGTGGTTGGACGAGAACACTCCGGAGGCTGAGTACTCCGAGTACCTCGAGCTGGACCTGTCCACCGTCGTTCCGTCCATCGCTGGCCCGAAGCGCCCGCAGGACCGCATCGAGTTGGCTTCCGCCAAGGAGCAGTTCCGCAAGGACCTGCACAACTACTCCGACGGCGAGATTAAGGGCGCTGTCAAGGCTTCCGCACCGACCTCCGAGCTGGCCGCAGACTACAACGAGTCCCGCGAGGGCCACGGCGAGTCCGCCGCTAACGGCGCTGAAGGTCGCCCGAGCTCCCCGATTACCGTCACTTCCCCGAAGGGCGGCGAGTACACGCTCGACCACGGTATGGTCGCTATCGCTTCCATCACCTCTTGTACCAACACCTCCAACCCGTCGGTCATGATTGGTGCTGGTCTGTTGGCACGCAAGGCAGTCGAGAAGGGTCTGCAGGCTAAGCCGTGGGTCAAGACCATTTGTGCTCCGGGCTCCCAGGTTGTTAACGGCTACTTCAAGCGTGCTGACCTGTGGAAGGACCTCGAGGCTCTGGGCTTCTACCTGTCCGGCTTCGGTTGTGCAACCTGTATCGGTAACTCCGGTCCGCTGCCGGCTGAGATTTCCTCCGCCATCAACGAGGCCGACCTGGCTGCTACCGCGGTTCTGTCCGGTAACCGTAACTTCGAAGGCCGCATCTCCCCTGACGTGAAGATGAACTACCTGGCCTCCCCGATCCTGGTTATCGCCTACTCGATCGCCGGTACCATGGACTTCGACTTTGAAACCGACGCCCTGGGTCAGGACGCAGAGGGCAACGATGTCTTCCTGCGCGACATTTGGCCGTCCACCGAAGAGATCGAAGCAACCATCGAGGCCTCCATCTCCTCCGAGCTGTACGACGAGGACTACAAGGATGTCTTCGCTGGTGACGAGCGCTGGCAGAACCTGCCGACCCCGGAGGGCAAGACCTTCGCTTGGGACGACAAGTCCTCCTACATCCGCAAGGCACCGTACTTCGACGAGATGGAAATGGAGCCGGCACCGGTTTCCGACATCAAGGGCGCTCGCGTCCTTGCTGCCCTGGGTGACTCGGTGACCACCGACCACATCTCCCCGGCTTCCTCCATTAAGCCGGGCACCCCGGCTGCTCAGTACCTCGACTCCATGGGCGTTGAGCGCAAGGACTACAACTCCCTGGGTTCCCGTCGTGGTAACCACGAGGTCATGGTGCGCGGCACCTTCGCTAACATCCGCCTGCAGAACCAGCTGCTTGACGGTGTTACCGGTGGCTACACCCGCGACTTCACCCAGGAGGGTGGCCCGCAGGCCTTCATCTACGACGCTGCCATGAACTACAAGGAGGCTGGCACTCCGCTGGTCGTCGTTGGTGGTAAGGAATACGGCACCGGTTCCTCCCGTGACTGGGCAGCTAAGGGCACCCTGCTGCTGGGCGTCAAGGCTGTTATCGCTGAGTCCTTCGAGCGTATCCACCGCTCGAACCTCATCGGCATGGGCGTTGTTCCGCTGCAGTTCCCGGAGGGTGAGTCCTGGAAGTCCCTGGGCATCGATGGCACTGAGACCTTCGACATCGCTGGTCTGGAGGAGCTGAACAACGGCTCCATCCCGAAGACCGTCAAGGTTACGGTTACCAAGGAAAACGGCGAGTCCTTCGACTTCGACGCTGTGGTCCGCATCGATACCCCTGGTGAGGCTGACTACTACCGCCACGGCGGTATTCTGCAGTACGTCCTGCGCAACATGATCAAGGGCAACTAGTTTCCCTTTGACTCGTGCGCGCTAGGGCTTGTTACAAGCAGCGCTTCTAGAGGCCGGTAGGTAGCGCTAGCCCGCGGATTCATACCCCACGGGCTAGCGCCCTGCCGGCCTCGGGTTTCTCTACCCCAACCAAAATGAGGCTTGGGAAGTATAGGAATGGCGCTGCCACGTCATGCAGTGAAACATGTCCCTGGGCGTCGCCGGCAAGAAAAGAGTTTCCTTATGCCAAAAGTGAGTAACCAGGATTTAGCTCAACGGCGGCACGAAATTCTCGACGGCGCTCGGCAGTGCTTTGCAGAATTCGGCTACGACGGCGCAACGGTCTCTCGTCTGGAGTCCGCTACCGGTAAGTCTCGCGGTGCTATTTTCCATCACTTCGGATCCAAAGAAGGTCTGTTCTTAGCATTGGCCGAAGAAGATGCCGCAAATATGGCGGAAGTCGCGGAGGCTTCCGGCTTAGTGGAAGTAATGCGTGACATCGTGGCGAACCCAGACAAGCATGGCTGGCTGGGAACTCGCCTTGAGATTGCCCGTCGCCTTCGCAGCGATCCGGAGTTTAAGGGCCAATGGTTGGGCCATCAGGATCAATTGGATGACGCTGTTGCCCACCGATTGACCCAGACATCCTCATCCGGCTCCCTACGGTCGGATTATTCGGTTCGCACGATGCAGCTTTTTCTCGAGCTGATGCTCGATGGCATCATCGTTCGTCTGGCATCTGGTCGCACTGTCGACGAATTGGATTCCGTGCTTGATTTAGTTGAAGACAGCTTACGGCGCAAGGACTAGCCACTCAGGCTAGGCCTGATAGCGTTACGTACCACCCGCTCCCCTAATACGGGAGCGGGTTTCGGCTTTCTGCCGTGCATTTACCCCGTTTGACCGGTGAAGATGCATAGATTTCACTCAATATGGACTAAGCTGTCTATTTATGAGTGTGGGTAAGTTTTTGTTGGTGGCGCTCCGCCCCGCAGATGGTGCGGGGCAAGCCGAGTACCAGGACTTTCTGGATTCCACCGGGCTTGAGCCCAGCCAGTTGGATCTGTTTACCATCGACGCTGTCGGCGCTAAGTTGCCCGACCTGACCTCCTATGACGGCGTATTTGTCGGAGGCAGCCCATTTAACATCACCGACCTTGAGCATTCGGGTTTGCAGAAGTATTCGCACGATGTGCTTTACGACGTACTTAGGAGTCCTGTCCCCGCACTGCTTATCTGCTACGGCGCTAGCTACACAGCCTTTACTTCGGGTGGTTTGGTTAACCTGCGCCACGGCGAAGTAGCGGGTTCTACCCGGGTAGAGCTCACCGAAGCCGCCACTCAAGATCCAATAGCTTCGGTGTTGCCTCCGGTTTTTTATGCGTTGACTGGCCACAAGGAATCCGTTGCGGAACTTCCCAATCACGCAACTTTGCTTGCCACAGGTCCAACCTGTCCGGTGCAGATGTACTCGATCGGATCGAATAACTGGGTTACCCAATTTCATCCGGAGATGAATGCTAACGGACTGCTCCGCAGAATGTCTTTCTACACCGACGTCGGTTACTTTGACCCGTTGGAAGTCGACGCGATTCGACTAAAGGTATCTGATGTGGACCTCCAGGCCGTCTCGTCAATCATCCCCCGATTTATGCACGTATGTACGCATGCAGCCAATCCGAGCCTGCTAGTGGTGCAGTAGTCTCCGTCCCCCTCTAGCTCCCTTTTTCACGAAATTTGTTCCCGCAAATGTCTACCTCCGCCAAGCCCTTCCTCTTGCTTTCCACACGCGGCGAAGATGCCGCAGCTCACGCTGAACATCTCTCATTTGCCAGGAGGTGTGCATTGGCGCCGGCAAAGTTGCATCAAATTCGCCTGGAACAGTCTCGTCCGGGGAATCTGAATCTAGATAACTACTCGGGCGTAATCGTTGGCGGAGGACCCTTTAACGCCTCTGATGACGATAAGAGCTATCTACAGAAGGAAGTCGAGACCTGGTTCGAGGATTTGTTGGCAGAAGTGCTCGAACGAGACTTCCCCTTCTTCGGAGCTTGTTATGGCGTCGGCCTGCTCGGTACTGCTGGCCATGGCCGTGTCTCCCGCAAGCACGGGGAGCAGGCAGCTGTAATCGAAGTAGCTGCAACTCCAGATGGCGAATCAGATCCAATTCTTGATGGTTTACCGGCCCACTTTCACGCCATCGTCGGCCACAAGGAGGCCATCGAAGAACTGCCTGGCGACGCTACGTTGTTGGCAACTGGAAAGGACTGCCCCGTACAGATGTTTCGGTTGGGCCGCAATGCATATGCGACGCAGTTTCACCCGGAATTAGATGCCAACACGTTTGCCCAGCGTCTCCAGATTTACGCAAATGAGGGCTACTATTTACCAGGAACAGATCTTAAAGCGGTGTCGGCCGCGCGACAGTTGGATGTTGCTCGAAGTGGGCGTATTCTTCAGAATTTCGCTCGGCTTCATACCGCATGTAGAGACTAATTAGTTTTATCTAGTGGCAATAAGCAAAAGGAATGTGATTGTCGCATGGAGAGGTGGAATCCCGATTCGGCACTTGCCGGACAGTCACCATCAATTGAAATGTCTGTGCTGCGATCCGGCGCGATTATTATTGCCGTCACCGGCTTTTTGTGGCAGGTTGAATCGGCTGTTCGTTCTGTCCCCTTTGAAAACTTTCTGAGCCACTGGTTCCCTTTTGCATCACTGCTCATATTCATTCTCAGCGATATGTTGCTGATTTGGGCTGTGATTAATAATACGCGGCGAGGCCTTATTACCGCACTGCGTGTGCCGATGTACATCATGTTGGTTTTCCTGATGTTGGTTTCAACCTATTGGGATCTCCCTCATAACGTCGTTGGAAATGCGCTCTGGTATAGCCCATTTTCAGGTTTAGCCCTCGCTGCATTTGCTCTGACAGTGCCACTCCACATCAGTTTGTCCGTGATGGTATTTGTTCCCGGACTTATTGCGGTCATTAATTCGTGGTTGCTGGGACACACTTTTTGGCTCGACATGTTGTCGGATGTCGGATTCAATCTCATCAACACTTTTCCATTTGTGATTATTGCGGGCTCTGCACAACCCGTCGCAAGGCTTATTGACTTCACCTACGAGAACTCTCGAAAGGTGAATGAGAGAGCGGAGCGCATGCGTGTCCGCGGCGAGGCGATGAGCAGCTTCAACGCCTATGTCCATGACTATGTATTGGCCGCATTGTCTGCAATTGGTAAGGGCTCTAAGATTGACTTCTCGCTAGACGAGCAGACTGGGCTGTTTTTCTCGCCTCGGCAAACAGTAAGCGGTAGAACTTTTGCGGAGTCCGTACGAGCGCAATTGATGTCGGTGAGCCCCGACATTGGGGTAACGCTAGATACCAGCGAAGAAGGCGGTCCAGTTCGGCTGCCAGGAGAAGTTGCTAACACGTTCCTATTAGCCGCAACCGAGGTGGCAAATAATGCCAAGCGTCACGCAGGTGCCGCAGCGGAAAAGAAATGCCACATTCGTGTTGCCTCGGGAGAGGTGTCTATTGATTTTCGTGACGATGGCACCGGGTTCGACCCCGAGGGAATTGACCCGCATCGTGCAGGTATCCGGTTGAGCGTTAAAGGGCGAATGGAGGCCCTTCGCGGTGGAGATGCTCTCGTTAATTCAAAGCCTGGGAAAGGTACTCAGGTTATTCTCAAATGGCACGGTAATACCTCTCCTGTGGAAGAGGAAGATGTAGTCGATTCCTCCGCTCACACGACATCGCTGTATGACCTCATGGGAATGTCAATTGTTTTTTCCTGGCAGTTCTACGGCGCGATCGTCGGCGTGTTGTTCATGGTTCTAGTCAGTAATGGACAATTATTTACCGCGGCCGGGCAAATCAGTCTGGCATTAGCGATCGGCCTTCTCGGGCTGATTATGTATGGCCGCCATTCACAATTGCCGTTAGCCCGTGCAATTGTAACTGGTGTCGCGATCGTTGTATTAGCTGTCGTGGGGCTCTACCAGCCCATTCCAAATAATTTGGAATGGTCGTATTTCTGGCACTTTAGCTTAATTTCTTTTGCATCTGCATTGCTCGCCATCCGCGGCCGCCCCTGGGTTGCGCTGAATTCAGTGCTCGGTGGCGCGATCATGGTGGAACTTCTCAAGTTCTTCCCCTTTGCCCCCTCGGATACGACCCACATCAGTATCTCTGGAGTTGACCTGTTAGTTCGCTCCGTGATGTTGGTCGCGGGAATTTTGACGTCCATCATGGTCCGCTTTTTTATGCGCACCGTTCCGCAGTCTATTCAGGATTATAATCGTGCGCTGTACGCTGCCGGGGCCGCCAAAGAGTACGAAATTAGCAGCCAGAGTAACTACGAATGGCTGCAGCGCCGGGTCGGCCCCATTTTTAGCGCCGCTGCAGTTTTGGAAGAACCGACCCCGCGACTGCAGTTGCGTGCGCGGCTTACAGAGCAGCTTCTCCGAGACGTCCTACGTTCGCCGCATCTAAATGTTGGGTCCCTTCACCAAGCTGTTTGGGACGCCCGCGCAAGAGGTGTTCATGTCCGGCTCCTCGATGACCGCAATCACACGCAGGCCGTTTCCGATAGCACCGATGTGCGCCGTATTCCGCTTGTCGACGACGATTCCGCGGTGGCCAAGTTGATGCCGAACTTCCTCGAAGCAATCGATAACGCCGAAGAAGGATCGGTAACAATTCGCCTATTGCCCCCGGGCAGACGTGCATTTGCATCTATTTCTGATGACAATGGAGTGCAAAGGTTTGATGAAGCCGGTGAGAGGATAGTGATGTCACGTGACTAGGGAGAATATTGCGGGAATGAGCAATGCTTCCATCGACGTCTCGGCTGCAATTGACTCCGACAACATCGGAGATTACAGCGTGCAGTCGGATCGTTTGCTTCGCGTTGCTGCGATTGATGATCATGCCTTGACTCTGCAGGGGCTCGAAACCCTGCTTTCTGCAGAGCCAGACTTTGAGCTCGTCGGCTGTTATCAAACTGTGCCGGAGCTACTGGCCGATGTGGGCACCGATGACCGCCTGGATGTGGTCGTGCTGGATCTACGGCTGGCGGATAATTCAGATCCAGCGCAGAACGTTCTCTCGCTGGAATTGGTCACCGATCACGTGCTCATCCTTTCGTCGGCTGAAAGCCCATACCTTGTCCGAAAGGCAGTGCGTACCGGAGTGATGGGGGTTGTGCAGAAATCGGAAACCCCGGAGACAATCGTGTCTGCAGTACGGCTGGCGGCACTTGGCAAGGGCGCGCTGACTACAGAATGGGCATCGGTAGTTGACTCTGATCCCCTGCTCGACTCTGTCGATCTGTCAGAACGCCAGCGTGAGGTACTGGAGCTTTACGCCTCCGGTGAGTCGACGAAGCGAGTCGCGTCGATGACAGGGCTGACACCGAACACCGTGTTGGACTACTTGGGTCGTATTCGAGCCAAGTATGCGGCAGCTGGCCGGGCCGAGAACAGCCTTAACAAGTCGGAGATGTATAGGCTCGCTCAGCAGGACGGTTACCTGCCAGGGCCAATGGATCCGTCTTAAGCCAGCTCGACGATTTCCATGTAGTCGTCGCTCCAGAGGTCTTCCGTGCCGTCAGGAAGCACGATGACGCGCTCGGGCTCTAGCGCCTTGACCGCACCTGGATCGTGGGTAACCAGAACGACGGCCCCGGTGTAAGTGCGAAGTGCATCGAGAACCTGTTCGCGGGACTGCGGGTCAAGGTTGTTGGTGGGCTCGTCGAGAAGCAGGACGTTTGCGCGGGAGCTAACCAGCGTCGCCAGCGCCAGACGCGTCTTCTCACCACCGGAGAGGGTTCCCGCTGGCTGCTGCAGCTTGTCGCCGGAGAACATAAAGGCACCGAGCAGGCTCCGCAGTTCCGGCTCGTTGACGTCAGGGCAGGCGTAGACCGTGTTTTCCCAGACAGTCTTGTCCGGGTCAATCGTGTCATGCTCCTGGGCGAAATAGCCGATGCGCAGGCCGTGGCCGGAGACAATGCCGCCTTCGCCATCGGTGCGCTCCACACCGGCGAGTAGCTTCAGCAGCGTCGTCTTACCAGCGCCATTGAAGCCGAGGACAACCACGCGGGACCCCTTGTCAATCGCAAGATCAACACCGGCGAAGACCTCCAACGAGCCATACATCTTGGTCAGTCCCGTGGCGTTGAGCGGAGTCTTGCCACAGGGGGCCGGCTCTGGGAAGGAAATGTGGGCGACCTTGTCCTCGACACGGACCTCGTCGAGACTGTCCATCATGCGCTCAGCACGAGCCACCATCTGCTTGGCCGCACGAGCCTTCGTCGCCTTCGCGCCTAGCTTCTCGGCCTGCTTGCGCAGTGCGCTGGCCTTCTTCTCCGCGTTAGCGAATTCACGGCGACGTCGAGCCTCATCGGTCGCGCGTGCCGACAGGTAGTTCTTCCAGCCCATGTTGTACACATCAGCTTCGGCGCGCACCGCATCGAGGAACCAGACTTTGTTACACACGGCCTCGAGCAGCTCGACATCGTGCGAAATCATGATCAAGCCGCCCTCATGCTTACTGAGGAATTCGCGCAGCCAGGTAATCGAATCCGCATCGAGGTGGTTCGTCGGCTCGTCGAGAAGCAGCGTCGTGGCGGACTTGCCCGAGCCTTCGGTAGCGGCGAAGAGAATCTGCGCAAGCTCGACGCGGCGGCGCTGACCACCCGAAAGCGTCTTCAGCGGCTGGTCGAGTACGCGCTCCGGCAACCCCAGCGCGTCGCAAATGCGGGCTGCCTCGGCGTTCGCCTCGTAGCCGCCGAGGTCGTGGTAGCGCTCCTCGAGACGCGAAAACTTCCGAATCGCCGCATCGCGTTTCGTGTCAGTGGTCGCGGTCTCCATGATCTCCTGTTGGCGATCCATGCTGCGGCGGATTTGGTCAAGACCTCGCGCCGACAGCACACGGTCGCGGGCGGAGATGTCGATGTTGCCCTCGCGCGAGTCCTGTGGCAGGTAACCAATCGAGCCAGAGCGCACTACTGAACCGCCATAGGGTTCAGTTTCACCGGAGAGAATACGCATAGTCGTCGTTTTGCCAGCACCATTTCGCCCGACGAGTCCAATCCGGTCTCCCGGCTGGACGCGCAGCTGCTCACCCGGCGCAGTGAGCAGGGTACGGGCGCCGACTCGGACTTCAAGGTCATGGGTCACAATCACGAACGAGTAGCCTACCAGTTATGACTTCATTTCCCGTGACCGCCTCCGTCGTCGGCCTCGGGCCCGCCGGAAGAATCGCCGCCCACCGCGCATCCGCTCGCGGCTGGGATGTCACCGCTTACGACCCCGCCGGTGGCACACTGCCCTCGACGATTGGTCTCTGGTGCGACCAACTCCCCGACTGGTTGCCCAGCGATTTCCTCGCCGCCACTTTTCAACCCAGCGTCATTCTTGTCGACGGCACCGAACGTCAGCTCACCCGCACGTACGGCGTTGTTAACAACGACTGCCTGCAAAAACTTGGCGGTTTCCGCATCGAACGCCGCTCGCTCACCGATTCCGAATCCACGGGTGCTGACATCACGATTGTCACCACCGGGCGCGCACACGCCGCAGTCGGGCGAGGTGGGCAGGTACGGCAGCTCGCCATCGGGCACATCTTTTCGCTTGACGACGTCCCCAGCGCCCACCGCCGCGCAGTCCTCATGGACTTCACTCCGGCCGAACCGGTTGCCCCAGCGACAGAGCCGGCTAGTTTCTCCTATCGCATTTTCTTGGATGACAGGACCTTCCTCATTGAAGAGACTATCCTCGCTACTCCGACTCCTATGGTTGACGGGTATCGTGGCGAAGCCGGTGCGCCAGTCGGCAGCGGCGGTGAGGCCGATGACTCCGTACTTCTAGCGCTGTTGCGTAGACGCCAAAGTGTACGGTTGAAGTCCCTGGGGCTTTCGGAAGATCTGGCCATCGACGAAGAAGTGGTGTCCTTTCCCCTATTGGCAAACCTTCCCTCTCGCTGTGGCGCCTTGACGCACAGTGGACCATCCATGGGCACCCTCTTCGGCTTTGCTGGTGGTTGGATGCATCCTGCCACTGGTTACTCGGTGGGTTCGGTTATCGAAGATGTCGACCGCTTCTTGGCCGATATGGAAAAGAAGGGAAGCCGGACGCTGGGGACGTCGTTAAGCATGCGATTGCAGCGATGGCTACGCGAACGTGGGCTCGCGGCGTTGCTGGGGTTCGATGCACGACAGACGGGTGCGTTTTTTCGGGCGTTCTTTTCGTTGCCGGAAAAGGACGTGTTTGCCTATTTGATAGGGACATCCCCACTGACGACGCTTCGCGCTATGGCGAAAGTGGCCGTGCCTTTGCTGAAAATGAGTCCGCGTACGTGCGGAAAGCTCATCGCAGGGTTTGTGCGGGGACCTGGGAGATGGAGAACTCGTTGACCGGGAGTATATACATCAGCCGATTTGTGGGGTGATACCAACAATTAAAGCGGTGTGGTTTTTGCATTCACCGGAGTACAAACGCTTATGATAAATGAATGACTTCGACGCAATCTGAGGAGACTTCCTCACAAAACCATAAGCTTCAGCGCAGGCTGAGAGCTCGCCACCTGAACATGATTGCCATTGGTGGTGCCATTGGTACGGGCCTGTTTGTTGCCTCCGGTGCGACCATTTCGCAGGCCGGTCCAGGCGGTGCGCTTATCGCTTACGCTCTTATCGGCATCATGGTGTGGCTGGTTATGCAGTCTCTCGGCGAGATGGCCGCTTACCTGCCGGTGCCCGGTTCCTTCCAGGAGTACGGTCGCCGATACGTCTCAGAATCCTTCGGCTTTGCCATGGGCTGGAACTACTGGTTTAACTGGGCGATTACTGTGGCCGCAGAGCTCGTCGCTGCTGCGCTGGTGATGCGCTATTGGTTCCCGGATGTGCCTTCAATCATCTGGTCCGCGCTCTTCCTCGCGATTCTATTCGGGCTGAACGCCCTGTCCGCACGTGCATTCGGCGAGGGTGAGTTCTGGTTTGCGACCATCAAGGTCATTACCGTCATCGTCTTCCTCGTTCTTGGTGTCGGCATGATTTTCGGCATCTTGGGCGGCTCCTCCCCCGGCTTCGAAAACTGGACCACGGGCGACGCCCCATTCGTCAATGGCGGAATGGGACTGTTGGCTGTCTTCGTTGTAGCCGGATACTCCTTCCAGGGCACCGAGATGGTTGGCGTAGCAGCAGGTGAGGCTGAAGATCCTGAGCGTACGATTCCCCGCGCGATTCGCACTATCTTCTGGCGTATCCTGCTGTTCTACATCGGTGCCATCGCTGTTATTGGTTTCCTTATTGCGTACACGGACCCGAATCTTCTGAACGCCGCCGAGGACAACATTTCCATTTCACCGTTCACCCTGGTCTTTGAACGCGCAGGTATCGCGATTGCCGCTGGCCTGATGAACGCTGTCATTCTGACTTCGGTCTTGTCCGCGGGTAACTCCGGTATGTATGTGTCCACTCGTATGCTGTTTTCCCTGGCCCGCCAGGGACACGCTCCGCGTTACTTCGGCAAGCTTTCCGGGCACGGCGTTCCGCTGCGCGCTCTGATTGCCACCGCTGTGATCGGTATGGCTGGCTTCATTACTTCATTGGTAGGCGATGGCGTGGCGTACACCTTCTTGTTGACACTTTCTGCGCTCGCGGGCTTTATCACCTGGTTTGGCATCTCTTACAGTCACTACCGCTTCCGCAAGTGTCTGAAGGCCCAGAACATCCCGTTGGGTTCGCTTCCCTACAAGGCGAACTTTTTCCCTGCCGGTGCTGTGCTGGCACTGATTATGTGCTTCTTTGTGGTGGCCGGACAGGCACTTGATCCGATCCGCACTGGCGAAAATATCTTCGCTATCCTCACTCCGTACCTGGGTATTCCGGTATTCGTCCTGCTGTGGTTCATCCATAAGAAGGTCACGGGCTCCAAGCTCGTTGACCCGGCCACCGCAGACATGAGTCGCGAATAGCTGCGAAGAGCTGTGAATAGATGCGAGTAGCTATGCATCTCGCATCTAACTCTCACAACTTGGATTAGCAGTCGAAGACAATAGCGACCCCGCTTGGCACTTTTCAGCGCCAGGTGGGGTCGTTTTTAGCTCCGAGTCGGACAGCTCGAAAAAATTGCGGGGATGCTCGTGTGAATACGGGCTGCAGATGTGAAACTGTGCAATTTTATGACGCTTTCAGGCCATTTTTTGAGCCATTTTTGACATAAATGCAGTCAGTAACTCGCATCGCCCTACCGATCCCGGCCATAAACGCAGTCAGCAACTCAAAAACAAACGAAAAAGTGCCTAGCTGAACGAGCCAGGAGCTCGTCGCCAAGCACTTTTAACGTAGCGGTTCCCTAATCACCGCTGTCACTGATCATCTAGACCGAGAAGCCGAGAGCGCGCATCTGCTCGCGGCCGTCCTCAGTGATCATGTGTGGGCCCCATGCCGGGGACCAGACCCAGTTGAGGCGGAAGTCGCGGATACCCTCGACCTTCATAACCTCGGAGGCAGTCTGGTCGGTGAGCATATCGGTCAGCGGGCAGGCCGGGGACGTGAGTGTCATGAAGATAGCGGCAATGTCGCCTTCTTCAATCCAGATGTCATATACCAGGCCCAGGTCCACGACGTTGACTCCGAGTTCCGGGTCAACAACCTCGTACATTGCCTCTTCAACCTGGATGGCCAGCTTGTTATCGGCTTCGGTCTGCTCCGGTGCCGGCGGGACGGTGATGGACTCGTACGCATCCCCCTCATCAATCGGAGCACCAGTGGTCATGGTGTCCTCGTCGACAGCATCAGGCTGTGCGGGCGAGGTGGCGTCATTAGCGATTGGTTCAGTCATGGCGATGGCCTTCCTCGTCATTGGTAACGGTTACAGTCGCGGTACCAACGCCGTTGCCTTCAGCGGCGTTGGCCAGAGCCTCAGCGGTCGCGGCCTGGAAAGCCTTCCAACCGAGAAGAGCGCACTTCACGCGGGCGGGGTACTTAGAAACACCAGCGAAGGCAATCCCATCGCCGATAAGGTCCTCATCGCCCTCAATCTTGCCTCGGGAGGTGACCATCTTCTCGAACTCGGCAAGCTTGGCCATGGCCTCGTCGACAGTCTTGCCGACAATCTCCTCAGCCATAACTGAGGTAGAGGCTTGCGAGATAGAACAGCCCACGGCGTCATAGGAGACGTCATTGACGACGGTGAGGTCGTCGTTCAGAGTGACGCGAAGCGTGAGTTCATCGCCACACGACGGGTTGACGTGATGCACTTCCGTATTGAAAGGCTCCCGCAAACCCGCATGCTGCGGATGCTTGTAGTGATCCAGGATAACTTCCTGGTACATCTGCTCGAGCTTCATGTCCTTCTCCTTTCTTAAAGTTACGGGGTGACACCGAAGAACTTCTGTGCATGGCGCACTGCGTCGGCAAGCGCCTGAACGTCCTCTTCCGTGTTGTAGATGTAGAAGGATGCCCGGGCGGTCGACTGGGCGTTGAGGATTTGGTGAATTGGCCACGCGCAATGGTGACCGACGCGGATGCACACGCCCTGGTCGTCTAAAACCTGGCCAAGATCGTGCGGGTGAATGCCCTCGACCTTGAAGGAGACTGCAGAGCCACGCTGTTCTGGAGTAGTCGGCCCGATGATGGTCACGCCGTCAATTTCCTGCAGCTTCTCCAGTGCGAGCGCGGTCAGGTGGTGCTCATGAGCAGCCACCTTATCCATACCAATGGAATCCAGGTACTTCACCGCAGCCCCCAGACCGACGACCTGGGAAGTCATCATGGTACCCGCCTCGAAGCGCTGCGGAGGCGCCGCGAAGGTGGTCTTCTCCATGGTGACGACCTCAATCATCGAACCACCAGTGAGGAACGGCGGCAGTGCCTCGAGCAGTTCCCGGCGACCGTAGAGCGCGCCGACCCCGTTGGGGCCGAGCATCTTGTGGCCGGAGAACGCCAGGAAGTCCACATCGAGATCTTTGACGTCGACAGGCATATGCGGCACCGACTGGCAGGCATCGAGGACTACCAGCGCACCGACCTCGCGTGCACGGCGCACCATCTCCTTCACATCGGTGACTGCACCGGTGACGTTTGACTGGTGGGTAAAGGCCACTACCTTGGTCTTCTCGCTGAGCTCCAGCGAGTCCACGTCAATGCGGCCGTCCTCAGTCACGCCATACCAACGAAGTGTCGCACCGGTGCGGCGAGCCAGCTCCTGCCACGGCACCAAGTTCGCGTGATGCTCCAGCTCGGTGACGACAATCTCGTCACCTTCGCCGACCTGGTACTGACCTGCGCGGTCGTCGCCAAGCACGAATGCCACTGTGTTCAACGCTTCGGTGGCGTTCTTGGTGAAGACCAGCTCGTCATAGTCGGCGCCGATGAAGCCAGCGATGGCTTCGCGGGCATCTTCGTAGGCGTCCGTGGCCTCCTCAGCGATCTCGTAAGCGCCGCGGTGCACCGGTGCATTGTGGTGGGTTAGGAACTCCACCTCAGCATCGATGACTTGCTTGGGGCGCTGCGAGGTCGCTCCGGAGTCCAGGTAGACCAGCCGCTTTCCGTCACGGACAGTGCGCGACAGAATCGGAAAGTCCTCGCGGAGTGATGGGGTGAGTAGTTCGGCGTTAGGCATTGATGTACTTCTCGTAGCCGTGCTCTTCCAGCTCGTCTGCAAGCTCCGGGCCACCGGAGGTGATGAAGCGACCATCGTGGAAGACGTGGACGAAGTCCGGCTTCACGTAGTTCAGGATGCGCTGGTAGTGAGTAATGATCAGAATGCCGCCGTCGTTTTCGTCCTGGTAGCGGTTAATGCCGTCAGAGACAACGCGCAGAGCGTCGACGTCCAGGCCGGAGTCGGTCTCGTCCAGGATGGCGAACTTCGGCTTCAGCAGGTCGAGCTGCAGAATCTCGTGACGCTTCTTCTCGCCACCGGAGAAGCCCTCGTTGACGGAGCGCTCGGAGAACGACGAATCGATCTCCAGGTCAGCCATTGCCTCACGGACCTCCTTGACCCAGTGACGCAGCTTCGGTGCCTCGCCACGGACAGCGGTCGCTGCAGAGCGCAGGAAGTTGGACATGGACACGCCGGTGACCTCGACCGGGTACTGCATTGCCAGGAAGAGGCCAGCGCGAGCACGCTCGTCGACGCTCATCTCCAGCACGTTTTCGCCGTCGAGGAGAATCTCGCCCTCGGTGACTTCGTAACGCGGGTGACCTGCGATGGTGTAGCTCAGGGTGGACTTACCAGAGCCGTTCGGCCCCATCACAGCGTGGGTTTCGCCGGATTTAATCGTCAGGTTGACGCCCTTCAAAATCTCCTTGGGCTCGGCGGACTCGTCGGTCGGCAGCACCTGCGCGTGGAGGTTACGGATTTCCAAAGTGCTCATAGTGAAATCTTTTCCTTTAATCGGTGTAAGTGGCCTGTCCCCCGGCACTTCCGGGGTGACAGGACGGAAAGGGTGAGAAAGAAGATAAGCGGTTAGAAGCCAGCGGTGTTGAGCTCTTCGTCAACGAGCTTTTCAAGCTTCTCGCGAACGGACTCGACCGGAATCAGGTTGATGACCTCGCTGAAGAAGCCGCGAACCACCAGACGGCGAGCGGCCAGCTCCGGAATACCACGCGAGAGCAGGTAGAAGAGCTGTTCCTCGTCGAAGCGGCCGACGGTGGCAGCGTGACCAGCACCGGCAATCTCACCGGTTTCAATCTCCAGGTTCGGAACTGCGTCGGCACGCGCGCCCTCGGTGAGCAGCAGGTTGCGGTTGAGCTCGTAGGTGTCGGTGCCAGTAGCTTCTGCACGAATGAGCACGTCTCCCACCCACGCGGTGCGGGCCTCACGATGAGCGACATTCGGCTCGCCCTGCAGCGCGCCCTTGTACATCACGTTGGAGCGGCAGTTCGGCACAGCGTGGTCGACCAGCATGCGGTTTTCAAAGTACTGACCGGCATCGGCGAAGTACACGCCCAGCAGATCGACGTCGCCGCCGGGTGCCGTGAAAGCAACGCGCGGAACGATACGGACAACCTCGCCGCCAAACGTTGCGACAGTGTGGCGCAGCGTAGCATCCC
This sequence comes from Corynebacterium sp. c8Ua_99, assembly GCF_039907185.1. Taxonomy (NCBI): domain Bacteria; kingdom Bacillati; phylum Actinomycetota; class Actinomycetes; order Mycobacteriales; family Corynebacteriaceae; genus Corynebacterium; species Corynebacterium sp. c8Ua_99. Next base: position 37,085 of record NZ_JASBOG010000005.1, read on the forward strand.
GGCCGACACGAACGTGGTGCGCCGAACCATGAACGGCATCTTCGTTCCAGTTCACCATGGTCACGACGCCCAGCTTGGCGCCGTCGCCGATTACGAACTCGATGTTGTCCGCGAACGTGCCACTGCCTCGGTAGTTAATGACGCAGACGGCCTCGGCATGGGACTGCACGTCAATGACAATGTGGCCGTAGGACACCTTGTCCTCGCCCGGACCATCGATGTCGATGACGACAGGCTCCTTGGACACCGAGTTCTTCGCGAAGGTCACGATGTGCGCATCGTCGAAGTTGGAGTACGCCTGTGCTGCCACGCGGTCCGTTGGGGCGCCGGCGCGACCAAGGCGCTCGTCGTCACGCTTGACGACGTCCACAGCGACGCCATCCTGACCAGCAGTCTCGACCGAAATTGAGGCTGCAACCGGCTCTGCTGCGGTGCCGTTGTGGAGACCGCGGAGCTTACGCAGCGGCGTGAACTTCCACTCTTCATCCTTGCCATGCGGCACGGCGAAGTCCTCCACGTTGAAGGATGAGAAAACGTCGCCCTTGTTCGCCAGCACGCGACGGCTATGAGCAGCCTGGTTTTCGTTGTTAATCGTCGTAGTCATTGGTATTAACCGACCGAACCTTCCATCTGCAGTTCAATGAGGCGGTTGAGCTCGAGGGCGTATTCCATCGGGAGCTCCTTGGCGATGGGCTCGACAAAGCCGCGCACGACCATGGCCATTGCATCTTCTTCTTCGATGCCGCGACTCATCAGGTAGAAAAGCTGATCGTCAGAGACCTTGGAAACCGTTGCCTCGTGGCCGAGGGTGACGTCGTCCTCGCGGACATCCACGTATGGGTACGTGTCCGAACGTGAAATCGTGTCCACCAGGAGTGCGTCACACTCGACGTTGGAGTGCGAGTGCTTGGCACCCTTGTTGACCTGCACCAGACCGCGGTAGGCAGCGCGGCCACCGTTGCGGGCCACGGACTTGGACACGATGTTGGAGCTCGTGTGCGGAGCCATGTGCACCATCTTGGCGCCGGTGTCCTGGAACTGGCCCTCGCCAGCCATAGCCACGGACAGCACCTCGCCCTTGGCATGCGGACCGGTCATCCACACTGCCGGGTACTTCATGGTGACCTTGGAACCGATGTTGCCGTCAATCCACTCCATGGTTGCGCCCTCTTCGCACTTGGTGCGCTTGGTAACCAGGTTGTAGACGTTGTTCGACCAGTTCTGGATCGTGGTGTAGCGGCAGCGGCCACCCTTCTTCACGATGATCTCCACAACAGCCGAGTGCAGCGAGTCGGACTTGTAAATCGGAGCGGTACAGCCCTCGACGTAGTGCACGTAGGCATCTTCGTCGACAATAATGAGCGTGCGCTCGAACTGTCCCATGTTTTCCGTGTTGATACGGAAGTATGCCTGCAGCGGGATGTCCACGTGGACGCCCTTCGGCACGTAAATGAAGGAGCCGCCGGACCAGACTGCGGTGTTAAGAGCGGAGAACTTGTTGTCACCGGACGGAATGACGGTGCCGAAGTACTCCTTAAACAGCTCCGGGTGCTCCTTGAGAGCGGTGTCGGTGTCCAGGAAGATAACGCCCTGGGCCTCCAGATCCTCGCGAATCTGGTGGTAGACAACCTCAGACTCGTACTGAGCGGCGACACCTGCGACCAGGCGCTGCTTCTCAGCCTCCGGAATGCCGAGCTTGTCGTAGGTGTTCTTAATATCCTCCGGCAGGTCTTCCCAGGTCTGGGCCTGCTTCTCGGTGGAGCGAACGAAGTACTTAATGTTGTCGAAGTCGATGCCCGACAGATCCGCGCCCCAGGTGGGCAGCGGCTTGCGGTCGAAGATTTCCAAAGCCTTCAAGCGACGTTCAAGCATCCACTCCGGCTCGTTCTTCTTAGCCGAAATATCGCGAACGACCGCTTCAGACAGGCCACGCTTCGCGGAAGCGCCAGCGGTATCCGGGTCGTGCCAACCGAACTGGTAGGCACCAATGGACTCGATAATCTCTTCGTCAGTCTGCGGAGTGGCAGCCTTCGTGGATTCAGCCACGTCGGTGGAGTTCTCATGGGCGAGGGTCATTCTCCGCTCCTTTCTTGTGGCGATTCAGTAAGTGTCTTTGTTACGGGAGTGAGTGGGATATTCGTAGTGCAGATACCGTTTCCATCAGCGATAGTCGCCAACGGTTGGGTGTGCTGACCTAATAATTTACTAACGGCTTCATGCTCCGCCGCGCAGAGCTCCGGAAACTCGGAGGCTACGTGGCTAATTGGGCAATGGTGCTGGCAAATCTGCACGCCGCCAGTGTTCTGGTTGATAGTTGCCGCGTACCCGGCCCGTCGGAAAGCATCGACGACGGCCTCTACGACCTCTTCCTTCTCTGCGTCCTGCCCCACTGGGGTGACGCCGAGCAGAATGTCATCAATGCGCTGACGGGCAAACTGGGCAACTGCCTGCTCACCACCGGCCTTGCGCAGTGCGGTCAGAGCTGCACTGGCAAGATCGTCGTAAGCGTGCCCGAATCTAGCGCGGCCCCGATCTGTCAGGCGATAGGACTTTGCTGGCCTGCCTCGGCCCCGGGGGCCGGTGCTGGGTGCCGGAGCGGTTTCGGCAAGACCTTCGTCCACCAGAATGTCAATATGACGGCGGACGCCTGCAGCGGATAGTCCCAGGGTGTCTGCGATAAAAGTCGCGGACGCCGGGTTGTGTTCCAGAAGCAATTGGAGAATGCGCTTGCGCGTATCACCATCATTGACTGTCGGCTTCCGATCTGCCATGACTGGTGAGTCACCTCCTGCGATTGGACTGCTGGATAATAATGGGTGTCTAGGTGGCTCAGCGAGGCAAGTATCCCACTTGCGCCGCTGGTGTATTAGACAACATAATTGTGTCGTAATTGGGCCACAATGTCCAACGCATTTAAATATCAATGCAACGTCGCTGATTAGAACGCCCTTTCGGCGTGTCGAATCGTCTACTATGTGACTTTGTGAAAACTAACCGACCTACCCCGCGCCGCTCGTCCGCCTTCGACGACGCTCTCGGGGTGCGTGACGCCATTCCGAAAATTGGTCTGGCCGGTTCTAGGTCGGCAACCCTCCACCAGGGCTCAGAACAGCCGCTCCAACACCGCATCAATTACCGCGAACTCAGACGCTTCACCTGGCTGCGTTGGCTGGGTGCTCTCGGTGCGATCTTTATTATGGTCGCTGGGATTGGCGCAGGCGCGACACCGGTGGTTGGAAATGAGTTTTGGGGTACACCACTTGGGCTAATCCTCGGTCGAATGTTGGTGGCAACGACAATCGTCACCTTCGTGGGCATTGGCATGTTAGTCACAGCCTGGTTGGGTGTCGGCGCTTTCGTTCTGGCCGGTGCGCGGACTCGCGTCACCGCAGTGACTACTCCGATGCTCATACGCACCTACGCGGCATGGGTATTGCCCTTGATGTTTACCGCTCCCCTGTTTACGCAGGATATCTATTCCTATTTGGCGCAGGCTGCAATTGTGGAGCGGGGTATGGATCCCTACCTCGCAGGACCTGTTGACCTATTGGGAGCCAACGACCCACTTGCCCGATCGGTGCCATTGATTTGGTCGCACTCGCCGAGCCCATACGGTCCCACGGCCCTCGCAGTGGCATGGGGTATCGCCAAGATAACCAGCGACGGGGTCATCGCTTCCGTCTTTCTGCATCGACTTGTCGCCATTGTTTCGCTTCTCGTGGTGTCCTGGGCGCTGGTGCAGCTTGGTCGCCGCTGCGGCGTTAGCTCTCAGTTCACCCTCTGGCTGGGCACGCTCAATCCGTTGGTATTGCTGCACCTGGTGGGCGGTATCCACAATGAGGCCCTGCTGCTGGCTCTCCTGCTCGTTGGTCTCGAACTGTGTCTGCGAGCTATCCACGGCCCTGCGCAATCGATGGTGCCCGATGAGCTGCCAGAACCCGGACCGATCGGACACGAGAACCAAAGCCGAGGTAGATCGTGGGCGCTGTATGCAGGCGGTATCGTGCTCATCAGCCTTGCCGGAATGGTCAAAGTCACCGGTTTCGTGGCGCTCGGCTTTGCCGGCATGTGGCTGGCCCGAAAGTTTGGCAGCACTTGGAAGGCCGTTGCTCTTTCCGCGGTAGTGACGGGCGCAATAACCGTCGTCACGGCAGTCGTTGTTTCCTTAGGAACTGGTCTGGGCTTTGGTTGGATCACCGCGCAGGGTGGCGCCGCAACGGTGCGCAGTTGGATGTCGTTGACTACCCTGCTCGGGATCATCGCTGGTTTCTTCGGCAGGCTTCTGGGGCTCGGCGATATCAGCGACAGTGCTTTGCTGTTTACCCGCGGCATTGGCGTAGTGCTGGTGGCTGCCTGGCTCCTGCGCATGCTGTTAGCGACGTTCCGTGGGCGCATTCACCCGCTCGGCGGCTACGGCCTCGCGATGTTCGCTCTAGTAATCCTCTTCCCCGTCGTGCACCCCTGGTACCTGCTATGGGCCATCGTGCCCCTGTCCGCTTGGGCCAACCGGGTACAATTTCGCATTGCCGTGGTTCTGTACTCGGCAATTTTCAGTTTTGTAGTACTACCACGCGGCCTGGGGTTGCCTCCGGGCACCGTCGCTCAGATTTACCTACTGGCGTTGGTATTCTTCGTCGCAGTCATGTTCGTCATCTTGGCGTACTCGACGCGATCTAAGGTATTTCGCCTTCATTAAAACTGTGAGATTAGACTGACTAACCGTGAATAACGCTGCCAATTCTCCTGCTCTGCGCCTTGAGAACGTAACGAAGAAATTCGATGACGTTGAGGCTGTATCAGACCTTTCGCTTTCCCTGGATCGAGGTAGGGTTCTTGCGCTCCTCGGCCCCAACGGCGCTGGTAAGACCACAACCGTTGAAATGTGTGAGGGCTTCATCAAGCCGGATGAAGGGCGAATTCGCATTCTCGATCTCGACCCGGTCACTCAAACCACAGCACTGCGCAGCCGCATTGGCATCATGCTCCAGGGCGGAGGTGCCTACCCCGGTGTTCGCGTTGGCGAAATGCTGAACCTCGTTGCCAGTTACTCCGCAAACCCGCTGGACACTGATTGGCTCCTTGAAATCGTTGGCCTAGAACGCCATCGTAAGACGAACTACCGCAGGCTCTCTGGCGGTCAGCAGCAGCGACTGTCGCTCGCATGTGCCCTGGTCGGACGTCCGGAGCTTGTGTTCCTCGACGAGCCGACAGCAGGCCTCGATGCTCAGTCCCGTCTAGCCGTCTGGGATCTCATCTCGTCGCTGCGCCGTGATGGGGTCACTGTGGTCCTGACAACGCACCTCATGGACGAGGCCGAATCGCTTGCCGACGACGTTGCGATTATCGACCGGGGCCATTTAGTTGTGGCCGGTACCACCGAGGAGATCACTAGCGCAGGCGCATCGGCTCTCCAGGGAACGTCGTCAAGCACTGCTATGAAGATCAGCGTTCGAGGCAGCCTTGACTTCGAAGAGGTCAACCGCAACTTCAGCGAGTCCGGTCTTCCACAGCGTCTGCAGCGTTCTGGCGGTGGAGAGTTTTCCCTGATTGGTGAGGCTTCACCGCGCGCCTTGACTGTCTTGGCGCAGAGTTGCGAGCAGCAAGAGGTGTTGATCACCTCGTTGAATAGGGCGACGCAATCGCTTGAAGATGTCTTCTTGCAGATCACTGGAACGGAGATGAGGAGCTAATGACTACCGCACCGAGGTCTGATGCCTCCCGCTTTGCGAAGGGCACTTTCGCCCCAGCGCCACAGCGTTCGGACATGGCGAAGTTGGTCATGTCGCAGGCGTGGTTGGAGACGAAGCTCTTCTGGCGACATGGTGAGCAAATGCTCCTCACCATCATTATCCCGTTGGCGATGCTCATCGGCCTGGTGATGGTGCCGGTGTTGGAACTCGATGATCCGCTCGAGCGTATCTTCCCCATGGTGCTGGCGATTTCCGTCATGTCTGCAGGGTTTACCGGACAGGCAATTGCCGTGGGCTTTGACCGCCGTTACGGAGCCCTGAAGCGCATCGGCGCCTCAGGCGTGCCACCCTGGGGCATTATCGCAGGCAAGATTGTGTCGGTTTGCACCACCGTCACGTTGCAGTACGTACTGTTTAGTCTCGTGGGACTCGCCCTTGGCGCAGAGCTGTCGATTGGCGGCTGGCTGCTGGCTTATGTGGGGATGCTTCTGGGAACGTTCGTCTTTACCTCATTGGGCTTGCTCATGGGAGGTACGTTGGGAGCCGAGCTAATCCTAGGTCTGGCCAACCTGATCTGGTTCATCCTCATTGGTGCTACTACGTATGTGGCCGTTGCGCCATCGTTAGATGACATCAGCTCTGTACTGCTACACCTCTTGCCGTCCGTCGCGCTTACCGACGTGATCTCCGCGGCATTGGCCATGTCCGTCCATTGGTCAGCTGTCGGGGTGCTACTTGTGTGGGGCGTCCTTGGCGCTGCATTCGCGGCCCGCTGGTTCCGTTTTGATATGCCGAATGACTAGGAATCTGTCGGGGAATCTGCATAGAAAAGCGCAGCCCAACGCAGGGGTTTCGCTTATTACCATTTTCCGCCAGCATGGGTAGAATTTCTTAATGTGAATACTGCAGATCGAAGTTTGCCCCTATCGTTTTTGCCGCTGACACCAATCGGGCGCCAGAAGCTCTATGCCCTGCTGGTTTTGATTGCACAGGCGGCAATTGCGGTAACCGGTTCTATCGTCCGTGTTACTGGTTCAGGTCTCGGTTGTGCTTCGTGGCCTGAATGTCACCCAGGCAGCTTCGTTCCTGTCGCGGGGGAAGCAGAAATGCTCCATCAGATTATTGAGTTTGGCAACCGGCTGCTCACCTTTGTGCTGGTTGCTCTGACACTTCTGCTCTTCCTTTCGGTTATGCGTGTCGGTCGCCGTCAGGAAATCAAGTTGCTGGCCTTCCTCAACGGTCTCGGCGTTATCGTCCAGGCTGTTATCGGCGGTATCTCCGTTTGGGTTGACCTGAAGTGGTACGCCGTAGCGCTGCACTTCCTGCCTTCGATGATTCTGGTCTGGCTCGCTGGCATGCTTTTCGTCAAGATTTCTGAGCCTGATGACGGCACTGCTACCCGCATGTACCCGCGCTATCTGCGCTATCTGGCTGCCGCCTCCGGCCTGGCCCTGACGATGACGCTGATTACCGGAACTATGGTCACCGGTGCGGGACCACACGCTGGAGATGCTTCGGTGCTCCCGGAGGATCGCCTCCAGCTACCGATTGTTGACCTGGCGCATATCCACGCTGGTTTTATGTACCTCTACCTTGGCCTGGTTATCGGCCTCATTTTCGGTCTGCTGGCCTCGGAAGCCTTTGCGCCTGTGCGTAAGGTTGCCATCGCACTCGTTGTGTTCATTTTGGCTCAGGGCGTAGTTGGAATGATTCAGTACTGGTCCGGTGTACCGGAGGCATTGGTGCCGGTTCACGTTGCCGGATCTGGTATCTGCACCGCTTTGACTGCAGTACTTTTCCAGCACGGTTACCGCACTGTCGGTGGGAGCGCAGAAGTCACTGGCTCGCTTGAAGGCGATGCGGCTGCCGCCACTGTTGCTTCGGAGAAGAACGTCGAGGTTACCGCGTAGTTAGCTGCCGGTCAGCGGCTGTATTAACCACTGTGGTTACCGGCCGTTGATTCCTGCTCGAACCGCCTAAACACGCGCTTTGGTTGTGCGTGTTTAGGCGGTTCTGCTGTCTGCTCGGCTCCGTGTGCTCGGATGTGCGTTTCCCAGTGGCTAGCGGGCTGCGCGGGCGGTGCGGGCTGCGCGGGCGGTGCAAGGGGGCGGTCTGCCCACTTATCGATCCGAGTTACTGACTATGTTTATGACAGAAATCGCGCGAAAAATGGCCTGAAAGTGTCATAAACTCGCACAGTTTCACATTTGCAGCCCGTGCCCATCTCCACACACAAAAAGAGACCCTTCCCGCAACCGGAAAGGGCCTCTTCAAAGGAGCTCAGCAACTGCCTTAGAACATGCTCGAAATTGTCTGCAATCCGAGTACGGCATCGAGAGAAAGCGCCACACAGACGATGGACAAGTAGTTGTTCGACATGAAGAACAGCTTCATCGGCTTGATCTTGCCACCGGTCTTAACGTGGCGGTGCAGGTCAATGGCGCCCCACAGGAACCAGGCACCAGCGCCAACGGCGCCAATCAGATAGATCCAACCCGCGTACGGAACCAACAGCAGAGTGGTAATCACGGTCGCGGCGGTGTAGTAAATAATGCGCTTGGAAACGACGATTGCCGGCTTGACCACTGGCATCATCGGCACGCCAGCGGCCTTGTAGTCCTCCTTGTAGCGCAGGCCCAATGCCCAGGTGTGCGGCGGAGTCCAGAAGAAGATAAGCAGGAACAGGATGAATGCCTGCCACCAGTGAGCCAGCCCCGTAATCTCCGGGTTGTTGTCAGTGATCACGGCCCAGCCGACCATCACCGGCATACAACCCGCAGCGCCACCCCAAATTACGTTCTGATCAGTACGGCGCTTCAGCCACAACGTGTAGACGAAGATGTAGAAGGCAATCGTAATCAGAATGAAGACGGCGGCCAGCAGCGAGTTACACAGCAACCACAGCCATAGGAACGACGCAATCATCAAGACAGTGCCGAAAATCGCTGCCGCTCGACGGCTAACCTGGTTGCGCGCGAGCGGGCGACGGCGAGTACGGCGCATCTTCTGGTCAATGTCGTAATCCATGACCATGTTGAAGGTGTGCGCAGCCGCTGCACCCAGCCAACCACCGAACAAGGTGAGAAGAATCAGTCCAACGTGAACATGACCGCGATCAGCCTGAAGCATTGCGGGAATGGCCGCGACGAGCAGGAGCTCGATAATTCTTGGCTTAGTCAGTGCAATATACGCCTTGACTGTTTCCAACAAAGCAATGTCCCTTTCACGCGCCATAAACAAACCCCCCGTTTACAGATAGTCGGATGTAACGGTCGGAAAGTTCCCGACGAGTTTTTCCGCAAAATTAAATGAGGGGCAGGCAATCAGTTTACCGGTAATCATAACGGTTCCAATAATGACCGTCGTAAAGCATGTGCGGCGCGCCCTCTGAGACTTATCTCTCAGCTATTCGGCCCGGTTTGAACCCGGAGCGCGCAATCCTAGTTAGTATGGAGGAGAATTTTACTAATCCATTTGGATACTAGGAGTCATTCACGTGACACTGTCGACTGAGCATGAAGCACGGGTTGTGCGCAACTACCCCTCGGACTGGTCTGACTTGGATACGAAGGCCGTTGATACGGCCCGTGTGCTGGCCGCAGACGCCGTTGAAAAGGCAGGTTCGGGGCACCCTGGCACTGCGATGAGCCTCGCACCGCTGGCTTACTCTCTTTACCAGCGCGTTATGCGCCATGATCCGAAGGATACGAAGTGGATCGGCCGTGACCGTTTCATTCTCTCCTGTGGTCACACCTCTCTGACGCAGTACGTCCAGCTGTACCTCGGCGGTTTTGGCCTGGAGCTCGATGACCTGAAGGCGCTGCGTACGTGGGACGCTCTCACCCCGGGTCACCCGGAATACGGCCACACTGACGGCGTGGAAATCACCACTGGCCCGCTGGGTCAGGGGCTGGCGTCGGCCGTCGGTTTTGCCATGGCTTCGCGACGGGAACGTGGGCTGTTCGACCCGGAAGCTGCTCCGGGTGAGTCTCCGTTCGATCACTACGTGTACGTCATCGCTTCTGATGGTGACGTTCAGGAGGGTGTCACTGCCGAGGCCGGCTCGCTGGCCGGCACTCAGCAGCTGGGCAACCTGATTGTCTTCTGGGATGACAACGGCATCTCCATCGAGGACGACACCACCATTGCTTTCACCGAGAATGTCGCGGACCGCTACCGTGCTTACGGCTGGCAGGTCATTGAGGTCGACGGCGGCGAGGACGTCGCAGCACTCGAGGCTGCTGTCGAGGAGGCCAAGAAGGATACGGAGCGTCCGACCTTCATTCGCGTTCGCACTGTGATCGCTTACCCGGCTCCGACGAAGATGAACACCGGCGCATCGCACGGTGCTGCTCTTGGTGACGAGGAGATTGTCGGCATCAAGGAAGCTCTCGGCTTCGATACCGACAAGAGCTTTAACGTCGCTGACGAGGTCATTGAGCACACCCGCAAGCTGGTTGAGCGTGGTGCTGAGGCTCACGCACAGTGGCAGGTCAAGTTCGACGAGTGGGCTGCGGCTAACCCGGAGCGCAAGGCTCTGCTGGACCGTCTGACCGCCGGCGAGCTGCCGGAGGGCTTTGACGCTGAGCTGCCGACTTGGGAGCCGGACGAGAAGGGTGTTGCTACCCGCAAGGCTTCTGAGGCCGCGCTGCAGGCACTGGGTAAGACCCTGCCGGAGCTGTGGGGTGGCTCGGCTGACCTGGCTGGCTCCAACAACACCGTCCTGAAGGGCGAGCCGTCCTTTGGTCCGAAGTCCATCACCACCGGCACCTGGACCACCGACCCGTACGGCCGCAACCTGCACTTCGGTATCCGTGAGCACGCCATGGGGTCGATTCTCAACGGCATTCTGCTCCACGGTGGTACCCGTCCGTACGGCGGCACCTTCCTTATCTTCTCGGACTACATGCGTCCGGCTGTCCGCCTGGCATCGCTGATGGGCATCTCCCCTATTTATGTCTGGACCCACGACTCCATTGGTCTGGGCGAAGACGGTCCGACGCACCAACCTGTTGAGCAGCTGGCTTCGCTGCGCGCTATCCCGGGTGTGTCCACTGTCCGCCCGGCTGACGCTAACGAGACCGCTCAGGCTTGGGCCGCTGTTCTTCAGGGAGAGGCAGGCCCGAAGGCTCTGGCTCTGACCCGCCAGAACGTTCCGGTCCTGGAAGGCACCAAGGAGAAGGCCGCTGAGGGCGTCCGTCGTGGTGCGTACGTGCTTGTCGACGGCGCCAAGGAGACCCCGGACGTCATCCTGATGGCTACCGGTTCGGAAGTTCACCTCGCTGTCGAAGCTGCTGACAAGCTGGCCGAGGAAGGCGTCAGCGCCCGCGTTGTCTCCGTTCCGTGTCTTGACTGGTTCGAGCAGCAGGACGATGCCTACCGCGAGCAGGTTCTGCCGAAGTCCGTCCGCGCTCGTGTCTCGGTTGAGGCCGGTATTGCAATGCCGTGGTACCGCCACCTGGGTGATGCTGGTCGCGCTGTCTCCCTGGAGCACTTCGGTGCATCGGCTCCGTACAAGGAGCTGTTCGAGAAGTTCGGCATCACAGCAGAGGCTGTTGTCGATGCCGCCAAGGAGTCCATCGAGGCTGCTAAGTAAGTTTGTTAAAACCTGGCGCTATCGGCCGTTGTCGGGACGGGATTTGTGAAAACCGTACCGCGCTCCGGTAGCGCCAGTATTGTTTGTGACGCACAGTAGTTTAAGGACATACAACTTTTAGCGAAGTCTTTAGGCAACGAAGCGGTATTGACAGAAAGGCGTTAAACACTATGGGAAACACCACGATGGAAGCGCTCGCCAAGGTAGGGACTTCGGCGTGGCTCGACGATCTTTCGCGCCAGCGCCTCACCTCGGGCGATTTGAAAAATCTTATTGAAGAGCTTCGAGTTGTCGGTGTCACTACTAACCCGGCAATCTTCTCTTCGGCGATGACCGCCGGTGAGGATTACGACTCTCAGCTGGCGCAGCTTACTGCAGAGGGTGCGAACCCGGCAGATGCTGTGTTCGCGATGGCAATCGACGACGTCCGCGATGCCTGTGACCTTTTCGCTGGTGTATCCGAAGAAACCGACGGTGTCGATGGCCGTGTGTCCATCGAGGTCGATCCTCGCTACGCCGACAACTACGAGGCCACGATTGCGCAGGCCCGTAAGCTCTGGGAGCGCGTCGGCAAGCAGAACGCGATGATTAAGATTCCGGCGACCGATGCTTCCCTGCCGGCTGTCACCCAGGCTCTGTCCGAGGGAATCTCGGTAAACGTCACCCTGATTTTCTCGGTGGAGCGTTACCTGCAGGTCATTGATGCGTTCATCGAGGGCATTGAGCGTGCGAAGGACAACGGCGTAGACCTGGCTTCGGTTCACTCTGTTGCGTCGCTGTTTGTTTCTCGCGTTGACACCGAAATCGATGCTCGCCTGGACAAGATCGGCTCCGAGGAGGCCCTGGCTCTGCGCGGCAAGGCTGGTCTGGCCAATGCCCGTGCAGCTTACGCCAAGTTCGAGGAAACTTTCTCGGCGCAGAATATTCGCTGGGCACAGCTGGAAAACGCCGGTGCTAAGCCGCAGCGCCTGCTGTGGGCTTCGACCGGTGTGAAGAACCCGGCTTACCCGGACATCCTCTACGTCACTGAGCTGGCTGCACCGCAGACTGTGAACACCATGCCGGAGAAGACGCTGCGTGCTGCCGGGGGCTTCGAGGGCGAGGTTCGCGACGCCGTCAGCGGCCAGGGGGAAGCAGCCAATGCCGTTATGACTCAGCTCAGCGAGATTGGCATCGACCTCGATGACGTCTTCGCTGTCCTGGAGCGCGAGGGCGTGGAGAAGTTCGTGGACTCCTGGCAGTCCTTGCTCGAGTCGATTGCACAGCGCATGGAGCAGCTGAAGTAAGCCTGCTGATTATCTAGGTGCCTGTTGGTAGTGGCTGCGTTTCTGGCTGGCGCCAGCAGGTCGCCTGGCGATCCGAGTTACTGACTGCGTTTATGTCAAAAACGGCCCGAAAAATAGCCTGAAGGTGTCATAAACTTGCACAGTTTCACATCTGCAGCCCGTAACTTTTGGGGTTGTCAGTTTCGGTTCGCCTGTTGTGCTACTTAACCCGCATTTTCAACGTTGGACATGAAAAAGCTCCCCGCGCAGGGGAGCTTTTTTGATGGAGCTAGGACGCGGCGAAGGCGGGGCGCACAGTAGGCAGCGGGCGTTTCTCTTCCTTTAATGCCCAGGCCATCACGAACGCAGAGATTACGGTGATGATTGAGGCAAAGATCGGCACAGCCGGCCAGGGGGCGCCCGGTACGGAGTCGGTCACGTCCAGCAGATAGCTAAAGAGGAAGAGCGTGACCAGGGCCAGGCCAATGGTGATCGATCCTGCACGAGTGCCCTTCGCGCCGGCGACGGTGCCGACTGCGGTGCTCGCCACGGTAGCCATGAGGAAGCTCAAGAAGACGCACAGCGCGGTGAGCAGAACCGTCGTGTAATTCTGCCCGGAATCCTCAATCATGTACAGCTCCCCGTTAGTGTCCGGAAACAGGGCCGGTCCGGAGGTGACAATGAAGCTATCGAATCCGCGGTAGTAACCGGACTTGTTCTGTTCGATGACCATCGCCGTGACGATGAAGGCGGTAGCCACCAACGATGTGCCCAAGATCGCGATAATTGCGGAGCGTACCCAGCGGGCGGTGCTCACGCCGTAGTCGCGCAGGGTGACCGAACGCCGGGCTGTGATGAGGAAGAGGATGCCCAGCGCGATAATGCCAAGCAAGGTGTTGCCGGTTCCGCTGCCTACGAGCATGCGCCCGAAGGCCGAGTACAGGATGGCCACGGCGGCAACACCGAGGAAGGTTTTCTTGTTGGTCGCGATGAAAGCTCCGGTGCTCATTTCTTGCTCCGTTCGATGTAGGCGGAGGTGCTTGCGAGGTCGATGAGGGCCGCGGGGTCGAGGTAGCTCACCTCAACGCCGAGGGCGCTGGCATGCGCAGCGGCAGACGAACTGACCTCTGTAGCCAGGATTGCCTCGCAGCGCTCGCCGAGGGTTTTCTTAGCGAGCATTGGGCCGGCCACCTGCGCCACGAGATCCGTAGGGCCGCGCAGCACCGGATGGGTAGCGCGCAGCTTATCGACGTCATAGGGCCCGTACGCATCCTGCTTGTGGATGACAATCAAGGTGTCCACCAGACCGGCTAGATCCTGGGAGTGCTGCGAGGTGACCACAATGTCGGCTGATTCGGCGGAGTCGATAAGCATGCCGCGCAATGCGGTGCGGTGCTCGACATCGAGGCCGTTGAAGGGCTCGTCGAAAAGCAATGCTTCCTTGCCCGATGCCAGGGTGGCAGCGGCGATGAGCAGCTGGCGCTGGCCCAGGCTGAGCTTTTTGATAGGGGTGTCAGCGGGGAAATCGAGGAGGGACTCCGCGTGGGGCACATCGAGCTGATCCCAGCCGGTGCGCAGGATCTGGAAATATTCGCGCGGGGTGGCACCGAAGACCTGGGTGTCGGGTGCAGCCTTCGCCAGGGCCGCCGTAGGCATCTGCGCGAGGGTACGCAGGTAGTAAGTCTTGCCGGCGCCGTTGGGGCCAATCACGCCGTAGATACTCATTTCTCCTCCTCCAGCATGGCGATGATGTCGTGGAGCGTGAGGCCGAGAATGCCGGCCTCCGCTTTTAATGGCTCGATGTAGGTGCGCTGGAACGCTTCACGACGCTCAGCGCGAATGCGCTCACGGGCGTCTGGAGTGACAAACATGCCAAGTCCTCTTTTCTTCTCCACAAGCCCCACCATCGACAGTTCCGTCATGGCCTTGGCGGCCGTGGTTGGGTTGACCTGATAGAACTCCGAGAGCTCCTTGGTTGAAGGGGCACGATCCTCAGCCGAGAGCTCCCCGGACAAAATCATTGATTTCAGATCCTCGGCAATCTGGACGTAGATGGGCCGAGGGTCCGCCTCCTTCGCCTGCATATCCACCTCCGTGGTTTATGGGTATACCACCTAGGTCATAAACCTAAGGCAGAAGAAAGGGACCCGTCAAGGCCCCATCGGAGGAATCGGAAACGATTCCACCGGACTTTTCTCGATATGACATTATGTAAACCGTGAGTGATTCTCTGCAACGCAACGATTCGAACTCCCCTACTGCCAGCTCTCCGCACAACGGAGACGACAGCACCAACCACGACGGATACATCAACCCGCTGCGCGACCCGCAGGATAAACGCCTGCCGCGTATTGCGGGCCCGGGCGGCATGGTGATTTTCGGAGTGACGGGCGATCTGGCCCGAAAGAAGCTTCTGCCTGCCATCTATGATCTGGCCAACCGCGGTCTACTGCCTGCCTCCTTCGCGTTGGTCGGCTACGGTCGTCGCGAATGGTCGAAACAGGACTTTGAGGATTATGTGCGCACCGCAGTGGAAAAGGGCGCCCGCACAGACTTCCGTGAGAGTGTCTGGCAGCGCCTGGCTGAGGGCATTCACTTTGTCACCGGTACCTTTACCGATGACGAGGCCTTCGATCGCCTGGCCGCACAACTTGAGGAGCTCGATCGCTCCCGCGGCACCGCTGGCAACTGGGCCTACTACCTGTCCATTCCGCCAGCTAACTTCCCCGATGTCTGTCATCAGCTCGATCGTTCGGGGCTGGCGCAGTCGGGCGAGGATTATTGGCGTCGCGTGATTATTGAGAAGCCATTCGGCCACGACCTGGCCTCCGCTCAGGAACTCAACCAGATTGTGAACTCGGTCTTCCCAGAAGACGCTGTGTTCCGCATCGACCACTACCTGGGCAAGGAAACCGTCCAGAACATTCTGGCCATGCGTTTTGCCAACCAGTTGTTCGATCCGATGTGGAATTCTCACTACATTGACCACGTTCAGATCACCATGGCCGAGGACATTGGTTTGGGCGGTCGCGCCGGCTACTACGACGGTATCGGTGCAGCTCGTGACGTGATTCAGAACCACCTACTCCAGCTCCTGGCGCTGGTGGCAATGGAAGAGCCCATCGCCTTTACCCCGGAAGAGCTGCAGGCGGAAAAGATTAAGGTTCTGCGTGCCGTCGAGCCAGTGCGTCCGTTTTCGAAATACACCGCTCGTGGCCAGTACACGGCGGATTGGCAGGGCAGCAACTTCGTGCCAGGGCTGCGCGATGAGGAAGGCTTCGACCCCGAATCCACGACCGAGACCTACGCCGCCTGTACGCTGCAGATCAACTCCCGTCGCTGGGCCGGTGTCCCCTTCTACCTGCGCACCGGCAAGCGCCTCGGCCGCCGCGTCACTGAAATTGCGCTGGTCTTTAAGTCCGCACCTCACCTGCCCTTCGCAGAGACAATGACTGCCGCTCTCGGCCAGAACGCAATGGTCATCCGTGTTCAGCCAGACGAGGGCGTGCTCATGCGCTTCGGCTCGAAGGTCCCGGGCTCGGCCATGGAGGTGCGCGATGTCAACATGGACTTCTCCTACTCCGAGGTGTTTACCGAGCAGTCGCCAGAGGCCTACGAGCGCCTAATTCTGGATGCGCTTCTCGACGAGGCCAGCCTCTTCCCCACCAACGAGGAAGTCGAGCTGTCCTGGAAGATTCTTGACCCGATCATCGAGTACTGGGCCAAGCGCGGTCGTCCCGAGGGCTACCCCGCAGGTTCGTGGGGGCCTTCCTCCGCTGACCACATGCTCGAGCGCGACGGTCGCGCTTGGCGACGGCCATAGGTTGCCGACCTCTCAGTTCTTAAGAATTTTCTGACAGAAAGAACACTTTCATGATTGTCAATTTGCCAGACACTGACACCGCGAGCATTGCTCGTCAGTTGGTGCAGCTTCGAGAGCAGGGCGGCATCGTCACCACGGGCCGTGTCCTCACCCTGATTGTTTTGGCCAAAAGCGAAGACGACCTGGAAAACATTATTTCCACGGTCAACTCCGTTTCCCGCGAACACCCATCCCGTGTGCTGGTATTGGTCTCCGATGATCCACGCCTGGACAATCGCCTCGACGCGGAACTCCGCGTCGGTGGTGATGCCGGTGCCGCTGAGATCGTCGTTATGCACATGTCCGGAGAGATTGGTCAGCACCACAGCTCTGTGGTGACTCCTCTGTTGCTGCCGGATACGCCGGTCGTGGCGTGGTGGCCGTCTGAGGCGCCGCAGGTCCCAGCGGCGACACCAATCGGCCGGATTGCCCAGCGCCGTATCACCGATTCACTGTGTGACCCGAATAGCAACGCTATCTACACGCGCCGTACGGGCTACACGCCCGGCGATTCCGACCTGAGCTGGTCGCGGCTGACGAACTGGCGCGGTGTGTTGGCATCCGCTTTCGACTTGCCGCCGCATTCGCCGGTGACCTCCGTGTCCATCTACGGCCCACAGGACTCGCCATCGGTCGAGGTCGCCGCCGGATGGTTGGCAGATCGCCTGGGGCTGCCGGTCAACCGTTACTCCACCGGTGAGAAGAAGATTCCGGTGGACGAAAAGGGCCGCGCCAAGCCACCGGTGACCTCGGTCGCCTTTGAGCGTGAAAATGGCCAGACCCTGCGCATCGATATTGAAAGCGCCACCACTGCATCGGTCACCAACGGAGAAAAGCCCCCGTTCAAGGTTGCAGTATCGCGTCCAACACGCTCCGAATGTTTGGCAGAGGAGCTGCGTCACCTCGACCACGATACTGCCTACGGACGTGCCCTGCGTGGCCTCAGTCAGATTCACACGGTGGGAATGCAACCTCCGACGTCCACAACAACTAGCTTCGCTAACGAACCAGGAGTCTCTGACAAGTGACCACCGATAACGCCTCGAATACCGTCCCCGCCCCTCAGTTCCACCGCGCCGCTGACCAGGCGGGCATCGTCGAGGCTGCACGTCAGCGCTTCATCGATGCGGTTGTCGCCGTCCAACATGGCAACGCCTCTCCGGTCACCGATGACGGTTTCGTACGCGTCGTTCTCACCGGTGGCGGCGCGGGTACCGCTTTGCTCAGTGCGCTTGCCGACGATTCCGGAGACATCGACTGGAACCGAGTCCTGGTGTTCTTCGGAGATGAACGCTTTGTCGCTGCCGACTCGGCAGATCGCAATGCGTTGGCTGCTCGTAAGCGTCTCTTGTCCCCTGTCGGCGTGCCGGAGGAAAACATCTTCGAGTTTGCCGCTGCCGACAGCGGCGTGACCACCACGGAGGCCGCCGAAAGCTACGAAGCTATCGTTCGGGAGAAGGCTCCAAATGGCTTTGACCTTCACCTTCTTGGTATGGGCGGAGAGGGACACATCAACTCGATTTTCCCACATACCGCAGCGCTGGCTGAGCAGGAACGCTTGGTCGTGGACGTGCATAACTGCCCGAAGCCACCGCCGACCCGCATCACGTTGACGATGCCGGCCATCGCCAGCTCTCAGCGTGTGTGGCTACTTGTAGCGGGCGGCGAAAAGGCTGAGGCAATTGCAGCTATCGCTCAGCAGGACGACCCAGCGCAGTGGCCGGCGGCCGGGGTTCGCGGTGTTCAGGAAACCATTGTCTTTGTTGACGATGCTGCGGCTGCGCAGCTCTAGGCTTCCGCTTCACCGCTAACAGCCCAGAAACAGCAAATTCCCGTCGATAAGCGAAATGCTATCGACGGGAATTTTTATTGCTTAAAGGCCTGCGGTGGGGCGTGCTGCGTGCGGAACCTACCAGCCGAAAGTATTGAACAGCAGCAACAGGACAATGCAGAGCAACCAGATAATCACGGTCACAATAGTGACGCGGTCAAGGTTCTTCTCCACCACAGTCGAACCGGACAGATTCGACTGCATGCCGCCACCAAAGAGGCTGGACAGTCCGCCACCCTTACCCTTGTGGAGCAGGATGAACAGCGTCATCAGGATGGATGTGATGACCAGGACAATCTGAATGGCGAGGTACACGCGCACTTCCTTTTGAAACGTCGCTTCTTTAAGAACTCCAACTATACTAGCGCAATTGCTCCGCTGGCTAGGTATCCCTAGCCGTATCCCTAGACGAATTCCTAGCCGGAGTTGCGCAGTGCAGTTGCCAGACCATTCATGGTCAGCTGAATGCCCCGACGCACCTTGTCGCGATTATCGCCGGCACGGTAGCGACGCAGCATCTCCAGCTGGATGATGTTCAGCGGCATAAGGTACGGGAAGCGCATGTCCACCGAGCGCCTGAGCAGCGGGTTGTCCTCCAGCAGGTGCTTGTACCCGGTTACCTTCAGGAACATCTCCAAAGTCAGGTCGAACTCAGCCTTGATGATGCCGTAGATGCGCTCACCGTCGGCCTTATCTTGGCACAGGCTAGCGTAGGCGCGCGCCAGGTTCAGGTCAGCCTTGGACATGACCTGCGCCATGTTCGACAGCACCGAATTGAAGAACGGCCAAATCTCGTTGAGCTGCCGGAGCTCAGCCAGGCGGGAACCGTCTTCATCCTCGCCGATCCACTCCTGCAGTGCAGAGCCGACACCAAACCAGCCAGGGACCATAGAACGCTGCTGCGACCAGGACAGTACCCACGGAATTGCGCGCAGGTCAGAAATGGTCTGGGTCTGCTTGCGTGAGGTCGGACGCGAACCGATGTTCAGGCTGCCGATCTCATCGACCGGGGTCGACGACGTGAAGAAGTCAATAAAGCCCGGGTCCTCGTGCATGAGCTTCGAGTAGGCCTCGCGAGACAGGTCGGAAATCTCCGACATAATCTCGTGGGCGCGAGCTGGGTTCTTCAGGTCATCGACGTCGAGCAGAGTCGACTCAATCGTTGCCGAAACCAGCGCGGCGAGGTTCCTGCGTGCCGCAGCAGGGTGACCGTACTTTGCAGAGATAATCTCGCCCTGCTCAGTGATACGCACGGACCCCTGGACTGCACCCGACGGCTGCGCCAGAATTGCCTCGTAGGACGGACCGCCACCACGGCCGACAGTACCTCCGCGGCCATGGAAGAGACGCAGGCGAATGTCGTTGTCCTTCGCAGCTGCCACGATGGCGACCTCCGCGTCGTAAAGCGCCCAGTTTGCTGCGAAGTACCCGCCATCCTTGTTGGAATCAGAGTAGCCGAGCATGACTTCCTGCAGATCTCCGCGTGCGGAGACGAATGCACGGTAGACCGGAATGTCCCACGCAGCACGCAGGACGTCGGCACCAGCCTGCAGGTCTTCGATGGTTTCGAACAGCGGGATGACGTCAACAGAACCGGTCGGCTGCGAGCCATTCGGGCGAATCAGACCGACTTCCTTGAGCAGAATCATCGGCTCCAGCAGGTCGGAGACCGATGTACACATCGAAATGATGCAGTGCGGTACCGCGTCATGACCGTACTTGCGCACCGCACGAGATGCCGCACGCATAATGCCTAGCTCGCGAGCCGTAGTTTCGGAAAGATCTGCGGAAGTCGAAACCAGCGGACGGGAGGACTGCAGTTCCTTGGTCAGCAGCTCGACTTTGTCGAGTTCCTTCAATCCCGCGTAGTTGTCCACCACGCCGGCAGCGGAGAACAGCTCGGTGAGTATTTCCTCATGAGAGTCCGAATTCTGGCGGATATCAATCGAGTACAGGTGGAAACCAAATACTTCGACTGAATCAATCAGATCGCGCAGGCGGTGATCGGCGATGAGGTCATCGTGGCTGGACCGCAGTGAGTCGTCGATAATCGAGAGCTCTTCAAGTAGCTCCTCGGCGCTGTCATACGGAGTGAATTCCGACCAGTCGCCCTCGATGATGGACTCGTCGAAGAAGTTCACCGCTGTTGCCGCCACGCGACCGCGGATACCGTGAACCGCACGACGGTACGGCTCATCTTCGCGGTTAGGTACGTCATTGTGGCCGCGGCTGGCCAGAGCGACCAGATCCACGGTGACCTTGGTCAGGCGGTCGCTGAGACTGAGCTCGCGCTCCAGCAGGTGCAACTGCGAGAAGTAGTGACGCAGGATTGTACCCGCCGCCCTATCGGAGGCATAGCGCAGCGTCTCCTCCGTCACGTATGGGTTGCCGTCGTGGTCACCGCCAATCCACGAGCCCATGCGAATCGTTGGGTTAGCAGGCAACTTGTTGCCGCCGAGCTGACGCAAGTGCTTGACGACGTCTCGGTTAATCTGTGGCACAGCTTCCAGCAGAGAAAGCTGGTAGTAGCGAAGACCAACCTCGACCTCATCGCGAATGTCCGGGCGGTTCATGCGAATGAGAGCCGTTTGCCACAGCGTCAGGATACGGCGGCGGATATCGGCATCAATCTCAGCGAGTCGGTCCGCGGTGCGCGCATTCATCGGGGCCGCCTGAATCTCGTGGCGGCGCCGCATTGCGGCCGTGATGTGCTTCTGCACATCGAACACTGTGCGACGACGAGTTTCCGTTGGGTGTGCGGTCAGAACCGGGACGACCTCAATGTGGTCCATCATGTCCGCAATGGCGCTGCCGGAAACCTTGGCGTCGCGAAGCTTCTGCCATGTTGCCTCCAGAGTGGAGTCCTGCGGTGGATCGCCAGCATCGAGAGATGCCTCGATGCCCAGCTCCTCGTGCAAATCCTCAGCGAGGTTAGCCAAAAGTGCGAAGTGCGTGAAAGCACGGATGACAGGGCTTGCCTCGGCAGGGTCAATATCTCGGAAGAGGCCGGTGAGCTTCTCGATGTCGCCATCGCCACGATGGAGTTCGAAGGCTGCACGGCGAGCATTTTCGACCAGGTTAAAGACCTCGTCACCCTCTTGCTCGCGGATTACCTGCCCAAGAATTCGACCCAGGTGGCGAATATCCTCCCAGAGCAAGTCCTGCTGCTTCGCGGTAGCGGTCGATGAGGATTGCTCATTGCGTGCAGTGTGTCGGTCAGTGTCACCATGTACTTGTTCGTTCATTGAGCACGTCCTTTGAAAATTGCCGGGCATTCCAAGTGGAAAGCCTCGGGAAATGTATTGCGCTGAATTATTGCCAGTCGGTGTGCCTGGATTGAGTCCGCCTAAAGGCAATAACCCCGAATCGGTTTTATGAGAATCAATAAAACCAATCCGGGGTCGCGCATGGCGCCTATCTTATCAGTTGTTCTGAATTTATATGCACTTAGGCGTTCTGAGCGGCATCTGCAGCAAGTGCGCAGAGCTTCGCGAATGCTTCACCGTCGAGCGAAGCGCCACCGACGAGGCCGCCGTCGACGTCGGGCTTGCCGACGATCTCAGCGACGTTCTCGGCCTTGACGGAACCACCGTAGAGGATGCGCATCTCCTTTGCGATGTTCTCGTCCGCAATTTCTGCGACGGTCTCGCGGATAGCTGCACAGACTTCCTGCGCGTCCGCAGCCGATGCGACCTTACCGGTGCCGATAGCCCAGACAGGCTCGTAAGCGATGACGGTCTTGGCCAGCTCAGCGTTGGTCAGATTAGCCAGGGAGCCCTTGACCTGAGAGACAACGTACTCGACGTGCTCTTCGGCCTCTCGGACCTCCAGCGGCTCGCCGACACAGACGATTGGGTTCATGCCCTCGCGCAGTGCTGCCTTGGCCTTCTTTGCGACCAGCTCATCGTCCTCTGCGTGCATATCGCGACGCTCGGAGTGACCGACGACGACCCAGGTGCAGCCGAGCTTTGCCAGCATCGATGCGGAAATCTCGCCGGTGTAAGCGCCGGACTCGTGGACTGAGACATCCTGCGCGCCGTAAGTGACGCCGAGCTTATCGCCCTCAACCAGAGTCTGGACCGAACGCAGGTCGGTAAACGGCGGGATGACAGCGACGTCAACCTTGTCGTAGTACTCCTTTGGCAGAGCGAACGCGAGTTTCTGCACCACACCGATAGCTTCGAGATGGTTCAGGTTCATCTTCCAGTTACCAGCAATAAATGGTGTACGTGCCATAGTGGTGGAATTCACTTCCCTATCAATTAGCGGATTTTTAAGCGATGAAAATCCGGTGGTGGAAAAATCTTAGTCTTCCAGGACGGAGACGCCCGGCAGAGTCTTACCCTCGAGGAACTCCAGCGAAGCGCCACCACCAGTGGAGATGTGGGTGAAGCCGTCCTCGTTCAACCCCAGAGTACGTACTGCTGCTGCGGAGTCGCCGCCACCGACGACGGAGAAGCAACCGTTGTTAGTGGTGGCATCGATGATGGCCTGTGCAACCTCGCGGGTGCCAGCTGCGAAAGCCTCCATCTCGAACACGCCCATCGGACCGTTCCAGAACACAGTCTTGGACTCAGCGAGCACCTTGCCGAATGCCTCGGCGGAAGCCGGTCCGATGTCCAGGCCCATCCAGCCTTCCGGAATCTCGGTGGCGTCTACCACCTTGTTTTCAGCGTCTGCAGCGAACTTCTCAGCCACGACTACGTCGGTTGGCAGAACGATCTTATCGCCGTAGCGGTCCAGCAGATCCTTACAGGTGTCAATCATCTTTTCCTGCAGCAGGGATGCACCAACGGCGTAGCCCTTGGCAGCCAGGAAGGTGAAGCACATGCCGCCGCCGATGACCAGGGAGTCAACCTTCGGCGCGAGAGCCTCAATAACGCCCAGCTTGTCGGAAACCTTGGAACCGCCGAGCACGACGGTGTACGGCTTCTCCGGGGTCTCTGCGACCTTGCGCAGAACTTCAAGCTCAGCCTGAACCAGGTTGCCGGCGTAGTGCGGCAGCTTCTTAGCGACGTCGAAGACGGAAGCCTGGGCGCGGTGAACAACACCGAAACCGTCGGAAACAAATGCTCCGTCCGGAACAAGTGCGGCCAGCTCGGCTGCGAACTCGGCGCGCTCTGCCTCGTCCTTGGAGGTCTCGCGCGGATCGAAGCGGACGTTCTCCAACAGGAGTACATCGCCCTCAGTCAGACCATTTGCGCGCTCGTGCGCGTCCTCACCGGAGACATCACCGGCGAGCGCGACGTACTGCTCCAGGCGCTCAGATAGCGCCTCAGCGACCGGGGCCAGGGAGAACTCGGACTTAACCTCGCCCTTCGGGCGACCCAGGTGAGCCATAACAACGACCTTGGCGCCGGCCTCGACAAGCGCGGACAGGGTGGGCAGCGAAGCATCGATTCGACCCGGATCGGTGATAACGCCGTCTTTCAGTGGGACGTTAAAGTCGGAGCGGACGAGGACGTAACGGCCTTCAATACCTTCGTTGATCAGGTCTTTGACAGTCTTAACAGTCATCTCAATGAAATCCTTGTGAAAGTGTGTAAAAAACGGGCCGTGGGTGGTGTGCCCTACTCAGGCGCAACCACCCCGGCCCGTTCGGGGTCTGGGATTAACCAGGTGAGTTATTAGAGGCGCTCACCGACGTAGACAGCCAGGTCGACGAGGCGGTTGGAGTAGCCCCACTCGTTGTCGTACCAGGAGACAACCTTGACCTGATCGCCGATGACCTTGGTCAGCGGTGCGTCGAAGATCGAGGAACGCGGGTCGCCCTCGATGTCCTTGGAAACGATTGGGTCCTCGTTGTAGCCCAGAACACCCTTGAGCTCGCCCTCAGCAGCTTCCTTGATGGCAGCATTGACGGACTCGACGGTGACCTCGCTCTTCGCAGTGAAGGTCAGGTCGGTGACAGAGCCGGTCGGGGTCGGAACACGCAGTGCGTAGCCGTCCAGCAGACCCTTGAGCTGCGGCAGAACCAGAGCGACTGCCTTTGCAGCACCGGTGGAGGTCGGAACAATGTTCAGTGCAGCAGCGCGGGCGCGACGCAGGTCCTTGTGCGGAGCGTCGTGCAGACGCTGGTCACCGGTGTATGCGTGGATGGTGGTCATGAGACCGCGCTCGATGCCGAACTTGTCGTCCAGAACCTTAGCCATCGGAGCCAGGCAGTTGGTGGTGCAAGAAGCGTTCGAAATGATGTTGTGCTTCTCTGGGTCGTAGTCAGTGTGGTTGACACCGACAACGAAGGTTGCGTCTTCGTTCTTAGCTGGAGCGGAGATGATGACCTTCTTGGCGCCAGCCTCGATGTGAGCCTTGGCAGCGTTGGCATCGGTGAAGAAACCGGTGGACTCAATGACGATGTCGACCTCGTGCTTGCCCCACGGCAGGTCCTTCGGGTCGCGCTCAGCGTATGCCGCGATGCGCTTGCCGTTGACGGTGAGGGACTCATCGTCGTAGGTGACCTCTGCGTCAAGCTTGCCCATGATGGAGTCGTACTTGAGCAGGTGAGCCAGGGTCTTGTTATCAGTGAGGTCGTTTACAGCAACGACTTCCAGGTCAGCGCCCGCAGCGAGCAGGGAGCGGAAGAAGTTGCGGCCAATGCGACCAAAACCGTTAATACCTACACGAACCGTCACAATAATCTCCTTAATGGATTGGCGAATCGATGCCACTTGTCAGGGCGCTGATTGCGCTCCAACAGGTTCACTACAGAAGTGTACGTTGGGTTTTTCATTCGCGCAGCGGTGGTTTGGTGCGAAAACCCCAAATAAACGGAGATTTATCAAAAATTACGCACCTGACTAGGCATAACAGGTGCTTTACTCGTCAACTTCTTTGTCAAAAAGTTCGTCTGTAACGACTGCAGTTGTGGGGGGAATTCCGAGTTCGTTTGCTCTTTTGTCCGCCATGGAGAGCAAACGGCGGATGCGTCCTGCGACGGCGTCCTTGGTCATTGGCGGATTGGCCAGCTGCCCAAGTTCTTCCAGTGAAGCCTGCTTGTGCTCGATGCGCAGCTGTCCTGCAGACACCAAATGGTCTGGTACATCGTCACCGAGAATCTCTAAAGCACGCTCTACTCGCGCTGCTGCAATAACGGCCGCACGAGCCGAGCGCCGCAGGTTGGCATCGTCGAAGTTTGCCAAGCGGGTGGCCGTCGCTCGCACTTCACGACGCATACGCTGTTCTTCCCACTGCAGGCGAGTAGTCTGGGCCCCCATTCGCGTCAGCAGCGCACCGATTGCATCGCCCTCCCGGATGATTACGCGATCGCCACCGCGGGACTTATTCTCCTTGCTCTTAGCCGTAATTCCGAGCCTACGAGCACATCCCACCAATGCGAGTGCCGCTTCAGCAGAAGGAGCAGTGACTTCCAAAGCTGAGGAACGCCCCGGCTCAGTCAGTGAACCATGTGCCAAAAAAGCACCCCGCCATGCAGCTTCTTGATCAATTTTCTGCCCCATGATCAGCTTGCGTGGTAGCCCACGTACGGGACGTCCCGCAGAGTCAATCAGGCCAGTTTGCCTAACGACGAGTTCCGCGCCATCAGTTACCCGCACGATGTACTTCGAGGTCTTTCGCAAGCCACCGGGAGACAAGACATTGAGGCTGGCTTTGACATCGTAGAGTTCGGCCAGCATGGAGCGCAGGCGGCGTGCGACAGCGCCGGAATCCAACTCAGCCTCCAGCACAATCGAACCTGCCACCAGGTGGAGTCCTCCTGCGAAGCGGAACAGGGTCGCAATCTCCGCTGCCTGAGCGCTTTCCTGCGAAACTGACACGCGGGCTAGTTCGTCTTTGACCTTCGCCGTCAATGCCACGATGCTGTCCATCCTCATTTCATGTGTACGAGCTGGGTTTGAGCCTGGTTAATTTAGGTGAAATTAACCCCATTTGAGCTTTAGCAATAAACCTCAAGGATAGTATCCGGAACCAATCGAGTGGCAATTAGTTGATTGTCTGTTGCATCCTCGCAGGAGAATGCATAAAAATCCTCGATTGGCCGGACGCTTTAGAGGAACTGACGAAGTGCGACAGCTAGTTTCTCCGGCGAATGCCGACCCGTCAGAGCTCCGTGGTCATCAACTTCTTGCACATCGGCGAAGACAACCTGCGCGTCTAGGCTATCCGCCGCTCGCTGCAGGTATTCTCGTTCGGTATCCGCGAGCGGCGTGTTGTCGTCGACAAGCACGTAATTGAGCTTCAAGTTAGGTGCATGCTGCGTGAGCATATGGATGTGCCGTTCGGAAGAAAAACCGGCGGTCTCCCCCGGCTCGGCGACAAGATTCAGCACCACGACGGTTGTGGCATTGGTTTCTTGCAGAGCATCCCGCAGCCCGGGCACCTGAAGATGTGGCAGAACCGAAGTGAACCACGAACCCGGACCCAGCGTCACCAAATCGGCATTGAGGATAGCTTCAATGGCCTCCTCGGATGCCGGCGGAGTCTCAGGAATCAGCCGGATTCGGCGCACCTGGCCAGGTGTCGTGGCCACTGCGACCTGGCCACGGACCTGGCGCACAACGCGAGCATCCTGCTCCAAGCCAACGACTTCGGCCTCAATCTCTAGCGGGATCGGCGACATGGGCACGACGCGACCCCGGATTTGCAGCAACCGGCCAATTTCGTCAAGCGCGTCGACTTCATTTCCCATCACACTGGTGAGGCCAGCGATAATCAGATTGCCAATCGCATGCCCTGCCAGTGCGCCAGTTCCGCCAAAGCGGTGCTGCAGTGTCTTTTCCCACAGATCGCCTTTTTCCGTATCTGCGGAAAGCGCGGCGAGTGCCATGCGAAGGTCTCCAGGGGGAATCTGCCCCAGCTCACGACGAAGGCGACCCGAGGATCCGCCGTCGTCGGCAACTGTGACCACCGCTGTGACATGGTCCGCAACCTGACGGTCAGCTCTCAGCGTGGCAAATAGACCATGACCGCCACCCAGACTGGTAATTGATGTCAATTTCTACACCTCCACGAAAACCGCTAGTTGCGGTCAATATCGCGGTGGACGACGTTGACGTTGATCCCGGAAACTCCCTCGAGCTTCTTAGCCAGCGCCTCCGACATGGCCACACTTCGGTGATGGCCTCCGGTGCATCCCACAGCGATAGTCATAAAACCCTTGCCCTCACGGCGGTACCCGGGCAAAACCAATTCAATCAAGTTTGTGACGTTGTCCAAAAACCCCTGAGACTCAGGTTGGGACAGCACGTAGTCGGCCACGGCTTTGTTGGTACCGCGGCCCGCACGCAGCTCAGGTACCCAATAGGGATTGGGGAGAAAACGGACGTCGAAAAGCATGTCGGCATCGCGCGGCGCACCGTGCTTAAACCCAAATGATTCGATGGTGATCTGCTGAATCTTGCTAGCGGTATCCGACAACTGATGCTCTAACTCACGGCGCAAATCGTGCACGCTCATGTCAGAGGTATCCACTACTAAATCCGACATGCCCTTTATTGGCAGCAACATCTGACGTTCAGCGGCAATACCCTGTGAAAGCGTGCCATTTTCCTGCAGCGGATGGGTGCGGCGGACAGAGTCGTAGCGGGCGATGAGGGTGTCGTCGTTGGCATCAAAGAAGATGACATAGGGCTGGCGCCCCTCATTGCGGAGTCCGTCGAGCACCTCCCCCAAACTGCCGGCGAACGCGCGCGAGCGCACGTCGGTGACGATAGCGAGGCGCTCTACTGGAGAGTCCGCTTCAAACGACAACTCGACCATGCGCATAATCAACTCCGGGGGCAGGTTGTCTGCGACATACCAGCCCATCTCCTCCAAGACGCTGGCGGCCGTATTGCGTCCGGAACCGGACATGCCGGTAATCAACACAAGTGACTTTTCAGCCTGAGGGGAATAACCCGAAGTAATCATGCCATCACTCTAATACAATTCCGCCCAACCGCTCTCGGTTTTACTAGCGGAAGTAAACCCCCTAGCACTGTTTCAAGTGCGGTTTTAGCCACTTGTTTACCTACTTCTACGCCTACTCTCCCGGACCGACATCCGAGTTTGGCTCTGACGACTTCTCGTCTGGATGGAGGTAATCGTAAACAGTTTTCGCGAGCATCGGCCCGAAACCAGCCGCTTCTTCGATCTGCTCGACGCTGGCCTTCTTCAGCGCCGCAACGGAACCAAAGTGCTTGACCAACTCACTGCGGCGTGCTGGCCCCAGCCCCTTAATGCCATCAAGCACCGAAGAACGCATGCGTTTAGAGCGCTGCTGGCGGTGATAATTAATGGCAAAGCGGTGCGCCTCATCACGAATTCGCTGGATTAGGTACATCGCTTCCGAATTACGCGGCAGAATGAGCGGCTCATCATCGTCGGGAATCCACAGCTCTTCTAAGCGCTTGGCAATTCCCACCAACGTCACATCGGTGACCTCGAGTTCATCGAGAACCGCCTGTGCGGCTGCGACCTGCGGTGCACCACCGTCGACGATGAACAACTGTGGCGGGTAGGCAAACTTGCGGTTACTCCGCGACTGCTCATCGACGGCATCAGTCGTCTCTTCGACGAACATCTCGCTGGCATCATCGGGCATGGCGAGCTTGTCCTCGTTATGGCGCAGAAAACGACGGCGCACCACCTCAGCGATAGAACCGACGTCGTCCGAGCGACCGTCACCCGCTGCATCTTTGATCCGGTAGCGGCGATAGTCGGACTTCTTGGGCAATCCATCCTCGAAGACCACCAACGAGGCCACCACATCGGTGCCTTGAATATGCGAGATGTCAGTGCATTCGATACGCAGCGGCGCTTCATCCATAAACAGCGCGTCCTGAAGTTCGGAGAGAGCCTGCGATCGAGTAGTTAGATCTCCACTTCGCTTTAGTTTGTGCTGGCGTAGCGCTTCAGCGGCATTTTTCTGAACGGTCTCCATGAGCGTCCGCTTGTCACCGCGCTGTGGGACGCGAATATCCACATTGGTGCCACGAATATCGGCCAAAAATGCAGTAACCTCGTCAAGATCGTCGGGCGTGGCCTGGACGAGGATTTCGCGTGGCACAACCTGGGCGGCAGTGGTCGATTCATCGCCGTCTACATCCGCGTGCTTGGCGGCATCGCCATAGAACTGTGTGAGGAACTGCGTTAGCAGCCCACCCAAGCTGGGGTCAGTTTCTCCCTCTCGAAACTCCGTAGTCGCGTACTCGCCGGACTTCTCCACTACCCAGCCGCGCTGACCGTAAATACGTCCCGCCCGAACGTGGAAAATCTGCACGGCCGCTTCCAGTTCGTCGGTTGCTAGCGCAATAAAGTCGGCATCAGCGGCGTCGGAAAGCACGACTGATTGCCGCTCCATGACCTTGTCGATGGCAGCGAGGTTGTCGCGCAGACTAGCGGCGCGCTCGAAGTCTAACTCGCCGGCAGCTTCCTCCATTTCCTTTTTTAAGCGCCTGGTGACCGGGCCCGTATTTCCCGACATGAAGCTGGTAAAACCACGGACAATTTCGCGGTGTTCCTCGGCACTGACACGGCCGACACAAGGCGCCGAGCATTTG
Organism: Corynebacterium sp. c8Ua_99; assembly: GCF_039907185.1. Lineage (NCBI taxonomy): Bacteria > Bacillati > Actinomycetota > Actinomycetes > Mycobacteriales > Corynebacteriaceae > Corynebacterium > Corynebacterium sp. c8Ua_99. Next base: position 66,827 of record NZ_JASBOG010000005.1, read on the forward strand.
TCGATATAGCCGAGCAAACAGGGTCGCCCGAGGGCCTGCTGACGGTTGAAAACTCCCTTTGAACAGGTGCGGGCTGGGAAAACTCGAGTAAGCAAGTCGAGCGTTTCTCGGATAGCCCACGCGTGTGAATAGGGGCCGAAATAACGCACGCCCTTCCGGCGTGGCCCTCGGTAGAGGAACAGCCGCGGGTACAGCTCTCCGACGCTGACGGCCAACATCGGATACGACTTGTCGTCGCGGTACATCACGTTGAACCGCGGATTAAAGCGCTTGATCCAGGTGTACTCCAACTGCAGCGCTTCGACCTCATTGTGGACGACAGTCCACGTCACCTTCGAAGCGGACTGCACCATCTGACGGGTGCGGGGATGCAGCCGAGTTAAGTCCTGGAAATAGTTAGACAAACGTGCACGGAGATTCTTCGCCTTGCCGACGTAGAGAACGCGCCCGGTTGAATCGAGAAAACGGTACACCCCCGGCTCCGTGGGAATGGTGCCGGGGGCGGGACGGTACTGAGAAGGGTCAGTCACTTACGGTGTCCTTAAAACGTGTCCTTGGGTTAGTCCTCCGGCATGAACTTGTCTTCAAGTTCACGGAACCGGCGGATGTCTTCCACGACGCGGCTGCCGTCGGCTGACTGAATCGCGAGCATCGGCACAAACTCAAAGTCAGGCAGCTCCAAGCGAGCCCAGCGGGACTTCTTTGGAAAACTCAGGCCGTAGATATCGACCCACGGGTAGAACTTCGCATTGAGCAGATTGCGGACTTCCACGCCCCTGGCATTGACGCGAACGCGAGCCCGAGTCAGCAGCAGGATTACCCCGGCGATGATCAAACCAATCATTGGGAAAGCTAGCTGGTCAATAGTGGTCACCGAAGCGCCGGTGTTACCAAAGTCCACCACGATACCCATGAAGATATGGATAGCGAAGACCACAACTGCAGCGATAATCGCCCACAGACGCAGCTTTTGCGAGGTGATTTCCAACAGCCATTTGTCTTCGCTACCGGTGTCGACGGCAGTCGAATTGCTGTGGCGTTCGGAGTTACCCATTCTTACTCAGCTCCACCTTCACGAAGGGACTTCAACACGGCGACGGTATGCAGCGCTGCGGCCATGGCCTCGCGACCTTTATTCTCCGCAGCTCCCTCACCGCCGGCACGATCAATTGCCTGCTGTTCAGTGTTGCAGGTCAACACACCATTGCCAACTGGTGTTTCGCAGTCTAGTGCGATGCGCGTCAGGCCCTCAGTCACCGAGTCGCAGACATAGTCGAAGTGCGGCGTACCACCGCGGATAACGCATCCCAGCGCCACCACGGCGTCGTGAGTTCGCGCAAGCTGTTGCACCACAACCGGAATCTCTAGAGCACCGACGACAGTCACATCCGTAACTACAGCGCCGACCTCCTCGGCCTGGGCGAGCGCTTCACGACGAAGCTGCCCAGTAATCTCCTCGTTCCAGTGAGAGGTGACCAGACCGACGGTCACACCAGTGGAATCGGGAACGGAAATTTCAGGAAGACCTGCGCCACTCATCTACTGTGCTCCTTCTGTCGAAATGCCGTGGGTCTCCATGTACTCATCCAACCAAGGAAGCTCATGGCCCATGCGTTCGCGCTTTGTCAACAAGTATTTCAAGTTATCCTCGTTGACCTCAACTGGCACCGGTACCCGGCGGCTCATCTCCAACCCATATCCGCCTAGACCGGCACGCTTGGTCGGATTGTTCGTCAGCAGCGCCATAGAGGTGACTCCAAGATCCTGCAGAATCTGTGCACCAGTGCCGTACTCGCGGGCATCCGACGGCAAGCCGAGTGCGAGATTGGCATCAACGGTGTCAGCGCCTTCATCTTGCAGGTGGTAGGCCTGCAGCTTCGGCATCAGACCAATGCCTCGGCCCTCGTGACCGCGCATGTAGAGGATGACGCCACGCCCCGCTTCGTGAACCATGCGCATGGAGTTGTGCAGCTGCTGACCGCAGTCGCAGCGGCGAGATCCCAGTGCGTCGCCGGTGAGGCATTCGGAGTGCACACGCACGAGGACGTCCTGACCATCGTTGGAAGAAACATCCCCCACAACGAGAGCAACATGCTCGACACCGTCGATAAGGCTGCGGTACCCAATGGCACGGAACTCGCCGTAGTCGGTCGGCAGCTTTGTTTCGACAACGCGTTCAATCAAGTGCTCGTTGTGGCGACGGTATTCGATCAGCTGCTCAATGGAGATCAGCGCTAAATCGTGCTTGTCGCAGAAGCGACGCAGTTCCTCCGCGCGCGCCATACCGGTCGGGTCTTCCTCGGAGACAACCTCACACAGCACGCCGGCAGGACGAAGCCCTGCCAGGCGGGCGAGATCGACCGCAGCCTCGGTGTGGCCGGCACGGACGAGGACGCCTCCATCGCGAGCTCGCAACGGAACCACGTGTCCTGGTCGGGTGAAATCGTGCGGGCTCGACGTGGGGTCAGCCAGAGTACGAATGGTGTTCGCACGATCTGTGGCGGAAATACCGGTCGTACCGGTGTTGGCATCCACGGTCACTGTGTATGCGGTACCGCGGGCATCCTCATTCTCTGACACCATCGGTGGCAGATTCAGACGCTCGCAGTCCTCGGCGGTCAGCGGCGCGCAGATGTAACCAGAGGAATAGCGAACCATAAAGGCAACAAGTTCAGGCGTTGCCTTCTCGGCGGCGAAGATGATGTCGCCCTCGTTCTCACGATCTTCATCGTCGACGACGACCACGGCCTTACCGGCTGCGATGTCCGCAATGGCCCGCTCTACAGAATCGAACTTAATCACAGTCTTGTAGCTTATCTTTCCAACATTTTCTCGACGTACTTGGCTAGCACATCGACTTCCAAATTGACCTTGGCGCCTACCGCGGTCGAACCAATAACGGAGTCCGTCAGCGTCGTCGGTATCAGGCTGACCTCAAAGAACCCCTCGCCTACTGCAGAGACGGTCAACGAAGTACCATCCACGGCAATTGAGCCCTTTTCCACGACATACTTGGAGAGATGCTCCGGCAGGGAAATCCGCACTACCTCCCAGCGCTCCCCTGGCGTGCGCGAAATAACCTCGCCGGTGCCATCGACATGTCCCTGCACGATATGGCCGCCGAGGCGTTGACCTACTGCGGTTGCACGTTCGAGGTTGACCTTGGAACCGACCTCTACCTGGCCGAGGCTCGACCTATCCAGAGTCTCTTGCATGAGATCAGCGGTAAAGAAATCATCGCCAAACTCCACGACGGTCAAACAAACGCCATTGACAGCAATGGAATCACCGTGGTGCACGTCGTCAAGCACGGTGGTCGCGCGAATGGTCAGAGTAATGGAATCGGCTTCGCGGTGGATTTCGCGAATTTCGCCGAGTTCCTCAACAATTCCCGTAAACATAGTGGTCAGGAAAATCCTTTACCGTTTATTATAAATTGAAAGATTTTTACAAAATTAACTCTAGCCGGTCTACCCGCGATCTTTGCCACTGCGGAGAGCCGTAATCAAAATGTCATCTCCCAGAGTCTCGACCGCGACGGTACGAAAGCGCGAGATGTCAGTGATGGTGGTCTCATGGTTGGCCGATGTCACCGGCAGACCAGCTCCGAGAAACGCCGGGGCAATGTAAGACTCAATCGCGTCGACAGCATCGGCTTCTAAGAAAGCGCTGGCGAGCCGTGGTCCGCCTTCTACCAGCACGTCAATAAGCCCCATATCCGCCATTGTCTCCAGCGCAACTTCCACATCGTGAGTTCGAATGTGGCGGAAGTTATCGCCGCGGATATTCGCATCGGCAGCAACATCCGAGGTGCCGATCGCGATGCGCAGAGGTTGCGTTGACAGCTCGTCACCGTCTGGTGTGCGCGCGGTCAATCGCGGATTGTCGGCGAGCACTGTTCCCGTTCCGACGACAATCGCTTGCCGACGTGCACGATCGATATGTACCCGTGCCCGCGCCTGCTCCCCCGTAATCCACTGCGAGGTGCGGTCGGTAGCGGCGGCGAAACCATCCAGCGTGCCCGCCGTCTTCAGCGTGATGTGTGGGCGCCGAGTGCGCTGCCAGTGTAACCATGGACGCAGATAGCCATCCGTCACACGATTGCGTTGGAACTCCTCGACCACGTCGATTCCCTTGTATCGCAACCACTCGCTGCCGCCAGCGGCCACGGGATTAGGATCGGCGACCGCAAATATGACGCGGGAAACACCGGCTGCCGCAAGTGCCTCGGTGCACGGTGGTGTACGGCCGATATGATTGCACGGCTCTAGTGTGACCACTGCAGTACCGCCCTGAGCTCGTGCCCCCGCCATTTCCAATGCTTGTGGCTCTGCGTGTCGGCCACCTACCGGCTCAGTTCCGGCCACACCTACCGCAATCCCTGCGGTATCGAGGATGACGCAACCAATCGGTGGATTGGGATAGGTGGTGCCTCGAACTCGCTGGCCGGCTTCTATGGCCAATGCCATAGCTTGGGTGTCAGTCAGCGGCTGTGCGGAGACGAGATCCGGAAACTGTGCCACCGTGCTTCACCGCCGTCTACTTAGTTGCAGCAGCAGTTGCCAATGCGCGCAGCTCATCGACAGCCGCCGCACGATCCTCAGCGCCGAAAACGGCCGACCCTGCAACGAAGGCGTCGCAACCAGCGGCGGCAGCGGATTCGATGGTCTTGGCGGAGATACCACCGTCAATCTCGATCAGAGTATCCAGACCTTCGGCATCAATGCGCTGACGCAGCTTCTCGACCTTGGTTAGCTGATCCGGCATAAAGGACTGGCCCCCGAAACCGGGTTCGACACTCATGACCAGCACCTCGTCGAATTCGGCGAGGTGATCCAGCCACGGCTCAATTGGGGTACCCGGGCGCAGCGAGAACCCGGCCTTCACACCCTGGGAACGAATGTGGCGTGCCAGTGCGATGGCATCGTCGACGGCTTCCACATGGAAAATAACGGAGCTCGCCCCCGCCTTAATGTAGGTGTCGACCCACTTCTCCGGGTTCTCAATCATGAGATGGACATCCAAGTACTTGTCCGTCACCGCAGCTACGGCCTCCAGCACCGGAGCGCCGAAAGACAGGTTGGGAACGAAGTGGCCATCCATGACGTCGATATGTAGCCAATCTGCATTCGCTACAGCCTCAACCTCGCGGTCGAGGCGAGCGAAGTCAGCAGCGAGAATGGACGGGGCAATAATTGGTGCGCTCATAACCTCTGAGCCTAGTCGTTCTTGCGCAAAACTGAGAAGAACATCGCATCGGTACCGTGGCGGTGTGGCCACATCTGCACAGATGGATACGGTCCGACATCGGTCATCGGCGTTACCAGCTCGTGTGCCTTCAGCTCCGTCACCGGCAATTCCGTCACTGCCCTATCGACAATGCCCCTGGTTTCACGCAGATGCGGAGAACACGTGGAATAGACGATGATGCCACCCGGCCGTGCCAGACGCACAGCTTCACTGAGCAGTTCAAACTGCAGCGCAGTCAAGGAGTTCAGATCGGACGGCGACTTCCGCCAGCGTGCTTCCGGGCGACGGCGAAGCGAGCCCAAACCAGAGCACGGCGCGTCTACCAAAATGCGGTCAAAGCCTGCCTCCAGCCCGGTATCGCGACCATCCGCAACGGTTACAGTCACTGGCAGCCCGGCCGTGGCCTTCTTCACCAGTTCTGCGCGAGTCGCTGATACCTCAACAGCATCGAGCTTCGCGCCCTCAATAGCTGCGATGCCGCCGATGAAAGCTGACTTACCACCGGGGCCGGAACACAGATCTAACCAGCGGCCGCTGTCTTCACCGGCAACGGGTGCCATGGTGACGGCACGCGCAATGAGCTGAGAACCCTCGTCCTGCACCGCGGCCAAGCCCTGTCGGACCGGCTCCAGCTCTCCTGGGGCACCGGAATCCAAGCGCACGCAGTACGGCGACCACGGTCCCTCTTCACCGCCAGTGATCAGTGCCAATTCCTCAGCAGTAATCTCGCCCGGACGAGCGACCAAGTGCACTAGCGGGCGGGCATCGTCGGCAGCGAGTGCTTGCTGCAGCTCACCGGCTTGTGCACCGAGTGCGCGGGCAAACTCCATCGCAATCCAGCGCGGGTGGGCATGCTTCATTGCCACGTAGCCAATCGGATCGGTCGCGGGATCCGGTGCAATCTCAGCCACCCATTCGCTTTCGGTCTTCGAGGAGACCTTCCGCAAAATGGCGTTGACAAACCCGCGCGCACCAGGTCCCGCCACCTTCGCCACTGCCCGCACCGAGGTATCGACCGCCGCGTAGGCGTCGACGCGCGTACGCAGCAGCTGGTACGTGCCCAGGCGCAGCACGTCCATCACCGGTCCAGCAATATCGCTTAACGGGCGTGACGACGATGCCTCAATCACGGCATCCAACAGGCCTTCCGCCCGCAGTGTGCCGTACGTCAGCTCCGTTGCAAAAGCAGCATCCCGACCCTTGAGCTTGTGTGCCTTCAGCAACTTGGGCAGCAGCAGGTTCGCGTAAGCATCATTCTCGCGAACGTCGGCTAGTACCTTCAGTGCGACCTTGCGCGGCTGGTCGATGCCACCACGGTTGTCCCCACCGCGATTGTCACGGTTACGGTTGCGGTCATTGCGGTTCTGTCCGCTGCGATTGCCGCGCTGCCGTCCGCCACCGTTGTGGCGGGGTTTGTGGTTGCCCATTTACTCGCAGACCTTTCCGCCGGGTTGGCTACCTCGCGCCCAGTCGGACGCATCCATCATCTTCTTACCCTGTGGCTGCACCTTCACCAGCTGCACATAGCCATCGGCACAACGCACAGATACTCGGTGCTTCTCCACTACCAACTCACCCGGTGTGGCGGCTGCCGCCTCCGGAGCAGCTGCCTTTCGCACCTCGTCGACCGCGGCGCTGTCCTCGTCGGAAAGCGGGGTGAGCTCTCCGACCTTCAAACGTGCACCGTCGAGAGTCGTCCACGCACCTGGGGCAGGCGTGAATGCACGAGCGCGGCGGTCAAGAAGATGTCGCGGCTGAGTCCAAACGATTCGGGCATCCTCCGGCCCGAACTTAGCGGCGTAGCTGACATCCTGTTCTGGCTGAGCGGTCGGACGCAACGCACCGGCTTCGATGCCGTCCATGGTGGCGGCTAGAAGATCCGCGCCGGAGTATGCGAGGCGGGTCAAAAGGTCGTCGGCATTATCGGTCGGGCGAATCGCTTCGGTGACGGTACCGAAAACTGGTCCGGTATCCAGACCCTTTTCAATCCGGAAAGTACTGGCACCCGTGACTTCATCGCCGGCAGCGATAGCTGCCTGCACCGGCGCGGCACCTCGCCAAGCAGGAAGCAGTGAGAAATGCAGATTGACCCAGCCGTGCGTCGGTACATCGAGCAATTCCTCCGGCACGAGATTGCCGTAGGCGACCACCGGGATGCAGTCGGCGTTTAATTCGCGGATTTGCTGCTGGATCTCTTCATCGCGCAGGGTCGTCGGGGTGAGCACGGGAATGTCGTGTTCCAAGGCCAGCGCCTTCACCGGCGAGGGCGAAAGCGACTTGCCGCGGCCACGGCGGGCATCGGGGCGAGTGAGAACAGCGACGATTTCATGACGGGAGTCTTCGAGCAACTTCTTCAGTGCAACGACAGCAGGTTCCGGGGTTCCGGCAAAAATCAGGCGCACAGTAAGTGGATTCCTTCCTGGTGGACCTAGTTGTTCTAGTTAATCTAGTGATGAAACTCGGGGCGCCACACCCAGGGGGCTAGGCGCAGGTGAGTTAACCGCGGTTGAGGAACCAGTCCTGCTCACGTAGAGAACGCATCGCGGTCTTGCGCTCGTCGCCCTCGAGACGCTTTAAAAACAGCACACCGTCCAGGTGGTCGCTTTCATGCTGCACACAGCGAGCCAGCAAATCATCAGCTTCGAAGCTCACCGGTGTGCCGTGGCGATCCTGGCCAGTAACGCGCACACGTGCGTGTCGAGTCACGGGTCCATTAATACCCGGGATAGATAGGCATCCTTCGATTTCGTGGACAGTCTCGTCGCCGATGGCTTCCCATTCCGGATTGACGATGTGCCCGCGGGTGCCATTGCAGTCGTAGACGAAAACGCGCTGCAGCACGCCGACCTGGTTTGCCGCGAGCCCGACGCCCTGTTGCTCGTCCATCGTGTCGAACATGTCATCAATCAGGTGCGACAGCGTCGCGTCGAAATCAGTGACGGTATCCGCCTTGGACAGCAACACCGGATCGCCGAAAAGACGTACCTCACGAACTGCCATGAACTTAGAGCCTCCAAGAAAACTGGTGTGAATCAAGCGATAACGCGCTCATTTTAGCAGCTAGCCGAAATTAATCGGATCGACGACAACGCGCACCGGCGTCGGGTCCTTCCTGGTCGCTCGAACGACCTGTGCTGCCTTCAACGCCGCTCCCACCGCCCGTGCTTGCCGACGGTCACAGCGCACCAACATCCGCTGAATAGGTGTACCCGGTTCCACGCCTGCTGGTGGTCTGGCGTTGCGGGGAAGGTCTACCGGCCCCAGGATTTCCGCGCCCGATGGAACCTCCAGGGACTCCATGAAGTTACGCAGGCCCTCTTCAGTCCCGTCCACCGCTGCCACGTGAAAGGCCGGAGGCAGAGCGGCGGCTGTACGGTCGGCCAATTCCCTGTTTGCAGCGCCTACCGCGTCCCATGCCAGAAGATCGGCCACAGTCGGGACTGCAGCATCCGCATCGATAACTACTGCCCCTCCTCGCTCCCGCGGTCGCGCAAGCGTGACAGCTCGAGACCAATGCGCATAGGCCTCTTCATGAGCGCGCAAGTCCTGCCGGCCGAGCATCGCCCAAGTGTCCAGCAGCATCACTGCACCGTAGCCCTCCGGCGCATAAGGCTCGGCTCCCGGCGTGGCCACCACGACCCTCGGGCCTTCGGGAATGTCGTCAACAATCCGTTCGCCAGAGGAAGCGACGACTGGGAATGGACTGAAAATACGACCAAACTCTTCCGCCGTACGTTCACTGCCGACCACGACTGGCCGAATCTTGGTGGAACCGCAGCTATGGCAACGGTGGTGGATGTCGATGCGACCACACCACCGACAGGTCGGCGGCGCCGGATCGTCCGGGTTATCGGACGGTGGAATTCCCAGTGGACCGTTACACCAGCGACAGCGCGCAGGAGCACCACAGGAACGACACGACAATGTCGGTACATATCCCTTGCGGGGTACCTGGACCAGAATCGGAAGCTCTTCGCGCAGCGCGGCTTTTGCCCGTCGAAAAGCGATGGCAGGAAGGCGTCCCCTACTGACGTCATCCGGGTCTTCGGAAGTGTCCGTGGAGGCAATCATCTCCGGCATGGACTCAGCCAAGGCGTCGGCGCCTGCGACCAGATTGTGCGCCCAACCTGAGGAGACCAGCAGCTGCACTTCGGCTGTACGGCTATACGATGCAAAAATGAGAGCGCACCCCTCCTGCGCACTTCGCGTGACCAGCACCTCGCGAGAGTGGACGTAGGGTGCGCGGGGGTCTACGAGGTTATCATCGCCATCATCGACAATCACTGCTAAACGCAGATTCTGTACTGGCGCGTACGCTGCCGAACGCGTGCCGACGACTATGCGCCCCTGGCCGTGCAGGATATCCAGGTACCGGCGATAGCGGGACTCGGGCCCGAGACCAGCCCCGAGAAGAGTGAGCTGACGGGCAGAAATGAGCTCGCGAAAAGCGCTCTCGAAGCGTGCCTGCGTGCGTGCGTCCGGCACAATGATGAGAACACCGCCACCATTGCGGGCGACCGAAACACTGAGCGCGGCGAGCATGGCTGCCACCTGTTCCCCTGGAACTGGCTGCCACGCTGCACGTGCCGGGGCGCCCTTGCCGACGGAATCGACAAAGGATTCGCCGAAGACATAGTTGCCCCACGCGGAAAGGTCCGGATCCTCGGTGGCAAGCTTTCCCAATTCCTCCCACGTCGGGGGCATGTTCTCCTTGCGGGCACGTTCGGCCCGTGCATGACGGGTTGGGATGGCGGAGCGAATGATGTTTGAGCGTGTTGCGCCGTAATACTCCGCCAGAGAATCCACCAATCGTCGAAGCTGCGGCGGATAGACAACCTCAGAGCTGATGACATCCTTGAGATAGGACAGTTTGCCGTCGTGAGTGGGCGTGGCACAGCGCTCCAGCACCAGCGCATTGACCAATTGGCCGTGGAATCGAATCCGCACCCGGCAACCGACAACCGCTTCCTCCGCTAGCGCGCGCGGAACCAGGTAATCGAAGGGGCGATCCAACTGCGGCAGCCCCAAAAGTGGAAGCACCCGCGCGACTGGCAGCTTCTCAGCTGCGGCGGCGGGTGCGAAAGGGGCGTCGGTCATAGAGTCTTACTCTACTTCCCCACCCCAGGGTCATGCTGACGGGTGGTGTTTATCCCAGGCCAGCGGCTGCGCGGAGCTCTTCAACACGGTTGAGTTGCTCCCACGGCAGGTCCAAGTCAGTTCGGCCGAAGTGACCGTAGGTGGAGGTCTGCGCATAAATCGGGCGCAGCAAGTCCAGGTCACGAATAATAGCGGCCGGACGAAGGTCGAAGACCTTGTTGATAGCCTCGCGGATGGCGTCGTCCGAAACGTGACCGGTGCCGAAAGAGTCGACGTAAAGGCCTACCGGGCGAGCGCGGCCGATAGCGTAGGCGACCTGAATCTCCAGGCGGTCAGCCAGACCCGCAGCCACGGCATTCTTCGCAACCCAACGGGTGGCATAAGCGCCGGAGCGGTCCACCTTTGACGGGTCCTTACCCGAGAATGCGCCGCCACCGTGGCGAGCCATACCGCCATAAGTGTCGACGATAATCTTGCGGCCGGTCAGGCCGGCATCGCCCATCGGGCCACCGATAATAAATTGGCCAGACGGGTTGACCAGCAGCTTCAATTCATCGGTAACAAAGCGCTCGCGCAAGTTAGCGTCGTCGAGCACCCAATCGACTACGTGAGTCTTAATCTGCTCGGTAATCCACTCCTGGGTCACATCCGGGTCGTGCTGCGTGGACACCACAACAGTGTCCAAGTACACCGGGTTATTGTCTTCGTCGTAAGCGAAGGTGACCTGAGTCTTACCATCCGGTCGAAGCGATGGGACGATGCCTTCCTTGCGTACCTGCGTCAAGCGGCGAGCCAGACGGTGTGCCAGTGCAATCGGTAGCGGCATGTACTCCGGAGTTTCGTTGGTAGCGTAGCCGAACATCAGCCCCTGGTCGCCAGCGCCCTTGAGATCTTCTGCTTCGACTTCGCCATCAGAGCTGCGCGCTTCCAGAGAAGTGTGCACACCGTCGTGAATATCTGAGGACTGCTCACCGATCGAAACGGAGACGCCGCAGGTCTTGCCGTCAAAGCCCTTTTCAGAAGAATCGAAACCGATCTCCTTCAGTCGACTCCGGACAATACCGGGGATGTCAACGTAGCTCTTCGTGCGAACCTCGCCAACAACATGGACTAAACCGGTAGTCACCACAGTCTCAACGGCGACCATCGATGCAGAATCCTGCGCGAGCATAGCGTCAAGGATGGAGTCCGAAATCGAGTCGCAAATCTTATCTGGGTGCCCCTCGGTAACAGATTCACTGGAAAACAGCCGAAGATTAGAGGCCACGAGCAGTACAACTTTCTTCTAGATCATTTCCCCACGCCTGCGGTGTCGCTGCGGCGTGGGTTTTCGTTTGATTCGATAATTATAGACCAAGCGGTTCAGTCGCCGTAGTAGGCCTCCGCTACTCCGCTGGCTGAGGTTCCTGTCGCAGCTCGGAGACTGCATCCAAAATCGAACCGGCCACCGAGAATTTTGAGCCCCGCGGCACGTCCCACTGCTCGCCATCGAGAGACAGCAACCATCCGACATTGTCCGTCGCACCGAAAGTTTGCCCACCTGAGACGTCGTTACACATAAGCAAATCGCAGCCCTTGCGCACAATCTTCTGCTTCGCAAGCTCGAGTGGCGTCGTCGTCTCGTCGCCGGTCTCAGCCGCAAAGCCCACCATCGTCGTGGTTGCCGGAATCTCGCCCGCTTTACGCCGCTCCACAGTGGTAGCCAGAATGTCAGGGTTTTCTACGAGCTGGATGTTGCTCAAAGCGTCGTCTGCGACGCCCTTCTTCATCTTGGCCCCAGCGGTCGATGCCGGACGGAAGTCGGCGACGGCAGCGGCAAAAATGCAGACATCGGCCAACTTGGAGTGTTCGTGGGCGGCCTTGGCCATCTCCAAAGTGGAATCAACCTTTACAACATTCGCGCCCAGCGGTGTCGGCAACTGATCTGTATGTCCTGCCACCACAGTGACCTGAGCGCCACGCTGTGCTGCCATCTCAGCTAGCGCGAAGCCCTGACGTCCTGAGGAGTGGTTGCCGATAAAACGTACCGGGTCGATAGCCTCACGGGTGCCACCGGCAGTAATCATGAAGCGCACGCCCTCGAAGTCGCGGCGGAAGTGGCGCGGATTCTCGACTGCCGCTAATGCCAGCGAAACTATCTGCTCTGGCTCCGGCAGACGACCTGGACCAGTGTCCTTACCAGTCAAACGGCCATGGGCCGGATCGAGGACAATAGTGCCATGGCGACGAAGAATCGCGACATTATCGCGCGTAGCTGGATGGTTCCACATCTCAGTGTGCATGGCAGGAGCCAGAACCACCGGGCAGGTCGCCACAAGCAAAGTTGCGGTGAGAAGGTCGTCGGCACGCCCGTGTGCGGCACGCGCCATAAAGTCGGCACTCGCGGGAACCACGACGACGAGGTCGGCCTCCTGCCCCACGCGGACATGCTGAACTTCATCGACTGCGTCAAAAACCGTAGTCGACACCGGGTTCCCCGACAGCGCCTCGAAAGTAGCCGCACCTACAAAATTCAATGCGGACTCGGTGGGAACGACGCGAACATCGTGACCGAGTTCCTTGAAGCCACGAACAACGTGTGCGGCCTTATATGCAGCGATGCCGCCGGCAACCCCGACGACAACCTTTAAACATTCGGATACGTCAGCATTACCGGCGGCATGCATACAGATATCTCCCCTTAAGGAAATGCTCTAGCCCTCAGTGTGGTCCAGCAGACCAGCGTTGATTTCACGAAGAGCGATGGACAGAGGCTTCTCAGCGACCCCCGGAGTAACCAGCGGGCCAACGTACTCCAGCATGCCTTCGTCAATCTGCTGGTAGTAGTCATTAATCTGGCGTGCACGCTTGGCAGCGAAGATAGCCAGAGCGTACTTCGAAGAAGCCTTACCAAGCAGCTCATCGATCGGCGGATTGGTAATACCAATTGGCGGGTCGAACACTGCCTCGGTGGCGGTATTTTCCTGGGTCACGAGAAATCTTTCCTCAATAGAACGTGAGTTACTGGGGTGACAATAGAAACCGTCGGAGCAATAGAAACACCATTGCTTGGAAACGATTTCTACTATCGATGATGTGGAGTCGCCCTGTTACTTGCCAGTAGTCAGCGCCCGAGCGATGGCCGCCACAGCATCATCGACATTGTCGTTGACAACAACCTCATCGAATTCGTGCTGAGCATCCATTTCCACTCGCGCGGTTTCCAGGCGACGCTTGACTTGCGCCTCGGTTTCCGTGCCACGACCAGTGAGCCTGCTGACGAGAATCTCCCAGCTTGGCGGAGCCAAGAACAGCAGGTGAGCATTCGGCGCTACCTTACGGATGGAGCGGGCTCCCGCCAGATCCACCTCAACGAGTACCGGACGTCCCTCGGCGAGAGCTTTATCCACCGGGCCACGCGGCGTTCCAGAACGCTGCAGACCACCGTGGATTTCAGCCCACTCGAGCATCTCTCCTGCATCAATATGCTGTTGGAACTTCTCCGGGGTCACGAAGAAATAGTCGCGGCCATCGACCTCACCCGGCCGTGCGGCGCGGGTGGTCATGGAAACGCTGAAGTACAGTCCGGGAACCTCGGCACGGAGCCGACTGACAACAGTGGATTTTCCCACACCGGCAGGGCCGGCGAGGACTACCAGCTGACCGTTTTCATTCCCGGCCACTGCGACTAGTCCTCCACTGCGTAGCCGAAGCGCTCCAGCAGAGCGCGACGCTGACGGTCACCCAGGCCACGCAGGCGGCGGGTCTGAGCAATCTCCAGGTCATTCATGATGTCCTGTGCCTTGACCTTGCCGACCTTCGGCAGAGCCTCGAGCAGAGCGGAGACCTTCATCTTGCCGATGATCTCGTTCTCGTCAGCCTGCTTGAGAACCTCTGGCAGGTCGATAGCGCCACGCTTCAGCTTGTCCTTGAGCTCTGCGCGTACCTTGCGGGCCTGAGCTGCCTTCTCGAGTGCTGCTGCACGCTGCTCCGGGGTCAACTGCGGAAGGGCCACGTGTTCCTCCGTAAAAATAGATTGGTTAGCTTCTTATTTACTTGCACGAGCCTCGCGTCCACCAAGGGCAGGCAACGACACCGTGCTTAACGATTGGAGACCGTACCGCACTTACCGGTTGTTGAGGCAAATGCTGACGGGGTGTCGATAAAAATGACACCAGGGCTTTATCCGCCCCACCTTTCGGTCGTGGTCAACCAACTCCGGCGATTGTAGCACCGTTTGCCCAGGAGAATGGAAATTGACCACGGTTTTTGTACGAAATCTCCCAGGAATCGTCACAGTAACGTGCCTATACCTACTCCGCCGCCACCTGAGGCTCATTAGGAAAATCTCGGCAGCTAGGTACGGAAGAAGCCCGCAGGGCCACCTGTTCTATGAGGTGCGCCCTGCGGGCCTCTGCCAAATCGTCGATTCGCTGCTAACTCTCGGATAGGAACGGAGCCGCAGCTTCAATAGTTGCGCGCCGCAGCGCAGCAGGATCAGGCCCAGCGGAGAGAATTGCACGCGAAATATTTGGCAGTGCAAGCCCCTTGGATTCTCCTGCCAGACGATCTACATCGGCCGGGGTTCCACCCTGAGCTCCCACACCGGGCATGAGAATGGGACCGCGCAGATCACTGAGCACCGGGGCGTCGTCAAGCGTTGCGCCAACAACAACGCCGATGCTGCCCGCCTTTGCACCAGCGTCAATCTGGCGGGCATTAATAGCGGCTGCCTGGTTGACCATGGTCTGAGCCAGACTCTCACCCGAAACCGTCGCCTTCTGTACGGACGCACCTTCCGGATTGGACGTTGCGGCCAACACGAACAGGCCGCGTCCGTTCTCCAACGCCAACGAAACCGCCGGATCAAGAGCACCGAACCCGAGGTACGGAGAAACCGTCAGAGCGTCGGCTGCCAGCGGCGAGCTATCCGACAGCCAGGCATCAGCGTATGCAGCCATCGTCGAACCGATATCGCCACGCTTGGCATCTGCAATCGACAGCGCACCGGCGTCCTTCAGATCCGCCAACGTCCGCTCCAGGACGGCAAAGCCCTTGGAACCGTAGGCTTCGAAGAACGCCACCTGGGGCTTGACGACGGCAACGATGTCACCGAACGCTTCGACGCATGTGGCGGCAAAACGCTCTAGACCGTCAGCCGAATGCGGCAACTGCCAGGCATCCAGCAGCCCCGGGTGCGGGTCGATGCCCACGCAGAGCCGACCGCGCTCGGCGACAACCTCGCTGAGGCGATCGCCGAAACCTTTGACTGTCCGCACTGCGGAACCTTCAGCTTTCGCGGTCATGTTAGGCCTGCTCCTGAGCAGCCAACTCTGCCGGGTGGAGTTCCTGCAGAGCCTTAACGCTCATCTCACCGTTGCGCAGTGCCAGAATGCCCTGCAGTGCGGCGACGGCCCCCTGAGCGGTGGTCACACAAGTTACGCCCTGGCTCACAGCAGCAGCGCGAATCTCATATCCGTCAGAGCGTGCGCCAGCAGAACCGGACGGGGTGTTGATAATGATGTCAACCTCACCGTCGCGAATCATGTCGACGATGTCGCGCTCGTCCGTCGGCGCATCGGAATCAGTCGTACGCTTTGCGACGACCTCACACTCAACACCGTTGCGGCGCAGCATACCGGCCGTACCCTCCGTTGCCAGGATGCGGAAGCCCATATCCGCCAGCGTGAGGATCGGGAAGACCAGAGTGCGCTTATCGCGGTTGGCCAGCGAGACGAAGATCGTGCCCTCGGTCGGCAGCTCACCGAAACCGGCCAGCTCGCCCTTGGCGAAAGCGGCACCAAAGTTGTCTGCCAAGCCCATGACTTCACCGGTGGACTTCATCTCCGGGCTCAGCAGGCTGTCGAGAGCGCGGCCCTCGAAGTCGCGGAAGCGGTTGAACGGCAGGACGGCTTCCTTAACCGCAATCGGAGCGTCAGCAGGCAGAGAGCCGCCGTCGAAATTGGACGGAATCATGCCCTCTTCGCGCAGTTCCGCGATAGTAGCGCCCATCATGACGCGGGACGCGGCCTTAGCCAGCGGAACTGAGGTTGCCTTGGAGACAAACGGTACGGTACGAGATGCACGCGGGTTGGCCTCGATGACGTAGAGCGTCTCGTCCTTGAGTGCGTACTGAACGTTCATCAGGCCCTTGACACCGATGCCGTGTGCCAGTGCCTTGGTGGATTCACGCACCTTGTCGATGATGCCTGCAGACAGAGTCATCGGAGGCAGCGCACACGCGGAGTCACCGGAGTGAATACCGGCTTCCTCGATGTGCTCCATAACGCCGCCGAGGTAGACCTCTTCCCCATCACACAGTGCATCAACATCGATCTCGATGGCGCTGTCCAGGAAGCGGTCAACCAGTACCGGGTGCTCATTGGACAGCTCGGTAGCGCGGTTGATGTAGTCCTCCAGAGTGGCCTCATCGTAGACGATTTCCATGCCACGGCCGCCGAGGACGTAGGACGGACGGACCAGCACCGGGTAACCGATACCAGCGGCAACCTGGCGAGCTTCTGCGAAGGAGGTGGCGGTACCGAACTCCGGCGCCGGCAGCTTGGCCTCAGCCAGCACCTTGCCGAACTCACCGCGGTCCTCAGCCAGGTCGATTGCCTCTGGGCTAGTGCCGACAATCGGAACGCCTGCGGCCTGCAGACGCTCCGCCAGGCCCAACGGAGTCTGGCCACCGAGCTGAACAATGACGCCTGCGACCTTTCCGGACTGGCTCTCAGCGTGGTAGACCTCGAGGACATCCTCGAAAGTCAACGGCTCGAAGTAGAGGCGATCTGCGGTGTCGTAGTCGGTGGAAACCGTTTCCGGGTTGCAGTTGACCATGACGGTCTCGTACCCAACCCGGGAGAGCTCGAGCGCCGCGTGGACACAGGAGTAGTCGAACTCAATACCCTGGCCGATGCGGTTAGGACCGGAACCGAGGATGATGACCTTTTCCTTCTCGGTCTGCGGGGCGACCTCGGACTCAGCAGCCGGGTCCAGCTCGTATGCCGAGTAGTGGTACGGAGTCTGTGCTTCGAACTCGGCGGAGCAGGTATCGACAGTCTTGAATACCGGGTGGATGTTCAGGCGCCAGCGCAGCTCGCGCACGCCGTCTTCCCCGGCCAACTCCGGACGCAGCGCAGCAATCTGGGCGTCGGACAGGCCCCAGTACTTAGCCTCACGCAGCAGGTCGGAGGTCAGCACCGGAGCGTCGATAAGCTCCTTGCGGATATCCTGCAGGTTTTCCATCTCAGCGATAAACCACGGATCCAGGCCGGAAGCTTCGTGGATCTGCTCGATGGAAGCACCCAGACGCTGAGCCAGCTCAACGTCGTAGATGCGACCTTCAGTCGGACGCTTCAGGTCCTCAAGGACAGCGTTGACATCGTTTGCGCGCTCACCTGCGAAGTCCTCATCCGGAACAGTCCAGAAACCAGCTGGCTTGTTCTCCAGCGAGCGCATGACCTTACCGAGCGCGCCGATGTAGTTGCGGCCGATAGCCATGGCCTCACCGACGGACTTCATGGTGGTGGTCAGCGTATCGTCAGCACCTGGGAACTTCTCGAAAGCAAAGCGTGGAGCCTTGACAATCACGTAGTCCTGCACCGGCTCAAACGCAGCTGGGGTTTCACCGGTGATGTCGTTGGTGATCTCATCGAGGGTGTAGCCGATAGCCAGCTTGGCAGCGATCTTTGCAATCGGGAAACCGGTTGCCTTGGAAGCAAGCGCCGACGAGCGGGAGACGCGCGGGTTCATCTCAATGGTGATGATGCGGCCGTCATTCGGGTTGATGGCGAACTGGATGTTACAGCCACCGGTGTCAACGCCGACCTCACGCAGAATTGCGATGCCCTGGTCACGCATGGTCTGGAACTCGCGGTCGGTCAGAGTCATCGACGGAGCGACAGTCACCGAGTCACCAGTGTGGACACCGAGGGCATCAACGTTTTCAATGGAGCAGACCACGACAACGTTGTCGTCGCCATCGCGCATGAGCTCGAGCTCAAATTCCTTCCAGCCGAGGATGGACTCCTCGATCAGAACATTGGCCTCGGGCGATGCGGCCAGGCCGCCACCTGCAATACGGTCGAGGTCTTCCTGGTTGAAGGCCAGACCGGAACCCAGACCGCCCATGGTGAACGACGGGCGCACAACGACCGGAAGACCGAGCTCTGCAACAGTCTCATGGACTTCTTCCATGTTGTGGCAGACGCGGGAACGAGCGGATTCGCCACCAATCTTGGCGACGATGTCCTTGAACATCTGGCGATCCTCACCGCGCTGAATGGCCGGAATATCAGCACCAATCAGCTCGACATTGTACTTCTCCAGAATGCCCTCGCGGTCCAGCTGAATGGCTGCGTTTAGTGCAGTCTGGCCACCGAGAGTTGCCAGGACAGCGTCAATCGGGTTGCCCTCTGCAGCTTCCTTGGCCAGGATCTTTTCGATGTACTTGGTCTCAATCGGCTCGATGTAGGTGGAGTCTGCGAACTCCGGGTCGGTCATAATCGTTGCCGGGTTGGAGTTAACCAGCGTGACTCGCAGGCCCTCTTCGCGCAGCACGCGGCAAGCCTGGGTGCCGGAGTAGTCGAACTCGCAGGCCTGACCGATAACAATCGGGCCGGAGCCGATAACCAGTACGTGGTTGATGTCTGTACGACGTGGCATGGTGTTAGGTCCCTTAGCCCTTTCCTACTTGTTCGAGTTTCCGGTTGCGGACTTGTTGAAATCGACCTGCTGGATCAGCGCCAGGAAGTCATCAAAGAGAGAGTGCGCATCGTGCGGGCCGGCTGCGGACTCCGGGTGGTACTGCACAGAAAAGGCCATGCCGTTCTTCAGTGCGACACCTTCCACGACGTCGTCGTTAAGGCAGGTGTGCGTAACCTCTGCCTCGCCCCACGGGGTATCGAAACTCTCGCCGGCCTTGCCTTCAAGTGCGAAGCCGTGGTTCTGAGCGGTGATAAAAATACGGCCAGTGCGGTGGTCCTTCACCGGAACATTGACGCCGCGGTGACCGAAGACCAGCTTGTAAGTATTCAGGCCGAGTGCGCGGCCAAGAATCTGGTTACCGAAGCAGATACCGAATAGCGGCATGCCGTCATCGAGGGCAGCCTTGGCGACCGCAACCATCTCATCAGCAGTTGCCGGGTCACCCGGGCCGTTGGACAAGAAGACACCGTCCGGCTGGTATTCCTTCTTAATATCTTCGTACGGAGTGTTAGCCGGAACAACTACGACTTCCAGGCCACGCTTAGCCAGCTCACGCGGGGTGTTGGACTTGATGCCCAGGTCGTAGGCCACAACACGTGCCTTCTTCTCCCCCTGTGGTTCCACGACATAGGCCTCATCGGTGCTGACCTCGCGAGCCAGATCCGCGCCCTTCATCGCAGGCTGAGCGCGAACGATTTCCACCAGCTTATCGACGGGCTGCTGTGCGTCCTCACCGGAGAAAATACCAGCGGCAATCGAGCCATTGTCGCGCAAATGGCGAACCAGCGCGCGGGTATCAATCTGGCGGATACCGATGATGCCCTGTGCCTTCAGTTCATCTTCCAAGCTGCGCTCCGAGCGCCAGTTGGAGGGAATGCGCGACAAATCGCGGATAATAAAGCCAGCTGCCCAAATCTTGTTTCCGCGGGACTCGTAGTCCTCATCGTTCCAACCGGTGTTGCCGATCTGTGGTGCGGTAGCCACAATCAGCTGGCGGTGGTAGGACGGGTCCGTCAGGGTTTCCTGGTAGCCCGTCATAGCGGTGGTAAAAACTGCCTCACCCAGGGTTGTACCGGTGGCGCCGAAACCGCGTCCGCGGAACACTCGGCCATCTGCCAATACCAGGACTGCCGCTGTAGCGGCCGCGGCCTGCGACTCGTTGCTCACGTTATTGCCTTTCAGTTGGGTAGCGTGCGAGGAATTTACATTAATCATACGGGACGCATGTGAATGTTTATGCGTTGACATGAATATTATCCAGCGACCTCTCCGTTAAGAGCGGTCACCTTACCGCGCAGCACGGTAGCTGCCACGGACACGGCCATCTCCATTTCCTCATATGGAGTGTTCTCAGACTTCGACGCCAGGTCTTCACCGCGGACCGTCCACTTTTTGCCCGGGTCAACAACGGTCAGGTTGGCAGGCTCACCGACAGCAATCGGACGGCCGTGCCCCGGTAGCTTCACGATTTGAGCGGGACGCTCACTCATGACCTTGGCCAGCCAGCGCCAATCACAATCGCCCTTCAAAACGAACTCTTCGGCGATGATTGGCATCGAGGTCTCCAGACCAAGCATGCCGGGCTTAGCGTGCTCGAACTCGCAGCACTTTTCTTCAGAGCCGTGCGGAGCGTGGTCGGTAGCGACACAGTCAATGATCCCGTCAATCAGAGCCTGACGCAGAGCCAGGGTGTCGCGCTGCTCGCGCAGCGGCGGATTGACGCGGTAGACGCCGTCGTAGGTCTCCAACTTCTCATCGGTGAGAATCAGGTGATGCGGGGTAACCTCGGCGGTCAGCGGAATATCATGCTCTTTTGCCCACTTGACCAGCTCAACCGTGCCTTCGGTGGAAGCGTGGCAGATGTGCATGCGTCCGCCGTAGTCGCGAGCCATAATGGCATCTCGGGCCACGATGGACTCCTCAGCTACGCGCGGCCACCCGGTCAGGCCGAGTCGTGCGGCGGTCGGACCTTCGTGAGCCGATGCATCTGCGGTCAGACGCGGATCTTCGCAGTGCTGCGCCAGCAATACGTCTTCGCCGCGGGCGTATTCAATCGCGCGGCGCATAATCAGCGGATTGTCAACGCACTTACCGTCATCGGAGAACATGCGTACCTTCGCCTGCGAGTCTGCCATCATGCCGAACTCAGTCAGCGTCTCGCCCTTCAGCCCCTTAGTAATGGATCCGACCGGGTGAACGTCGCAGAGGTTCAGCGCCTGGCCCTTGAGCCACACCGACTCAGCAATCGAGGGGTCATCGGTTACCGGCGCGGTATTGGCCATAGTGAACACTGCGGTGAAACCACCGCGTGCTGCGGCAGCGGAACCAGTGGCCAGGGTTTCCGTATCTTCACGGCCCGGCTCCCGCAGGTGCACATGGATGTCAACCAGGCCTGGCAAGAGAACGAGGGAGTCGAACTCCAGGACCTCTACCCCGTCCTCGGCCGTGAGATTTTCACCAATCTCAGCGATGACGCCATCTTCAATCAGAACGTCGACATCTTCGCCTTCACCGTAGGGACGCACACCCTTCAGCAGCAGCTGTCCCCTCGCGGACGCTGCCAGCGGTCCTACCTCGGGGTACGAGGCTTCGTCATACTCATTGCGATTCGACATTTATGCCTGCCCTTCCAAGTTGACGGAAACACCTGAGGTCAGCAGTGTGAAAAGAACTGCCATACGGACGTGGACACCGTTGGCTACCTGCTGCAGCACGGCAGTGCGCGGCAGATCAGCGACGGCATCGTTAATTTCCATGCCACGAAGCATCGGGCCTGGGTGCATCACAATGCAGTCGTCGCGAAGCATCTTCTCGCGAGCCTTCGACAGCCCGTAGCGAGTGGCGTATTCGCGATGGGATGGGAAGAAGCCTCCGTTCATGCGCTCCTGCTGAACGCGGAGCATCATCACGGCATCAGCATCGCGGATCTCGTCTTCCATGCGGTAGGCAACACGCACCGGCCAGGTCTCGATGCCAAACGGCAGCAGCGTCGGTGGCGCGACGAAGACGACCTCGGCGCCGAGCTTGCTTAGCAGATCGGCGTTAGAGCGAGCGACGCGAGAGTGCAAAATATCGCCAACGATGACGACCTTGCGCCCCTCAATTCCACCGAGGCGCTGACGCAACGTCACCGCATCCAGGAGAGCCTGCGTCGGATGCTGGTGCTTTCCGTCACCCGCGTTGATGATCGATGGGCCGTTGCCAAATTCCTCAGTCCACTTGGCGATCAGCTGTGCCGCGCCCGACGATGGGTGCCTAACGACGATGGCATCGCCGCCGATAGCATCCAAAGTCAGCGCGGTGTCTTTCAGACTCTCGCCTTTCTTCACAGAGGAAGAGGAAGCCGAGATATTAATAACATCGGCGCTCATCCACTTACCCGCAGTCTCAAAAGAAGAGCGGGTACGCGTGGAGTTCTCGTAAAAGAGGTTGTAAATAGTGCGGCCGCGCAGGGTCGGCAGCTTCTTAATTTCCCGACCGCGGATGACCTCCTTGAAACGATCGGCCTCATCCATCAGGCCGACAATTTCATCCTTGGTCAAATCCGCAATGCTAATCAGGTGTTTCACTGTTCCTCCGCCCGGGTGAGAATAACCGCGTCACGGCCGTCAAGTGCCTCTACCAGCACATCGACGTCTTCGTCGCGGGAAGTTGGCAGATTCTTACCGACGTAATCGGCGCGAATTGGTAGTTGACGATGACCACGATCAACCAGCACTGCAAGCTGAATTACTCGCGGGCGACCGATGTCAGCAATAGCGTCGAGTGCGGCGCGAATCGTGCGACCTGAGAAGAGGACATCGTCTACGAGAACAACGGTGGTGCCGTCGATTCCGGAGTTTGGAATGTTCGTGGGCTGCAGGGCGCGGTGTGGGCCCTTGCGCAAGTCATCTCTGTACAGGGTGATATCAAGCGATCCAGTTTCCGGGCGAATGCCGGAGAACTGTTCAATCAAATCGGCTAGCTTCTCCGCCAGCGGTACGCCACCAGATGGAATGCCGAGGAGAACTACGCGCCCAGCATTTGGGCTATCCAGCGCAGTTTTTTCAATAATTTGGTGCGCGATGCGCGCGATGGTACGTGCAACTTCGTCTGCATTGAGCAGCTCGGTTGTTTGCGGCGTTCCTTCGCTCATCGTGACCTCCTTCCCCGCCTCTCAGTGCGGTCCGTTAAAGGATGTCTTGATTGTGGATATTTGATTATCAGTTTGCGTGACCCGCAACTACGGTCGCGGTGCAAACTTCCGCTGACCAGAATAGCACTCACACTTAAATTGCCTCTAAATGCAACAAAACTCCAAGCCCCCAAAAAAGGGACTTGGAGTTTCAGACAATCCGCGAGAACCGACTGCGATCGGTTCGCAGTGAGCCCGGCCGCTTTGATTGGCTAGGACCCGTTCTCGCTCTTAGCCACGTCTTCAGCCACCAGCTTGGCAATATCGCTCATGTCCAGGCCGGTAATCTTAGCCATCTCATCGGAGTCAGCCAGTGCCTTGTCAGCTTCCTCATTTGCAGCAGCCTGTGCCTGAATAGCCTCGTCGAACTGGGACTCGCCCACCGAAGTGCTAACAGCTGCTGCTGCCAGGCGTGCCTGGTCGGCAATCTTGGCCTCGGCATCGAGAACTGCGTTGATGTACGGTGCCGCCACATCAGTGGAGTATTCCGATGCCAGCTCAACGCCTTCCACCACGGCCACACGCGGAGGCACGTCGGAGTTGTAGAACAGCTCCCAGGTGGAAAGACGCAAAATAGCACGGTCGACTGCCGGTAGGCGACGCAGCGGCCACTCCTCCGTCAGGTACGAAGAAATCGTCGAGTCGATACCGATAATTTCCGCAGCTACACCGCGCACGATCTGCTCGGTGTACTCCGCAATTGGATTCACATCCAGATCGGGATTACGGACCATTTCCAGCCGCTCTTCAAGAAGCTTGACGACGTCGACGCCTCGCTGCTCGGCCTCAAATAGCAGATCTACCGCACGACGGCGCGCACGGTAGCGCGCGCCGTGGCGCTTGTAGTTAGGTTCGCGAACTTTCGCGGACTCCTGCGCATCCGGGGTCTCGACGGACTTGTGATCCTTTTCAGTCATGGATGTGTATGTATCGCTCTCAACAAAAGGGTGAACTAGATGAGGGAATTAGTGGTTGACGCGGGACAGGTAGGAGCCGTCACGGGTGTCGACCTTCAGTACGTCGCCGGTTTCGATGAACAGCGGCACCTGAATCTCAGCGCCAGTCTCCAAAGTTGCCGGCTTGGTGCCACCGGTGGAGCGGTCGCCCTGCAGACCCGGGTCGGTCTGCTCAACCTTCAGTTCAACCGAAACAGGCATTTCAGCGAAAAGAACGTTGCCCTCATGGAAGGACACCTGGCAGGTGGTTTCCGGAAGCAGGAACTTAGCACCCTCCGGCATCTGAGCGTCCAGGATGGAAATCTGGTCGTAGGTCTTGTCGTCCATGAAGACGTATCCTTCACCGTCGTGGTACAGGTACGTCATGTCGCGGCGGTCGACGGTAGCAGTCTCAATCTTGACGCCAGCGTTGAAAGTCTTGTCAACAACCTTGCCGGTCAGAACGTCCTTCAGCTTGGTGCGGACGAATGCCGGACCCTTACCTGGCTTGACGTGCTGGAACTCCACGATCTGCTGAAGCTTGTTGT
The DNA here is from genome assembly GCF_039907185.1 of Corynebacterium sp. c8Ua_99. NCBI lineage: Bacteria > Bacillati > Actinomycetota > Actinomycetes > Mycobacteriales > Corynebacteriaceae > Corynebacterium > Corynebacterium sp. c8Ua_99. The sequence goes on from NZ_JASBOG010000005.1 coordinate 91,519, forward strand.
CGTGCTTGATAACTAGACCGTTTTTAAAATCTGCAGTGGTAGCCAACTAAACTCTCCTGAAATTGTTAAAAAGCTCTCTGACGAAACCACGATACTCCGTATCTCATCGAGAGAAAAATAAAACGCCGTGATGTTAGGCTCGCGGTTTCGGCAGCTGCGTAATAATTTCCGGCTCGGTGTCGGTGATAATCAACGTATCTTCGATGCGCACACCGCCGAACCCCGGCACATAAATACCAGGCTCGATGGTCAACGTCATGCCAGCTGCCAACTTCCCCTTGCCGGTGCGACCAGCAAATGGAGCCTCATGCACCTCAATACCGATTCCGTGGCCGGTGGAATGAACGAAGTGCTCCCCATAACCAGCCTTTTCAATAATGTCCCGGCTTGCTGCGTCTACAGCCACAACATCAGCCCCTGGCACGGCCGCTTTTACGCCAGCCAGCTGGGCTTCCAGCACGACATTGTAAATCTCTCGGGCCTTCTCGTCTGCGAACTCCACCCCGTCAACAATCGCGCCGTCCAAATCCGACGACGTATTGTTCGGATCGTTTTCGCTTGACGACGTTCCCGCCTCACCGGCAAAGAGGGTACGTGTCATATCTGAGTTGTAGCCCCCGGCAAAGGCGCCAAAGTCAATAGTGACCAGGTCACCTGCCTCGATTACGCGATCTTCCGCTCCGTGGTGTGGCTTGGCGGAATTCGGGCCGCTCGCGACAATCGTGTCGAAGCTTGGCCGATCGGCGCCATGCATGCGCATGCGGTACTCCAACTCTGCGGCGACTTCGCGCTCCGTGCGGCCGGCGACCACGATGCCGTCGTGAAGCAAGTCCTCGAATGCGCGGACCGCGATGTCGGCGACGTGGCGCAGAGCGACGAGTTCCGTATCAAACTTGACCTCCCGCAGTTTAGAGACGACGCCCGTAGTCGATACCAGCTCGAGTGCCTGTGGCCGGGCATCCTCTAGCTCTTGATAAGCGGCCATAGTGAGGAACTCAGATTCAACACCAAGACGCGAGATATCCAGCTTTCGGCATTGACCGACGAGTGCCACGCCAGTGTTGCGAGCGGTGAGTAACTCCACGTCCGGTGCCTGCTTGCCAGCCTGAACCGTATAGCGGCCGTCGGTGGAAAGCAGCGCTTCCCCACTGGCCGCAACAATCAAACCAGCATTCGAGCCGTGGAATCCCGTAAGCCAGCCAACATGCGTCGGGTCGACTGTGAGGAAACCGTCGCAGTCGTTGTCGGACAATGCGTCGATAAGAGCAGCTCGGCGGGCGGCGTAGTTCGTGGAGATATCTGTCATAGTGTCGTACTCACCCTTCTCAGTGCCATGGAATAGCCATCAGTTCCGCACCCGACGATAACGCCCGCGGCAAGCGCTGACAGGTACGAGTGGTGCCGAAACTCCTCCCGGGCGTGAATGTTTGAAATATGGACCTCGTGGAAGCCCGCACCGTCGGCAACTTCGGCAAGCGCGTCACGCAGGGCGACGGAGGTGTGTGTCAACCCTCCTGGATTGATAATGACTGGCCAACCGTAGTCGGCAGCTTCATGAACCCACTCGATGAGTTGACCTTCATAGTTGGATTGGCGGCAATCCACTACGACGCCAAGCTCCTTGGCCAGGGTGCGAAGTTCAGATTCGACATCGGCTAAAGTAGTGGCTCCGTAAATTTCTGGCTGACGCTTGCCCAGACGATCGAGGTTCGGGCCGTTCAGAACAAGCACGGTCGGAATCGCCGCTGTGGCATCCGTTGCTGCGCGAAGAGAGGTCATGAGCGGGTTGACTCCTCCGATGCGGCCTGCCCATTGTTGCAGAGCAGTTCGTACGCACGCTCGAGGTCATCCATGCCCGGGCCTTCAAGACGGGCTGTTTCACCGGGGTTTTCTAGAATAACGAATCGGATCGCACCGTCGCGGTTCTTCTTATCCCTGGTCATCGCATCGTAGAGCTCGGTAAAACGACCTGTCTGGTAGGTCGTTGGCAGACCAATGGACTCTAGGATGCGACGGTGACGGTCTACGAGTTCCTGATCAATATGTCCGGTAATCTTGGCCAGCTCAGCAACATAAACCATGCCTACAGCTACGGCGTGGCCATGGCGCCAGCGGTAATTTTCAAAGTGCTCAACGGCATGACCGAAAGTGTGGCCATAGTTCAGGATCTCGCGGAGGCCAGATTCCTTCAGATCCTCAGCGACCACGCGTGCCTTGACAGCAATCGCGCGCTCGACCAGTTCTGGCAGGTCACCGTCAACATCGAGGCAGGCCTGCGGGTTTGCCTCGTAAAGATCGAGAATCTTCGTGTCCGCGATAAATCCAGCCTTGATAATCTCTGCCGAGCCCGCGATCAGCTCGGCCTTCGGCAAGGTGCGCAGGACATCAAGGTCACAGAACACCGCGGCAGGCTCGTGGAAAGCGCCGACCAGGTTCTTGCCGGCTGCAGTGTTGATACCGGTCTTACCGCCGACAGCTGCGTCGACCATGCCGAGCAGCGTCGTCGGGACCTGGATAACCTTCACTCCACGCATCCACGCGGCGGCGACGAATCCACCGAAGTCTGTGGCTGCACCGCCGCCAATCGCGATTACTGCATCACGCCGGCCCAGACCGCGTTCACCAAAAGTGTCCCAAACTGTTTCAGCAACTGCGAGCGTCTTGCCCTCCTCCGCATCCGGAACCTGGATGCTAAAGGCATCGACTCCTTTGTCCGCCAGAGCCTTGATGACGCCGAAGCTCAGCTCTTGAACGCTCTCCTGGTGAATCACCGCAACCTGGGAGGCAAACGTAGCGGCCTCCGCAATCTGCTCGGTGAGTCCATGCCCCATGGTCACCGTGTACGGCGATGGGCCTTCAACACGGATTGTGCGGGTTGAGTTCATTGTCAGTCCCTAGTCGTTAGCGTAAGAAATGTATGGAGTTGCTGGTTATACGGCAGTGATTAGCTGCCGCCTTTTAAGAGTCGCCAGTTAAGCCTCGTCGCAGGTTTCATCGAGGTAACTGAGGATCTCGGCCACAACGCGCTGCGGGGAACGTTCGTCGGAACGCACCTTGAAAGTGGCTGCATCTTCGTAGAAAGCGCGGCGAGCCTCATAGAGCGCGCGGTAATGAGCCTCAGGGTCATCCGCCTGGAGCACCGGGCGGGAATTGTTACCCGCTGTACGACGGACCCCCTCTGCAATGCTGATCTCGAGGTAGACGACGTTATGGTCTGCCAGCAGGTCACGGGTCGCCTGCGAAATCACGGCACCACCGCCAAGTGAGACGATTCCGTCGTGGGTCAGAGCCTCCGCCACGATTTGTTCCTCGATACGGCGGAATTCCGGCTCTCCCAGCTCGGAAAAGACTTCCCCACAAGTCTTGCCCATGCGCTGTTCAATCATCTCATCGGTATCGGTGAGTCTTGTGCTCAATGCACGAGACAGTCGACGACCGATGGTGGACTTTCCCGATCCGGGCGGTCCGACAAGGACAATAGTAGGAACGGACATTCCCCTCGTTTTACCCTTCTTCGTGTGCGCGACTGTGGCGCTATTTCCAATCAAGGCGACGTCGAGTCTGCTCCAAGTAGCCCTCAACGTTACGCTTGGTTTCCTCCAGGCTATCGCCGCCAAACTTTTCCATCACTGCACGCGCCAGTACCAGCGCGACCATTGCCTCTGCGACAACACCGCCGGCCGGGACCGCGCAGACATCAGAGCGCTGGTGGATTGCGGTAGCTGCATCGCCGCTGGCCATATCGACGGTCTTCAGCGCACGCGGAACGGTCGAAATTGGTTTCATCGCAGCACGCACAACGAGAGGTTGAGCATTAGTCATGCCACCCTCCAGGCCACCGGCGCGGTTAGTTTCCCGATCCACGCCGTCGTCGGTACGCACCATTTCATCGTGAGCCTCGGTGCCACGGCGACGGGCTTCCTCAAAACCGTCGCCGATCTCCACGCCCTTGACGGACTGAATTCCCATCAAGGCAGCCGCAAGCTGCGAATCCAGACGGGCATCACCGGAAATGTGCGATCCCAGACCCACCGGCAGACCGTGGACAACGACCTCGACGATGCCACCGAGGGTGTCGCCCTGCTTCTTGGCGGCCTTGATTTCGTCAATCATCGACTCCTCCGCAGCTGCGGAGAATGCACGCACTGGCGACTCGTCAATCTTGTCCTGATCAGCGAAGGTCGGCAGTGGCCCCTCGTAGGGCTCCGAACGACCGATGGAAATAACGTGGCTGACAACTTCCACACCGAGAGTCTCACGCAGAATTGAGCGTGCCACAACCGATGCCGCCACACGTGCTGCAGTCTCGCGAGCCGATGAACGCTCCAGGATGTTTCGAGCATCGGTGTGGTTGTACTTCAGCATGCCGTTGAAATCGGCATGCCCCGGGCGCGGGCGGGTTAAGGTGGCGCCACGAGCTGTATCCAAAACAACTGGGTCAACTGGATCCGGGCTCATGACCTCAGTCCACTTGGGCCATTCGGAGTTGCCGACCATAATGCCAATCGGCGATCCCAGCGTCTCACCATGTCGAATGCCAGTCAGCAGGGTGACCTCATCAGCCTCAAACTTCATTCGCGCCCCGCGACCATAGCCGAGGCGGCGGCGTGCGAGGTGGCGTGATACGTCATCTGTAGTCAGGGGAAGTCCGGCTGGCGCGCCTTCTACGAGAGCGATAAGCGCTTTGCCGTGAGATTCACCCGCGGTAGTCCAACGAAGCATAGGTATCATAATGTCACGTTTGCCGTACTTCTTGTGCATTTGGGGGCATACAAGTTTCAAATATGCCCCAATTCATCGCCCCTGGTCTACCGCTTCAGGGGACTTGTAGGTACCCTCCGCTTATCCCCCACACAATGGCGGTTGCTGCAAGCATCGCAGGCCCATGAGGCACGCTCGCCGGCACAGGCGTTGTTTTCACTTTACGATGGTCACCCCAGCCCCGCTTTCCCGCGGTGACTCCTGCCATGAGGAGAGTGAGTCCGGCAGCCAACAGAATTGCCACTGCAATCCAAATTGCTGTCGCCACTGGCTCGCCCGATACCAGACCGACACCGCCCCCGAGAATTGCTGCGAGCTTCACATCTCCAGCCCCCATAGAGCGTGGGTTGAAGATGAAGACTGCTACATAGAGGCCAAACCAGAGGCCTATTCCTGTTCCTATGGCTGCGACTGCACTGGCGAGATTGTCAGCCAAGGTGCTCTTTTGCTGGAGCACCATTCCAGTGGTTGTTATCAGACCCACTGCCCCTAGCACTAACCACCAGTTCGGTAGTCGTCTCCGAGTCACATCCAACCAGCAGCCAATACCGCCCCAGCCGAGTACAAGCATCACGACTAGGAAATAGAAAACCCGGTCAAGGTAGACCGGGTCAATCCTGTGCTGTCCAATCGGAGACAGCCCTATCTCAGTTATTCCCCACCCCATAACTTTGGGATTGTAACGGTTGTGAACTAGTTCGGCAGCGCTGCACGCATCGCCTCGACATCGGGAGTGCGTCCAGTAAACTGCTCAAACTGTCCCACCGCTTGATGTAGCAACATGGACAATCCACCGACCGCCTGTGTCCCTCCGCGTTCCGCTGCTTTCACAAGTGGGGTTGGCCAGGGATTGTAAATGACGTCGAGAATCTTCGGTGCTCGAGCGAGGTAGCCAGCAACCGACTCAATTGCGGCTGACGGCACCGTAGAGACCAGCACGTCGGCATTACCAGCAATATCTGCCAGGTTTGGAACATCAAAAGTCACCCAAACAAATTCCATCCCCAGCGCGGCAGCTAATGGTTCAATGTCATATGCGCGCTCGGAGCGCGCTACTACGGTCACATGATTGACCCCCAGCTGCGACAGCGCCCAAAGTGCCGGCCGTGCTGTGCCACCGGCACCAACAACAACGGCGCGGCCACGTGGTGCGTTCGTGCAGTCTATCTCGCGCAGTGCTCCCAGTACGCCGTCGCCATCGGTGTTGTCGGCAAACCAGACCGAATCGCGACGGACCAGAGTGTTCGCTGAACCTATGAGCCGTGCGCGCTCACTGACTTCATCCGCGAAGTCCAGCGCGGCAAACTTGTCAGGCATCGTGACGGAAAATCCCTGGAAACAGGGGTCTGCTCCACCAACGACGTCGGCAAGTTCTTCGGCGTTGCAGCGAATGCGGTCATAGTGCCAGTCATTCATTCCCGCAGCGCGGTAACCGGCGTTGTGAATAGCCGGCGAGTACGAGTGATCAATCGGATCTCCCAGCACGGCTGCGCGATGAGTTATAGGCATAGGAGTTCTACCTCTTAGCGGTTGGAATCCAGCACGCCATTGTTGCGTGACTCGTCGATAGCGGCCTCGTGCTCTTCGAAGGTCGTGCTAAAGACAGTATTTCCTTCCTTGTCCACCGTGACAAAGTACAGCCAGGTGCCGTCAGCCGGATTTTCCATGGCACGAATCGCCTCGATGGAGGGCGAAGCAATGGGGGTTTCCGGCAGCCCCTCCTTGGCGTAGGTGTTCCACGCGGTCTTTCGCGCGCGGTCCTCATCCGTGGTTGCGATTTCCTGATCTGGCAGGTCGTAGTTGACTGTCGAGTCGAACTGCAGCTGCATCGGTTCGTCGAGACGGTTGAGAATAACGCGAGCGACCTTATCGAAGTCGCCATCTGGCGCCTCCATCTGGATCAAAGAAGCTGCGGTAATCAGCTCGTATGGAGTTAGACCAACCATGTCCGCTGAAGCCATGAGACCCGTGTCCTCATAATTCTTCACCGATTCCTTGACCAATTTTGCAAGCATCTGTTCGGGCGTCTGCTGCGGGTCAAGGTGATGAATACCCGGCGTAATGAGTCCCTCAAGACGACGAGGGTCGTTGCCACGCGCAGCTACCGCGTCCCGAGCCCATTCTGGAACACCCAGCGCGGCCAAATCGGCCTCGCCAGCAGCACGTTCGAGATCGGCCTTGGATACGCAGTCATTGTCCTCAACACAAGTGGCCTCAGAAATAAGCGAGAAAATTCCCTTACGTACATCCGATGAGGACACAATGCGGGTATCGGCGAAACGGGCGCCAGTCGGAATGTCAACGGTACCGACCTGATTTTCGACATCCAGAAGAGCCTCGACGGTCTCGTCGGCCTTCATCCGCTGATGGAGTCGGTAGAAACCAGGCTGCAATTCACTTGAATGAGAGTTCTCATTCGCGGCCTGGATGAACGCACGGGAAGACTTGACGACGCCGCTTTCCACCAACTGGTTGGACAAATCAGTAAGTGACGTGCCTTCACTGACCTCAACAATCGTCAATGGACCCTCAGCTTTGCCATCGTAATCGTCAACAATGCCGCCACGGTTCCAGACGAGGCCAATCACTCCGAGGACCAACACGCATAACAGGACAGAAGTCACATTGATTGCCACTGCCGTTTGGCGGTGACGAACTCGAGGCTTTGCCCCACCGCTGCGAGCACCAGCGCGGTCCCGGTCGGCACCGCCGCTATCAGTGCGGCGCGCAGTCTGCGCGTCTTTACTCATCAATAATCTCCTCGAATGCAGCTCACTCTCCCATCGGTATCAGCAAGGAGTCTTCCCATTCGGGTACGACACGCGACTGATAACGACTGGTGCGACATAGCTTTACGACGAAGTCGTAGCACTAGGTTGCATTGTAGGTGTGAATCGCCACTTCAACTTTTCAAATCCTATGCACGCGACAAACGTGCTTAGGTATTACACAGTTAATAATTGCGCAAAGGTGGGTGAATTGTCACCTTTCGGTAACTTTTGTGTGCCCCTACTCGGTATTTTCGTCCAAAGCTTTTGCCCGTCTGTCCAACCAGGACTGCAGAATTTCTACTGCCGCAGCCTGGTCAATAATCTTCCGACCGGACTTAACATCAATACCTGCTGCGTGCAGTCGTGATTGGGCCATTACCGTCGTCATCCGCTCGTCGGCGTAATGCACTACGACTCGATCACCGAGTCGGCGCTGCAACCGGAATCCAACGTCAGTAGCTTTCCGCGCAGAAGTCCCGAACGAGCCGTCGAGCATAAGGGGCATGCCGACAACAATCTCGACGACCTCAAGTTCAGTGGCAAGTTCCACGAGCCGGTCAATATCCGGCCCGTCAGGATCTTTTCGCCCCGTTGCTCGAGTGACTGTTTCAACCGGGGTCGCCAGGATACAGTCGGGGTCAGAGACCGCGACGCCAACGCGGACATCGCCGACGTCGATTCCGAGCCGTCGACCCCGACCGGGATCGTCCTGACCGGGGGTATCAATACGGGGCTTAGCCATTGTTTACTGCTCTTCCGATAGCACAGCCGTTAATTGGCTACTTGGACAGTTCGGCCTCAACCGCGGCCAATGCTGCGTCGATTCCGGAAGCATCAGAGCCGGAGCCCTGTGCCATTGCCGGTTTACCGCCGCCCTTGCCGCCGACCTCAGCGCCCATCAGCTTCACCAAATCGCCGGCCTTAATACCGCGATTGACGGCTTCATCCGAAACCGAGGCCACAAACGGAACCTTGCCGCCAGCGTTGGAAATCAACGCAATGACGCTTGGGCGATCCGCAAGGCGCTTCGCCAAGTCATTAGCCAGCGAACGGATGTCCTTCATCTCCGTACCGTCGGGAAGCTTAAGGCCGAGGTAGGTGACATCGCCGATGGTGCGAGCGGACTCCAGGTGAGACGCGGCATTGGCCAGCAGCTGTCCGGCCTTGAAATCAGCGAGCTGCTTCTCTGCAGCCTTGAGCTTCTCAGCCAGTGCTGCAATGCGGTCTGGCAGCTCAGCAGAAGGAGCCTTGAATTCAGTGGCCAGTCGTTCAGCCAGGAGACGCTCGGTGGACAGGTAGCGGAAGGAATCCATACCCGAATAGGCCTCAATACGGCGCACGCCCGATCCGACCGAGGACTCGCCCAGCACAGCTACCGGACCAATCTGCGAAGAATGCGAAACGTGGGTACCGCCACACAGCTCAATTGAGAACGGGCCACCGACCTCGACAACGCGGACGATGTCGCCGTAGTTCTCGTTGAACAATGCCATGGCACCAGCGGCCTTGGCCTCTTCCAAAGGCATCTCGGCAGTATTGACAGCCCAGTCGTTGTCGACAGCCTCATTGGTGATCTGCTCAATCTCACGGAGCTGTTCCGGTGTGAGCTGCTCACCGTACTTGAAGTCGAAACGGAGGTAGCCCGGCTTATTCATGGAACCAGCCTGAGTTGCAGTATCCCCCAGTACCTGACGCAGAGCACCGTGAATCAAGTGAGTTGCAGTGTGCGCCTGACGAGCACCGTGACGCCACTGCTCGTCGACCAAAGCTTCAGCGGAGACGCCCGGAGTGAATTCACCAGCGGTGACAATGCCCTTGTGCAGCCACAGCTTCTTGCCCACCTTTTGAACATCGTTGATGTGGACCACAGCGCCGGAATCAGTCACGATACGACCACGGTCAGCCAGCTGACCGCCGGCCTCGGCGTAGAGCGGAGTGCGATCGAGGATAACCTCAATCTCATCGCCCTCTGCGGCAAACGACTGCTTCTGGCCATCGGCAATGATGCCAAGAATCGTGGATTCGTCGGCAAGCCGATCGTAACCAGTGAAGGACGTCGGGTGTTCATCGATGAACTCGCGGTAGACATGCAGGTCGGTGTGAGACTGCTTCTTTGCCTGGCTGTCGGCCTTTGCGCGCGCACGCTGCTCAGCCATCTCGCGATCGAATTCCTCGCGGTCGATGGTCAGGCCGGCCTCTTCGGCCATCTCGATGGTCAGGTCGATTGGGAAGCCGTGGGTGTCATGCAGGGTGAAGGCGTCGTGACCGGATAGAACGGTTTTACCCTCTGCCTTGGCCTTGGTGGCAGCACGTTCGAACAGCTCCTCACCGGCGGACAGAGTCTTGGTGAAGGTCTTTTCCTCGGCGACGGCGACGCGGCGAATACGGTTCCAGTTCTCCGCGATCTCTGGGTACGACGGGGTCATGGTCTCGGCCGCAATACCAATCAGCTTCTCCAGCACTGGACCGTTAGCGCCGAGCAGACGCGCAGAGCGGATGATGCGGCGCAGCAGGCGACGCAGGATATAGCCACGATCGGAGTTCGAGGGGGTGACACCGTCGAGCATCAGCATCAAGCCGGTGCGGCTGTGGTCAGCGATGACGCGGAAACGGATGTTGTCCTGGTGGTTGGAGCTGTACTTCGAACCGGTGAGCCGCTCAGCTTCGTCGATAACCGGACGCAGCAGATCGGTTTCGTAGACGTTGTCGACACCCTGCAGCAGAAAAGCAACGCGCTCGATGCCCATACCGGTATCGATGTTCTTCTTCGGCAGTGGGCCAAGAATCTCGAAAGAGTCCTTGCCTGTTCCTTCGCCACGCTCGTTTTCCATGAAGACGAGGTTCCAAATCTCGATGTAGCGATCCTCGTCCGCTTCTGGGCCACCGTCAGCGCCGTACTCCGGGCCGCGGTCGTAGAAAATCTCTGAGCACGGACCACACGGGCCAGGCACACCCATGGACCAGTAGTTGTCCTCCATGCCTCGGCGCTGAATGCGCTCTTCCGGCACACCAACCTTCTCGTGCCAGATGTCATGGGCCTCATCGTCATCGAGGAAAACCGTCACCCACAGCTTCTCAGCCGGGATGCCAAAGCCGCCGTCCTCAACAGCACCAGTCAGAAGGCTCCATGCATGAGTGATGGCACCTTCCTTGAAGTAATTTCCGAAGGAGAAGTTACCCGCCATCTGGAAGAAGGTGTTGTGGCGGGTGGTGATACCCACCTCTTCAATGTCCAGTGTGCGCACGCACTTCTGAATTGAGGTCGCGGTGGAGAAGTCCGGAGTCTCATTGCCGAGGAAGTAGGGCTTGAACGGCACCATGCCGGCATTAACGAACAGCAGGTTCGGGTCATCCAAAACCAGGGAGGCACTGGGGACCTCGGTGTGTCCCGCCTTTACGAAATGCTGGATGAAGCGATTTCGAATTTCATGAGTCTGCACGGTGTTCTACTTCCTCGTTTCACGTCGAGCGTCCGAGATGTTTAATACAAAACTAGCAGTCTACCCGCTCGGTTCGAGCAACTTTAAAACCACCCCACCGGCACCCCGTAGATTCCGACCAATCTCGCCTACTTCGATTTCCGGCGGCTCCCCCGGATAATTCGGCGAATGCGTCCGAGGTATTCAGCCATGCCGTTTTCACGACCGTGATTGGATGGGACGAAATAATCAGTGCCCACCAACTGATCTGGTGGATACTGTTGGGCGACGACACCCATGGGGTCATTGTGCGGGTAGATATAGTCCACCGCGTGACCAAGGTCCTTAGCCCCGCTGTAATGTCCGTCGCGCAAATGTGGTGGCACCGGTCCGGTCTTCCCGGAACGAACATCCTTCAATGCCCCGTCGATTGCGCTTATGACCGAATTCGACTTCGGTGCTGTTGCCAAGTGAATCGTGGCCTGCGCCAGCGTCAGCCGGGCTTCCGGCATCCCTATCAAGGCAACTGCCTGCGCCGCGGCGACGGCGGTTTGCAGAGCTGTCGGGTCGGCCATACCGATGTCTTCGCTGGCCAGAATTACGATTCGGCGGGCAATAAACCGAGGGTCTTCCCCACCCTCAATCATCCGCGCCAGGTAATGCAGGGCAGCATCGACATCAGATCCGCGGACGGACTTAATAAACGCGCTGGTGACGTCGTAATGCTGGTCGCCGTCGCGGTCATAGCGAACCACAGCCCTGTTGATCGAATTGGCAAGCGACTCAGCGGTAATCTGCTCACCATCGGCTACGGCTTCTGCGGCTGCCTCGAGGTACGTGAGGGAACGACGGGCATCTCCAGCTGCCAGCGCAATGAGTTGTTTACGTGCATCGTCTGTCATACTGACGCGACCATTCAGGCCACGCTCATCAGTAAGTGCCCGATCAATGAGCGTGCCGACGGCTTCGTCGTCCAGTGGCTGCAACTGCAACAGCAGTGACCGACTGAGCAGCGGGGACACCACTGAGAAGGATGGGTTTTCCGTCGTTGCCGCGACGAGAAGGACAATCCGGTTTTCCACGGCACCCAACAGGGCATCCTGCTGGGTCTTGGAAAAACGGTGCACCTCGTCGATGAAGAGCACCGTTTGAATGCCCTGGTTAACGAGCGTGCGACGAGCAGTGTCGATAACCGCACGCACTTCCTTTACCCCGGCATTAAGCGCGGAAAGCGCTTCAAAGTGTCGTCCGGTCGCCGCGGAAATCAAACTGGCGAGAGTGGTTTTGCCAGTTCCGGGAGGGCCGAACAGAATAACGGAGGTGTCGCCGCCACCTTCGACCAGACGGCGCAACGGTGCTCCGGGGGCTAACAGGTGGTCTTGACCAACGACTTCATCGAGGTTTCGCGGTCGCATCCGAACCGCCAACGGCGCGTGTGCACCTGGGTGAAAATAGGCGCTCGCATCGGAGTTCAGGCCAGTGCTTGCTGGCCCCGCACTCCGACCTTGGCTCTTGGCCGCTGTAGGTCCGGCGACCGAAGGCTCGTCGAAAAGCCCTGGAGCGTCATCGGCGGAGCCGTTTGCACCGCCTGACGGCAGCTTATTCGGATCCGCCACGTGTGCCCTAGCCTTCCTCTTGCTCTAAGAAATCGATGACTGCATGCGCGAACCGTTCCAGCTCGTCGGCACGATCGTCCTCACACTTATGGGCGAACTGTGCAATCGCGCGAGCCGTGTTAGCCATGTCGCGCCGCTCCAGTGCTGAGCCGCCAACTTCCGGCTTCAGGTCCGTGCGTCCTTCATGCCCCACCCACAGCGCTTGTTTTGGAGAACCGAAGAAGGAAACTGTTGCGGAGATGAAAAACCAACCGAGCAACGCCGCAGCGATGAACGCCATCAAACGGCGGTCGCTCGTGCCGCGATACCAATGGTCACGAATCTCTTCCATCCAGGCACGGACAAACACGTCGACCTCTGCCTCCGATGGACGCTCCACGAAAACGTGCAGCGGGAAGCCAGCGACGACGCTGGCCACGTCGAAGATGACATCGCGGTAACCAGCCCACTCATAGTCGAGGAACTGGACCTTGTCCGCCAGCAGGATGTTGTCCGGAGCGAGGTCAAACGGAGTGAACGCCCTATGCGTGCCCTTCTCAATTCGACGAGCAGCATCCTCACCGAAAGAGCGCACAGCGTCGGGAACGGGAATGCCGGACCCCTCGATAGCTCGCATGCCAAAGCGAATCCCCGACACAATGCCGTGGTCACGCGCCTCGAGAGCCTCACGATCGACCTTGTTCTTCACCCACATACGACGACGCAGGGTCTCAAACCCCTCTTCGCGAGTATGCGTGTGAATATGCATCCGGCCCAGCGAAGCGCCGAGGCTGCGGAATGCGCGCAATCGTCGCTCTTCATCGCCACGAAAGAGTACGTCCGCAAGAGTGTCCACGACACCGACGTCGCTGAGAACCAATAGCTGCTTTGAAACATCGTAAGCAAGAAGCTGAGGCCCCGGGCGGACGTCGTCAGGCAGCGTATTGATGAACTGGTACGCCACGACTTCCCGTAAAACGGCGGGATCGACGCCTTCAGTCGTCGTAGGAATTTGCTTTACGACGACCGTGCGTTCCTGCATAAAGGGATTTGTGGCGACCCGTACGCGGACAACAAGAGCGTTTGACTGGCCTGTAAGTACTTCTGGATCCGACAACACTGGAGTGCCGCCGAATCGTGCGGAAAGCAGTGTCGCTGCGTCTTTAACTACGCTGTCAACTTCTGCTGCAGCGTCGTCCGAGTACTCCATTGAATGCCCTTTCAATGAGCCAGTTTCAGTCAGGCGATACGGATGTTGCGTTGTGGCCAGTACCGCCTTGGTTAGGAGGAATTGGCGCCACTCGCGCTGTTCACGCTGGAGTGGCAGATCACATTCCTCGCAATGTGATTTCTTTGTTTACTTGTTGTCGCCTGCGGCGGCTGCTGCCTTAACGCCGTCTGCCTTCTGCTTTGGCTTCGGCTTGAAGTCGATACCGGTCTCCTTGCGCTGCTGAGCGGTAATCGGAGTCGGGGCGTCAGTCAACGGATCAACGCCGCCACCGGACTTCGGGAAGGCGATAACTTCGCGAATGGAGTCAACGCCGGCCAGCAGGGAAACGATACGGTCCCAACCGAATGCGATACCACCGTGCGGCGGAGCGCCGTACTGGAAGGCGTCCAGCAGGAAGCCGAACTGCTCCTGTGCCTCTTCCTCGCCGATGCCCATAACGTCGAAGACGCGCTTCTGGACATCTGGGCGGTGAATACGAATGGAGCCGCCACCAATTTCGTTACCGTTGCAGACGATGTCGTAGGCGTAAGCCAGTGCGTTGCCCGGATCCTTGTCGAAGGTATCCATGTGCTCTGGCTTCGGCGAGGTGAAGGCGTGGTGCACAGCAGTCCACTGCGAGTGGCCCAGCGCAACGTCACCGGAAGCGGTAGCGTCGGCAGCCGGCTCGAACAACGGTGCGTCGACGACCCAGGTGAATGCCCAGTCGCCTTCCTTGATAAGGCCGAGCTTCTTGGCAATCTCTCCACGAGCAGCACCCAGCAGTGCACGGGAGCTCTTAGCGTCACCTGCAGCGAAGAAGATGCAGTCACCCGGCTTCGCGCCTACGTGCGCCGCGATGCCTTCACGCTCTGCGTCAGTAATGTTCTTGGCAACCGGGCCGCCCAGAGTGCCGTCCTCCCCAACGAGGATGTAGGCCAGGCCCTTTGCGCCGCGCTGGCGGGCCCAATCCTGCCAAGCGTCGAGCTGACGACGAGGCTGCGATGCGCCACCGTCCATAACAACTGCACCGACGTAATCGTTCTGGAAGACACGGAAAGTGGTGTCCTTGAAGAACTCGGTGCACTCCACCAGCGGAATGTCGAAGCGCAGGTCCGGCTTGTCAGAACCGTACTTCTCCATGGCCTCCTTGAAGGTCATGCGTGGAATCGGGGTCTGAACAGTGACACCGGCCTCAGCGAAGATAGCAACCAGAATCTCTTCTGCCAGCGCAATGACATCGTCCTGCTCGGCGAAGCTCATCTCAACGTCGAGCTGAGTGAACTCCGGCTGGCGGTCAGCGCGGAAGTCCTCATCGCGGTAGCAGCGGGCGATCTGGTAGTAGCGCTCCATGCCAGCGACCATAAGCAGCTGCTTGAACAACTGAGGGGACTGCGGCAGTGCGTAGAAAGTGCCCGGCTTCAAACGAGCCGGCACCACGAAGTCACGAGCACCTTCCGGCGTAGAGCGAGTCAACGTCGGAGTCTCGATTTCGGTGAAGTCGTGGCTGTCCAGCACCTTACGGGCTGCGCGGTTGACAGCCGCACGAAGACGCATAATCTTGGCCGGGCCTTCACGGCGTAGGTCTAGGTAGCGGTACTTCAGACGGGCTTCTTCGCCCACAGTGCCAGAAGTTCCAACATCCTCGAGCTGGAACGGCAATGCCGCCGACTCGTTGAGGATGGTCAGCTCCGTAACATTGACCTCAATTTCACCCGATGCCAGATTCGGGTTCTCGGAGCCCTCCGGGCGCTTCTCAACGACACCGGTGACCTGAATGCAGTATTCGCTGCGCAGGTGGTGTGCACGCTCAGCAACTTCGCTGTTGCGGAACACAACCTGGGCGTAACCGGAGCGGTCACGCATGTCGATGAAGATCACGCCACCATGGTCACGGCGGCGTCCTACCCAACCGGTCAGGGTTACTGTGCTGCCGGCGAGGTCAGCGCGGAGGTCTCCGGCAAGATGCGTACGAAGCACTGCGAATTGGTCCTTCCAAAATTGGTGCTATAGGGATTAACGCTGTGGATAGCGGTTTCGTCCGTGTAGTCTACCTTGAAGCCAGAAAGGTGAGAAGAAGACCCCGGCTATTTTGCTTATTACCGGTCATCGCCTTGGGTCTACCTCGGGCTTCATGTACTCATTTTGACAAAGTTCTCCGTAGGTCCTGACGTTGATTTACATGCGGTTACTATGACGCAGCGCTATTCAATGGCCCGTTTTCCGCACCTTATGCAATAGTCTTACTCCTATGACCTTCCGGAATGACTTCCAAAAGAGCTCGGCTCGTGCCGAGCGACGCTCGGGTGGTGGCCGCGCTATCGCCGTAGGCGGTGGCGGTATCGGCGGCCTTGTCCTCATTGGCCTGTACTTACTTCTCGGCGGTGACCCGGGACAATTGGGACAGCTGACAGGTGCCCAGAACAATCAGTCCTCTCAGACTGCACAGCAGTCCCCTGGTGAGGATCCCTGCAAGACCGGCGAAGATGCCAACAGCCGCATCGACTGCCGCATGGAATTCACCGGTATTTCGGTCGACCGAGTCTGGGAAGAACAGCTCCCCGCGCAGGCCGGCATCGAGTACACGAACCCAGGTCTAGTCCTCTTTGAAGGCTCCACTCAGTCGGGCTGCGGCGCAGCGTCCTCGTCCACCGGCCCGTTCTACTGCCCCGCCGATCAAACGGCCTACTTCGACACGGAGTTCTTTAGCACCCTGGAGCGCATGGGCGGAGGCAACGGACCGCTCGCTCAGGAATACGTCGTGGCCCACGAATTCGGACATCACATCCAGAAGTTGGAGGGAACCCTCGGCCGCAGTAACTACAACGAACCGGGCCCCGATTCCGACGCTGTAAAGATTGAGCTGCAGGCCGACTGCTACGCGGGTATCTGGGCTCATTACGCGGACAAAGGCCCGGACGCAATCCTCGAACCGCTTTCCGACGAGCAGGTTGCCGATGCCCTCAAAACTACGAAGGCCATTGGCGATGACACCATCCAGCAGCATTCAGGCGGTGGTGTTCAACCGGACTCCTGGACCCACGGCTCGGCCGAGCAGCGTACGAAGGCATTCCTGACCGGCTACAAGTCAGGAAAGATGTCTCAGTGCGACACTCTCGAGCGCGGCGTCTACAGCTAGACTCCGCACTCAACAAATGCGCGTTTCCTAGATGCGCGACTGCAACTCCGGAACCAGTGCATCTAGGGCGACTGCGTGCTGCTCGTGGGACTCAAGGTTCTTCAGCTGAACCTCGCCCGCGGCCAATTCAGACTCGCCGAGGACCAACGCAAATCGGGCTCCAGCGCGATCGGCACCCTTCATTGCCCCCTTCAGCCCGCGGCCACCGTAGGACATATCCGCGCGAATACCCGCTTGGCGCAGCTTATTGATCTGCACCGCCATAGCGTGAGCGGCTTCTTCACCGAGCGCAACACCATACACATCGACGCGTCGACCATCGCTGGCCTGCTTGCCCTCTGCTTCCAGTGCGAGCAGCGCGCGATCCACACCCAAACCAAAGCCAATTCCAGACAGCTCTTGGCCGCCGAGCTGCGCCATCAGCCCGTCGTAGCGACCACCGCCACCGATACCCGACTGAGCACCAAGGCCGTCGTGAACAAACTCGAAGCACGTCTTGGTGTAGTAGTCCAGTCCGCGCACCATTCGAGGATTGATGACATAGGGCACCTTCATGTCATCCAACAGTCCAGTCACAGCTTCAAAGTGACCGCGAGCGCTGTCAGAAAGGTGGTCCAGCATCAGCGGCGCGTCGGCAAGCATTTCCTGCATTTCCGGTCGCTTATCGTCGAGAACGCGCAGCGGGTTGATGTTTGCACGGTGGCGCGTTTCCTCATCCAGAGGCAGGTCAAACAAGAATTCCTGCAGCTTAGCGCGGTATTCGGGGCGACAGGTGTTGTCACCGAGGCTTGTCAGCTCAAGCCGGAAGCCTTCGAGTCCGATGCCGCGGAAACATGCGTCGGCAAGCGCGATGACTTCAGCGTCCAGCGCAGGATCATCGACGCCGATTGCCTCTACGCCCACCTGCTGCAACTGACGGTAACGGCCTGCCTGCGGGCGTTCATAGCGGAAGAACGGCCCCGCGTAGGAAAGCTTGACCGGCAACTGACCGCGGTCCAAATTGTGCTCAATGACCGCGCGCATCACGCCCGCGGTACCCTCCGGGCGCAGGGTGACGGAGCGGTCGCCGCGGTCGGCGAACGTGTACATCTCCTTGGTGACGACGTCCGTCGATTCACCTACGCCACGTGCAAAAAGCCCGGTGTCCTCGAAAATTGGCAGCTCAATGTGCTCATAGCCCGCAAGTCGTGCGCGGTGCTGGAATGAGTTTCGCACCGCCTCGAATTCGCGGGAGACCGGCGGGACGTAATCCGGCACGCCCTTGGGCGCGGAGAATGGCTTCAACTTCTTTGGCTTCTGGCTAGAGTTCACCCCGCTAACTCTACCTGCCAACTCTCACGAGGTGTCAGCCAGGCTAGGTGAGGTTTTGCAGGAACGGGTTGGTCGCGCGTTCCTCGCCTATCGACGATGCGGAGCCATGGCCCGGAAGAATCATGAGGTCATCCGCCAGCGGGAGGACCTTATCCTTCAACGACTGCTGCATGTGCTCCGGACTACTGCCCGGCAAATCTACGCGACCGATAGCCCCCTTAAAGAGGACGTCCCCGCTGAAGACAATCTCATCTTCCCCATCGGAAGCGCGCAGCATTACACAGCCCGGAGAGTGACCCGGTGCGTGAATGACTTCGAAATTCAACCCTGCCCACTTTACTTCGTCGCCATCCTCGAAGAAATCGGCTTTCGTATAAGCCTGCATGGAATCGATGTCAAAGAGGTGTCCGAAAGAAGAACCGCCGAGCTTCGGATTGGCCAGCAACACATTGTCGCTTTCGTGAATGAAGACGGGAATATCCCAGAAGTCGGCGGCCTCCGCGACATCGCGGACATGGTCGATATGACCATGGGTCAGCAGAATTGCTTCCGGCTTCCAATCTCGCTTCTCAACCTCGCCGCGTACTACCTCGAACGCCCCCATGCCCGGGTCAACAATGACGCATGGGGTGGACAGGCCGTCCATTTCCGGAGCGCCTGTTGCCACGTAGCAGTTGGTCTGAAAAGGGCCGGGTGCAAATCCAAATATCTCCATGGCGCTCCATTGTATCGATTCTGTACAGCCCCCGGCAGGCTGATTACTCCTTCCGAAAACAGGAAGGAGCACCTTTCCCCTAGCGCCTTGGCCTGTCATCTCGCAAATGGGAACCAATCCCGGGCATAATGGTCGATTGTGTACGCGACGGTGACCGACTGAGCTGTTACTTCAAATGCGGTCACTATCAATGGGCAAAATCGTCCGCTGGTGTTCCGTCACCAGCAATAGATGACTAACAGATACGGAGAAAGACTAGTGGCTAATAATGAGCAAAGGCGCAAAGATGCGATGCGGACGCTCGAGCGCGAACTTAAGCGCCGTGCACGTGCCGAGAAGCTGAAGCCACTGGGCGTTGTCGTAACCACCTTGGCTATCCTGCTCTTTATCGGTGGCGGCATCTACTTGCTGACCACGGCTGGCGGCGCTGACGACAATGAGGCCGCTGATGAATCCACGACTCCAGTCGAACCTGCAGCTCTGACAGCTACTCCCGTCAGCGGTGAAAAGGTTCCAATGAAGCGCTCTTCCCCACTTCCGGAAACCGTGACCTGTGACTACCCGGATGATGGCGAGGCATCGAAGGACATAGATAAGCCAGCTACCGACAACGTTCCCGCCACTGGCACTGTAACCATCACCCTGAAGACTAACCAGGGCGACATTCCGATGGAGCTGGACCGCGCTATTTCACCTTGCGGCGTCAATGCAATTGAGCACATGGCCAAGTCCAACTACTTCAACGACACTGTGTGCCACCGTATTACCGGTGGTGGCCTGAACGTTCTGCAGTGTGGCGACCCGACTGGTACCGGTACCGGCGGACCGGGCTTCAAGTTCGCTGGCGAGTGGCCGGTCAAGGATTCCGGCCTGGATCAGAACACCCCGTTGGTGTACCCGAAGGGCTCTATCGCCATGGCAAACCCGAGCGACCCGGATGCCAACGGCAGCCAGTTCTTCCTCAACTGGGCAGATTCTCAGCTGCCTCCGCAGTACACCGTGCTTGGCTCCATGACTGACGAGGGCACCAAGACGGTTGCGGACATTGCGAAGAACGGTATCGAGGGTGGCGGTACCTCTGACGGTAAGCCAGCTAAGGAAGTCCGTATTGAGAAGGCGGAAGTCAAGTAGCTGACTCAACTGACTGATTCAGAAATTAATCAAAAACAGGGCCAAGGTGTTTCACCTTGGCCCTGTTTTAATACCTACGCGGCCTCATCCTTTTTCACATATCGATGGGCTGCTAAAACGCCTACTGACCAGAAGTAATGCGGTAGACATCGAAGACTCCCTCGACACCGCGCAGAATGTTGAAGATATAGCCCATCTGCTTAGTGTCCGAAACCTCGAAGCTAAAACGCATTACGGCAACGCGGTCATCGGAGGTATGGGAGGACGTCGACAGGATTGAGACCTTCTGATCGGAGAAGACGCGAGTAATCTCCGAGAGCAGTCCATGACGGTCAAGTGCTTCGATTTGCACCGTAACCATGAAGACCGCACCGGAGGAATCTGTTGCCCAGGAGACCTCGATAATGCGCTCCGGCTCCTGGTGCAGCTTCTCCGCATTAGTGCAGTCCGTACGGTGCACACTGACCCCACCGCCGCGGGTGACGAAGCCAAAGATGGCATCGCCCGGCACAGGCGTACAGCATTTGGCAAGCTTAGCGGCCATATCCGCGCTGCCTTCTACCAACACACCCGTGCTGTCAGCGCGGCGCGGAGTGTTGTGCACGTTCATCTTTGAAATTGGTGTGCGGGAGACCAACTGCTCTTCGGCATCGTCCGCGCTCGAGAACTGCGCCATCAGCCGGTGAGTCACATGCTGCGCTGAGACCTGCCCCTTACCGATAGCGGTATAGAGCGCATCGACATCCGCATAGTGCAGCTCGGAGGCAATCTGCTTGATGGACGCCGGAGTGAACAGGCGGTGCATCGGCAGACCGCCGCGCTGTACCTCTGCAGCCAGCGCGTCACGGCCGGCATCGAGTGCCTCCTCGCGGCGCTCTTTGGCAAACCACTGACGGATCTTTGCCCGCGCACGTGGAGTTTTAACAAACTTCTCCCAGTCCTTAGACGGACCGGAATCGGCATCCTTGGACGTGAAAATCTCGACGCGGTCGCCAGTTTTTAGCGGTGATTCCAACGCCACTAGCTTGCCGTTGACTTTGGCACCAATACATCGGTGACCTACTTCAGTATGGACCGCGTAGGCAAAGTCGACCGGCGTGGAGTCCGCAGGCAATGTGATGACATCGCCCTTAGGTGTGAACGCAAAAATTTCAGTGACTGAGAGGTCATAGCGCAGGGAGTCCAGGAACTCGTTAGGATCTGCGGCCTCGCGCTGCCAATCCAGCAGCTGACGCATCCACGCCATCTGATCGACTTCGGCGGAATCTCCCTTGTGAGAGCCCTTGGTTTCCTTGTAGCGCCAGTGTGCGGCAATGCCGTACTCAGCGTTGTAGTGCATCTCATGGGTGCGAATCTGCACTTCTAGCGGGGAGCCACCTGGACCGATGACCGTTGTGTGCAACGACTGGTAAACCCCGAAACGCGGCGCGGAAATATAGTCCTTGAATCGCCCCGGCATGGGTTTGAACAGCGAGTGGACGGCACCCATGGCGGCATAGCAGTCCTTGGTCGTGTCCACCAGAACTCGAAGTCCGACCAGGTCAAAAATCTCGTCGAACTCATGGCCGCGGACAATCATCTTCTGATAAATCGACCAGTAGTGCTTCGGCCTGCCCTGTACCTCAGCAGCAATGTGAGACTCCTTCAGATCCTTCTGAATCATCTCGGAGACTTCCTGGATGTACCGGTCCCGCTGCGGCGCTCGATCTGCGACCAAACGCACGATCTCGTCGTACTTCTTCGGGTACAAAATGGCGAAGGAGAGATCTTCCAACTCCCACTTCACGCTGGCCATTCCCAAACGATGCGCCAGCGGTGCAATCACCTCGAGGGTCTCACGGGCCTTCTTAGCCTGCTTTTCCGGCGGCAGGAAGCGCATTGTGCGCATGTTATGCAGCCGGTCAGCCACCTTGATAACCAGCACGCGCGGGTCCTGGCTCATGGCGATAATCATCTTTCGCACGGTCTCTGCCTCGGCGGCGGAGCCCAACGCGACCTTATCCAATTTGGTCACGCCGTCGACCAGTCGTGCGACTTCTGGGCCGAAGTCCCGCTCCAGGTCCTCCAGCGTGTAATCGGTATCTTCGACCGTGTCATGTAGTAGCGCTGCCACCAGCGTGGTGGTATCCATGCCGATCTCGGCGGCAATAGTGGCGACTGCAAGCGGGTGAGTGATGTATGGCTCGCCGGATTTCCGGTACACGCCGTCGTGAAGGCGCTCGGCGGTATCGTAGGCACGCTGAAGCACAGCCAAATCTGCGCGCGGATGCACCTGTCGATGCACCGCGACAAGGGGATCTAGCACCGGGCGGATTTTCGTTCTGTTGCCGGTAAGGCTTCGCGCTAGGCGGGCACCATAACGGCGTGCGGGCCCTTCAGCCATGACTCATTCACCCCTTATTAACCACGTACAAAGGCAGATCAGCAAGCTTCTCCCGAGCTCCCAGGCCTTCAACCTCCAGCACGGTGCACAGCCCGGTTACCTCGACACCAGCTGTCTCCAGCAGGGCGCGAGCTGCACACAGGGTGCCACCAGTTGCCAACACATCGTCGACAAGTACGGCCTTCTTGCCCTTCAGCTCAAACCCACTAGCCGGAATCTCAAGCGCGGCCGTACCATATTCCAGTTCATAGGTCTCGGTCAGCACAGGCGGTGGTAGCTTACCCTTCTTACGAATAGCGAGCACTCCCAGTCCAAGCTTGTACGCCACCGCAGAACCCAGCAGGAATCCACGCGCATCTAGGCTGCCTATAACATCAGCCCCGAACTCTTCCACCTTGGCGGAAATCTCGTCCACAATCAGGGCGAACGTCGTGGCGTCGGCAAGCGCCGGCGTCAGGTCCTCGAAGAGTACGCCCTCAACTGGAAAATCGGGCACGAACCGAATCTGATCGGCTAATGCCTCACGCGCGTGTGCATACGACACAGGTTTAAGCTCCTTTTCGGCGAAAAGAAAAAGTGCGGGTACCTGTCAACGATACCCGCACAATGCGCTTTTAAAGTAGTTTCACCCGAACCACTGGGAGGCGCTACCTCCTACTGCCCCGGACGCCAGGACAGCGGCTTGTCTTCATCGCCCTCAAGCTTCGGAGTCGTCACCGTTCGTTTCGGCGTCGAATGTTCCATCTCGCTTGCCGACGGCTCCTTCGAGGCCGAGTCCTCCGCAACATCAGTGGTGGCGGAATCGGTGCCCGAACCGGCTCCCTCAGATGCCTTTGCGCGGGCAGACAGTACCGCCTCTTCATGCTTGCGGTATTCACGCTGCCGCGACTTAAGAGACACCAACAGCGACGAAGCCAGGAAGATCGAAGAGAACGTACCTTGAATAATGCCGATGAGCTGAACGAGTGCAAGGTCCTTCAGCGTTCCGACCCCTAGCATGCCCACGGCGATGACCATCAGTGCCAGGATTGGCAGGAGCGTCGACACCGTGGTGTTGATAGAACGCATGATGGTTTGGTTGACCGCCAGGTTCACCAACTCGGCGTAACTTCTACGGGTCGATGAACGATAGCCTGCCGTGTTCTCGTCGACCTTGTCGAAAACCACGACGGTGTCGTACAGGGAGAACGACAGCACTGTCAGCAAGCCGATAATGGTTGCCGGGGTGACGTCAAGACCAATGAGCGCGTAGATGCCCATAATCACGATTGCATCCACAACCAGGGCGAGAATTGCGGCAATGGCCATGTCGCGCTCGAAGTGAATGGTGATGTAGATGAACACCAGACCCAGGAACACCACTGCAGCCAGCAGCATTCGGTTGGTAATCGAAGAGCCCCACGACTCCGACACGGTCGAGTCACCAATGGCATCCGGGGTCTGCTGCCCCTGCACATCGACGGGCTTGAATGCATCATTCAACGCGATACGAGCACTATTAATCTGGTCCTGAGTCAGCTTCTCAGAGGTGATCTCCAGGATTCGGCCCTCACCAGAACCGATAATTTGCACCAGCTCCGGCTTCACGCCGGTCGCCTCGGTGAAAACCTCCTCGGCCTGCTCAGTTGTCACTGAGGCCGGCGGCATAGTCATCTTGGTACCGCCCTCGAAGTCGATACCGAAGCTGAACCCGCGAATCAGCATCGCTGCGAAAGCAACAACGATGATGGCGACGGCAATCTGGTACCAGCGCTTCCGCTTGCCGACGATGTTGATTCCACCCTCGCCGGTGTAGAGGCGGCGGAAGAAGGAGTCGTCTTTCACGCTTTCTGGCTCAGTGATTAGCGCCGGATTCGTCTGAGTAGTATTCATGGATTCCTACTTCCCCCCATTCGCGCTGGAGTGAGCTGCACCGGTGTCGGCAGCCGTACTGGCGGAGGCATCGGAGGCTCCGGCCTTCTTACCGGCAGCTACAGTCTTATTCCTCTGTGCAATCTCCATGACCGAGCCGAAGCCGTTCATCGACGGCTTGGACAAAGCTGGCCACTTACGAGTAGCCAGGATGACCAACGGCGCAGTCACGAGGAAAGCCGTCACAATGTCGAATGCTGTGGAGAGACCAAGTGTGAACGCGAAACCGCGGACATCGCCAACGGCCAGGATGTAAAGAACCACAGCCGCAATGATGGACACAAAGTTACCCGATAGGATGGTGCGCCGTGCTCGTCGCCAAGCGTGCGGAACCGCGGAGCGGAAAGTTCTACCCGCGCGGATTTCGTCCTTAATGCGTTCGAAGAAGACGATGAAGGAGTCAGCCGTTACGCCGATAGAGATGATGATGCCGGCGATGCCAGCGAGATCGAGCGAGTAGCCAATCCAACGACCAAGAAGGACAAGGACGCCGTAGACCATCGCTCCAGCTGCTGCCAGCGAAACCAGCGAAATCACGCCCAGGCCGCGGTAGAGAGCAATCGCGTAGACGACAATCAGGGCGATACCGATAATGCCGGCAAGCAGACCGGCTTCCAAGGAAGCCGAACCAAGCATGGCCGGGATAGTCGTGGTGGTGCCGCCCGGCTCGCCGTCCTCACCTGCGAACGACAGCGGCAGTGCACCATAACGCAGGTTATTGGCCAGCCCCTGTGCCTCGTCGATTGAGAAGTCGCCCGTGATGCGGGTGGCAGAACCAACTGGGGTTGCCTCCTGAATCACCGGGGCGGAAATGACCTTCGAGTCCAACACGATAGCGACCTGCCGCTGCAGGTAGTCATTGGTCAACTTGGTCCATGTGCGAGCGCCGGTGTCATTCTTCCCGGACTTGAAGCTAAAGGAGACCTGAATCTGACCAGACTGCTGATCGTAACCACCGTTAATCGGCGCATTGGTATCAATAGCGTCGCCGGACAGACGCTGGCCCTTGGCCTCGTCCTCCTGCCCAATCAACAGCGGAGCCTTGCCCAGGAAGATGGCTTTACCGCCTTCGGGCGCACAGGTCACCAGCGGCTTGGCCGGGTCATCGGCACCCTGTAGCGGATCAACTGCATCGCGGTTATCGCAGGTCATCAGCGCAGCGGCTGCAAACTGTGTCGTTGGGTCTTCGGACTGGCGAGTCGCCAACAGCACGTCACGAACCTTCGTACGCAGCTCGGCCGCTTCAATTGAGTTCGCCGGCTTTGCCGGAGCTGTTGCGTCCAACTTCGGGGCCTCGCCCAGCGACTTGGACAGCTCCTCGGGAACCGGCTGATCTGGGTTCTGTTCCTTGAAGGCATCAATTGCACGCTTCTGCGTTTCGTTCATGTCCTTGTAGAGGTCATCAACACGCTTGGTGGCGTCCTCCTTCGACAGGACACCGACTGACACCCAATCTTCAGCAGTCTTCTTAACTACCTCGCCAAAGGCAGCTTCATCAGGGCCCTGGGTGGGCTGTTCTACCGGACGGAAGAAGAGCTGCGAAGTCTGGCCGAGCGTACGCGCCTCCTGTGAGTCTTCACCCGGCACGGTAATGACCAGCGTGTCACCGTCGGTGACAACTTGAGCGCCGCTGACGCCCATGCCGTTTACGCGGTTCTCCAGAATCTTGCGAGCCTGGTCCAGCTGATCGCGCGTCGGCTTTTCGCCCTGCGGCACCAAGGTTACTCGGGTACCACCCTGCAAGTCGATGCCCAACTTTGGCTTGGCTGATCCGCCGCCGGTGAAAAAGACGAGTGCGTACGTAAGGATGAGGAAGCCAACAAACAGTGCCAACAGCCACTGCGGCCAGTTCCTCTTGAATGTATTCGCACCGGATCTGGATTTGCTGTTCAAAGCAAAGTCTCCTGAATCGTGACGTTTAGGTACTTAAGCGTTTCGGGTAGAAACGCAGGTCTATAACCGCACCGCGAAATCGCGCGATACCAGGAAGAGGCATTGCGGGCGTCGCTAAGCAAAGCTATAAACACCAACCGCTAGAGAATAACCGATTTAGCGTAGTGCGCCGGTTTTGACTTGTACCTATTTAGTGAAAATCTTGCCCACGCTTGCCGACGGCGAAACCTGGGACGCGCCCGCTAGCCTCACGGCGCACGCTACAGCTTGGATGCATGCAAACCGGCGGAGTGTGGGCGTGCAAAAAACTGCTACTGCTTTTCGGTGGAAGCGGAACCGTCTGTACCCGGATTATCCGGGTTACTCGGAGTATTCGGGTTCTCGACCTGCTCATTGACGCCCGAAGCTGCATTGTCAGCCGGGCTGTGGCCGGTGATTTCTTGCACATCGCCGACGTGGTCATCTGGCGCATCGGAAACACGGCCACGTCGGTCACGGTGAGCGTAGCTAGCTCCGGTACCGGTGGTGAGGTTGCGGGCAATGGCGCCCTTTTCCCAACGGGTCACGATGCCGTCAGCAATGATGAGGTCGACGGTCGTTTCGGTCGTATCAACGACCACACCATGCATACCGGAACCGGTGATGACCTCTGCGCCCGGGGCCAACTTATCCTGCATGTCCCGAATGGTGCGCACCTGCTTGTTCTGCTTGATAATCTGCCAAATTGGCAGCGCCAGGAACAAGAAAATAAGTAGGAGGAGAATAGTTTGATCCATGTCTGCCGAGTTTAACGAATTGCCAGCTAGCAATTCCACACTGCCCCGGCCGGGTCGATGAGAAAGCTATTCTCCGATAGTTCCCTCCGGCGGCTGCAACCCCAAGTGCCGCCATGCTCGGGCAGTTGCCACGCGTCCGCGCGATGTACGCGCAATCATCCCGGCACGGACCAGGTAGGGCTCGCACACTTCTTCCACAGTCGAGGGCTCCTCACCGACTGCCAACGCCAGGGAATTCACGCCCACCGGGCCGCCACCGTGCCCCTTGACCAGGGCAGTCAGCACTGCGCGGTCCAAGCGGTCCAGCCCAAGCTCATCGACATCGAAGACAATCAACGCCGCCTTGGCCGCACCAAGATCAATAACGCCACCGGAGTGAACATCTGCGAAATCGCGAACGCGACGCAGTAGACGGTTGGCAATTCGCGGCGTACCTCGCGAACGCGAGGCAATCTCCACTGCAGCCTCAGGGCTGATATCCACCCCGAGGATCCCAGCGGCACGGGTAACCACCTTTGTCAGATCCTCGACCTCGTAGAACTCCATCTGCGCAGTAAAACCGAAACGGTCACGCAGTGGGCCAGTCAGCATACCCGAGCGCGTCGTTGCGCCTACCAGCGTAAAAGGTGGAATCTCGAGTGGAATTGACGTAGCTCCAGGCCCCTTTCCCACGATGACATCAATACGGAAATCTTCCATTGCCATGTAGAGCATTTCCTCCACGGGCCTGGCAATGCGGTGGATCTCGTCAATGAATAGTACATCGCCCTCGAGCAGGTTCGACAGCATTGCTGCCAAATCGCCAGCGCGAATAAGCGCCGGACCGGACGTCATTCGCAGGGAGGACCCCATCTCCTGCGCAATAATCATGGCCATGGTGGTCTTACCCAGGCCGGGAGGTCCCGACAGCAGAATGTGGTCCGGAGTCACATTTCGTCCCCGTGCCCCGGAGAGCACCAAATCCAGCTGCTCGCGGACCTTGGGTTGGCCGATAAACTCCCCTAACGACTTTGGTCGCAGGTTCGATTCCGCATCGACTTCCTCGACCTGAGCGCGGGCATCGACATCACGTTGTGCACCATTTCCCCCACCGCCAAAATGGTCGTTGGCTGCTCCATCTAAAGAGTCCCTGAAGGGATTGCCCGACACGTTAAACTCCGTGCGCTCGATATCGCTCATAGTCCCCTCATCCTAGTGCACTGCCATTTTTCATCATCAATGTAGCTGCAGGTCCTCGACCTGGATTTACTTTTCGCCCAATGTCTTTAGCGCCGCCTTCAGCGCCATTGATGTATCCAAGGTCGGATCAATCCGAACAACAGTCTCCGCTGCCTCATTCGCATCAGCTTCCGGGAACCCAAGCCCGACCAAAGCACCAACGACCTGATCCAGATCTGCCTTCAAAACAATGCCAGGCGCTGCTCCGCTTGCAGCTTCCTCCGGCTGGGATACCGCCCTATCCGCGAAAACCTCGACCTTATCCTTCAACTCAACCAACAGGCGCTCCGCCAATCGCTTGCCGACGCCGTTAGCCGCCTGGAGGGCCTTGGCATTCTTTGAGGCAACCGCATTGGCAATCTCGGCCGGCGACAGTACCGATAGAACAGACATCGCTACTTTTGGCCCCACTGTCGAGACAGTGCGCAAGAGCGCAAACATCTCACGTTCCTGCGAGTTGGCAAAACCAAAAAGCGTTATCGCATCTTCACGAACCGCCATTGTGGTCAACATGAAAGTCTGCTCATGCCTCACCAACTGAGAAGCTAACCTGCCCGTAATGGTGACCAAATGCCCGACACCACCGCACTCGATAACGCAATAGTCCGCACCGAGATCGATAACCTCACCGCGTAGAGATGCAATCACTTCTCACAATTCCTTTCACTACGGCTTCCCTAAAGACACCGCGATAAACGCCGAACTCACAAGTGTGCTCTAGCAGGCTCCCCTACCGCGAGGGATTCTCACGGCGAGAAAGCTCCAACTCCCGCTCCTCGTGTTGCTTAGCAAGCGCAGCCAAGGTGTCGCGCTGGCGTTGCAGAACCGGACCACGCCAACAGTGGCAGATAGCGATGGCCAACGCATCCGCTGCGTCCGCAGGTTTTGGCGGAGTTTCCAACCCGAGGATTCTCGTCACCATCATGGTCATCTGCTTCTTATCAGCCCGACCGTTGCCGGTAAGCGCCTTCTTTACCTCCGACGGCGTGTACATATGCACTTCCAAACCGCGTCTCGCCGCAGCGAGGACAAGGACACCAACCGCGTGCGCAGTCTGCATTACGGTGGACACGTTGCCGCGCTCGAATACCCGTTCCATCGCAACCACGTCCGGCTCGTACTCATCCATCCACTGCTCCACGGCATTGGAAAGCCGTAGAAGACGATCTTCCAACGATGCCGTGGTTGGTGTGCGGGCGACCCCCACCGCAATGGGAATGACTTTCCTGCCCTGAGCACCTTCCGCAATGGAGAGACCACAACGAGTAAGGCCAGGGTCGATACCCATCACCCGCAGAGATCCAGCTCGATAATTCACCTCTCCACTAATACCACATTTCGAACAGCTGTTTGTATCGTAGCTACACGGGGTACCAACCGTTGGTTCTGATAGGTTTAACACCATGAATTCACCGAAGAAGCTCTACGGCGTTCTCGCTGCAGCTGAAATGGTCACGTGGGCTCTGCTGCTCTTGGGGCTGGCACTGAAGTACCTGTTCAAAGTCACTGACATCGCCACCACCATCTTCGGCGGCATCCACGGTTTTACGTTCCTGTGCTACGTAGTCACCACCATCATGGTGTGGATCAACCAGCAGTGGAGCTTTGGCCGCGGTGTCATCGGCCTCGCCTCTTCTATCATTCCATTCGCAACCTATCCGTTTGAACGAAACACACTGAAGGCAGGCCTTTTGGATCGGCCCTGGCGCTTTACCGACGAATCCGAGGAGCCACAGGGCATTTTCGAGTGGGCACTCGCGATGATTATTCGCCGCCCGTTTATCTCGGCATTCGTCATCCTGATTGTTCTCGCCGTGGTCTTCACACTGTTGCTGATGGCGGGACCTCCGACTCAGTGGTTCTCTTAAAACGGTTCTACTAAAACTTTCAGAAACCAAAATCGGGTTTATTGGCAAAAGTGTGTCCGTCTGGCGTGTCGACCGGTGCGTCGGCGGGCGGACACCCTTCGCTACTTACCCCAATGCGAGTTACTGACTGCGTTTATGACAAAAATGACCTGAAAAATCGTCTGGAAGTGACATAAACTCGCACAGTTTCACATTTGCAGCCCGTATTCACACGCGCAGCCCCGTAATTTTTCCCCAAAAATCCCCATCGGACGATTCTCCGATGGGGATCTTCCATTCACACCAGCTCGCCGCGCAATTCAGCGCTGCGGACTACCCTGCACGGGCACCCTTTAACGCCGGGAAGCCGGTCAGCGGAACCGTCGCCAAGCAAACGCCTAGTCGTCGAGTTCGGCGATAACCTCGTCACTGATGTCGGCGTTCGAGTAGACATTCTGCACGTCGTCGGACTCTTCGAGAGCGTCAATCAGACGGAAGAGCTTGCGTGCACCGTCAGCATCGAGAGCCACCGTGGTAGAAGCGCGGTAGTCCTGATCTGCGGAGTCGTACTCCATCTCAGCGTCGACAAGAGCGGTGCGGACATTCATCAGATCGGTAAAGGCGGAGACAACCTCGAACTTTTCGCCCAGGTCGTTGACCTCCTCTGCACCGGCATCGAGAACCGCCATGAGCAGGTCATCCTCGGTCAGCTCGCCCTTCGGCAGCTCGACGACACCCTTCTTTTCGAACAAATAAGCCACGGCGCCGTTGTCTGCCATGTTGCCGTTGTTCTTGTTGAACGCCGAGCGCACATCAGAAGCAGCACGGTTACGGTTATCAGTCAGGCACTCCACAATCAAAGCGACGCCGCCAGGTGCGTAACCTTCGTAGACGATGGTCTCCCAGTCAGCACCGCCGGACTCCTCGCCGGAACCACGCTTGCGGGCACGCTCAATGTTGTCGTTGGGAACCGAGGCCTTCTTGGCCTTCTTAATCATGTCATCGAGGGTGGGGTTACCAGCAGGATCACCGCCACCGGTACGAGCCGCGACCTCGATGTTCTTGATCATCTTTGCCCACTCTTTGGCGCGCTTGGCGTCATTAGCAGCCTTCTTGTGCTTTGTGGTTGCCCATTTTGAATGACCCGCCATGTGCTAGTTCCTACCAATCCTCTCGTCAATACCCATGTAGATGGGAATTCGTCAGGTGTTCATTATACAAACCGGGGATTTAAATGCCGACAAGCTCTCGCAAAAAGAACTCGTGGAGCCGCGTCTCCCCCGTCGACTCCGGGTGAAAGCTGGTGGCCATCGCAGCCCCCTGCCGTACTCCGACCACTGTACCTGCGGTCTCTCCAGCCGATTCTGGCACCCGCGCTAGCACCTCAACATCATCACCGACACGCTCGACCCACGGAGCGCGAATAAAGGCAGCGTGCACAGGCGGCTGGTCACCGCTAATCGCCAGCTGCGGAATATCCAAGTCAGTTTCGAAAGAATCCACTTGCCGGCCAAATGCGTTACGACGGACCGTGATGTCAATCGCTCCCAGGCTAACGGCATCCGCACGGGTATCGAGCACTTCGTCGGCAAGCAAAATCATGCCTGCGCAGGTGCCATATGCCGGAAGCCCATCGCGGAGGGCTTCCCGCAGCGGATCTTCAAGCTCATTGAAGACCATCAACTTGCTCATGGTCGTGGACTCGCCGCCGGGCAAGATTAGGCCGCAAAGTCCCTCCAGGTCGCGCGGCAAGCGCACCTTTCGGTGCGGGACACCGAGCTGGTCAAGCACATATCCGTGTTCGGCAACGTTACCCTGAAGAGCGAGGATACCGATTGTTTCCTGTGTCATTAATCTAGGTTCTCACTGCGAGCATCGAAGTTCGTCGCCACTGGCACGGGCTCGACCCCCGGAGCCAGGCTTCGGGTCAGCCCTTCCTGCGTGACGACGGCCACGAGCTCGCCCTTTTGGTTAAAGATGCGACCGTGAGTCAATGCGCGACCCGCGTGCGCCGATGGCGAAATCTGATCGTAGAGCAGCCACTCATCCGCACGGAACGGACGCATAAACCACATCGCGTGGTCGAGGCTGGCTTCCTGGACCTCAACACCTGGATGCGGAACGAGTGCCGATGACAGCAAAGTCATATCCGACATGTACGCCAGCGTGCAGACGTGGAAGGTCTCGTTATCCGGCAGGCGATCCTTGCACCGGAACCACACCAGCTGCTGGGACGGGGTGTACTTGTTGTGTTCGAACTGATCATCCGGCACTACCCGGATATCCCAGTCCGCCCACTCGCGCATTAGTAGACGACGTGTGTTCGTCATCTCAGAGGTGTCGGTGACCACATCTTCAGGATCTGGCACCTTGCGCATCACGTCAGAGTGCTCGAGTCCCTCATCCCCCTTACGGTGGAAGCTGACCTGCATTACGAAAATCGTACGGCCATCTTGCACAGCTTCGACGGAGCGGTGGCAGAAAGACCGTCCATCGCGAATACGCTTGACCATGTACACCGTCGGGATATGGGGGCGGCCCGGGCCTACAAAGTAGGCGTGGAGGGAGTTCACCGCGAAGGTATTACCCACCGTGCGCGTCGCCGCGACGAGGGACTGGCCGGCAACTTGGCCACCGAAAGTGCGCTGCAGGATTGACTTAATGACTGGGCCACGGAAAATGTCCCGGTCAATCTGCTCCAAATCTAATACCTCGCGGATGTTAGCCATTTTTACCAGCCACGCTCAGCGAGTCGGTGCGGCTGCGGAATCTCGTCGACGTTGATGCCGACCATTGCCTCGCCGAGACCGCGGGAGACATCGGCGATGACCTTCGGATCATCGTAGTGCTGGGTTGCCTGGACGATAGCCTTGGCGCGCTTCTCCGGATCACCGGACTTGAAGATACCGGAACCAACAAAGACCCCCTCAGCACCGAGCTGCATCATCATTGCAGCATCAGCCGGAGTTGCAATGCCACCTGCGGTGAACAGCACGACTGGCAACTTACCGGTCTCAGCGACCTCGCGTACCAGCTCGTACGGTGCCTGCAGCTCCTTGGCGGCAACGTAGAGCTCGTCCGGAGCCATAGAACGCAGACGGTTAATCTCAGCGCGGATGGTGCGCATGTGTGTCACAGCGTTGGAGACATCACCGGTACCGGCCTCGCCCTTGGAGCGAATCATGGCAGCGCCCTCGTTGATGCGGCGCAGAGCCTCACCCAGGTTGGTCGCACCACAGACGAACGGCACGGTGAAGTCGAACTTGTCGATGTGGTTCGAGTAATCGGCCGGGGTCAGAACCTCGGACTCGTCAATGAAGTCAACACCGAGGGACTGCAGAACCTGTGCCTCAACAAAGTGGCCGATACGGGCCTTGGCCATAACCGGGATGGAGACGGCATTGATAATGCCCTCGATCATGTCCGGGTCGGACATACGCGACACGCCACCCTCTGCGCGAATATCGGCGGGGACACGCTCCAGCGCCATCACGGCAGTTGCGCCGGCATCCTCAGCGATCTTGGCCTGCTCCGGCGTAACGACGTCCATAATGACGCCGCCCTTCATCATCTCAGCGAAACCGCGCTTCACGCGTGCGGTGCCCTGCCCGGAGTTGTTCTCAACCGTGCTCAACGAACCCTACTTCCCTAATAAAACTGGTGAATGTGACCGTTTGTAGTCGTTTAACACTATAACGCCTGAACTAGACAGTGCTGTTCATTGAGTCACAAAACACGGCGAACTTCCAGCACAACAGCGAATTTTCCCACAATTAAGCAGTTGTCAGTCCATCTGCAACATCGAAATATTCCGGTTCAGGTGCAGTGCCCGCCAGCCGCAGCGCGCGCACTAGCGGCCTGGCTCGCAGTGCTTTCGTATCCGTCACCGCATCATTGTAGAAACGGCGTGCGAGCTCGAGCCGCGTGTGGGCGTCAGAAAGCTCAATTGCCATCGTTCGGTCCACGGGCTGTTCCTCATAGAGCGCCACAATTTTCCTAGTCAGTTCGTTTTCCACGTCTGCGCGCTGTCCAGTGTTGTTGGCTCTAAGTGGTGTGGCTTCCACCTTCGTCACTACGCCGGCGAGTTCCGGGTAGGCGGCACGAGCGACTGCGGCCCTTCGCCCCAACGCCGCTTCCAGTGAAGAACGCGCCAAGTCCGTGCGAATGTGCATACGGTTCAAACGCGTCGCTGTCGATGAAGCCACCAAACCGCCAACGAGTACGACAATCAGCGCAATGACTAGGACAACGACCCAGATTGGAACGGTTACGTCCACCGAAAACCCACTTTCACTCCGCTGCGTTTAATCAGCTGCCACGACGGAAATCTCTATGGCGCAATGACGACCTTTTCGCCATCCATGCGCACCGTATCGTACACACGCAGAACGCCGTCGGCGACCTGCGACCAGTCATACTCCCAAGCCCGCTTATGCCCGAGTGCGCGAAGCTCCTCCCCCAACTTTGGCTGCGTCAAAAGGCGTACGACTGCATCCGCAAGGTCTGCGGAGTTACCGTTTTCAAAGTGAAGCCCGTAATGGCCGTCGTCAAGCACGAGTTTGAACGCATCGATGTCGCTGGAGATCACCGGCGCACCCGCCGCCATCGCCTCTACCAGCACGATGCCGAAACTCTCCCCACCACGCTGCGGGGCAATGTACGCATCCGCATCGGCGAGTATTGACGCCTTAGCATCCTCCGACAGTCTGCCGACGAAATGCAGGACATCTGCGTTTCTGCCCGCTTTACGACGAGCTGCCGCGATATCACCATCACCAACGACACAGACCTCAAGCTGTGGAATCTCCGCACGTATTGTTGGCAACGCGTCGAGCAAGACGTCAAAGCCCTTACGAGATTCGTCGAAGCGTCCGAGGAAGACAAGCCGATAGACCCCTTCACGCCGTGGCGGAATCTCAGGCAACGATGAGGCGGCCGGGCAGGACTCGAAATCTCCAACACGGACACCATTGGGAATGAGAACCGGGTCGCCGCCGAGTTGCTCAACCTGCCAGCGACGAGCCACTTCCGAGACAGCGATGCCTCCCCGAATGCGTTCAAGGTACTTCCGCAAAAATGGCGTGGCCAACTTCAATGCTAGGGAGTCCGTCGCCGCAGAGTGATAGGTCGCGACAATCGGCCCGACCGAGTTTACTAACGACAGCATTGAAAAACTGGGCGAATTCGGCTCATGGATATGAAGAATGTCGAAGCTACCCTCCTCAATCCATGTGCGGACTCGACGGCTGGTGCGGGGACCAAAAGATAGCCGAGCGACCGAGCCGTTATACGGAATCGGGATGGCGGCACCACCTCGAACAACGAAATCCGGCACGTCCGCCTGCGCGCTAGCTGGGCCGATAAGACTGACCTCGTGGCCGCGACGGATAAACTCCTCACACAAGTCAATCGCGTGAGCTTGAACCCCTCCTGGGACATCGAACGAGTACGGGCACACCATTCCGATTCGCACGGCTACTTTGACCTCTTCTTATCCGCCGGCCACAGTGGCTGCATCATGTGCCAATCCGCTGGATGCTGGGCAATATCAGATTCAAAAACAGTAGCGATGTCCTGGACAATGTCAGGTAGATCGCGCCCCTCAGTCGGCACGAATGGATGCGCTACAAAACGCCAACCATCGCGCGTGTAGGACAGGCCCGCGGGCATAAGCCGAGCGCCCGTGTCCTGTGCCAGCTTTGCTGCACCGACCGGCATTGTCGTCTGCTCGCCGAAAAAAGTGACCGGGACCCCGTGGCCGCCGAAGTCACGATCAGACAGCAGGCACACAACGCCACCTTCTTCCAATCGCTTCTGCAGTTCCGGCATCGCGGGTTTGCCACCGGTAAGCGGGAGAATGTGGAATCCGAGGGATTCGCGGTACTCCACGAAAGCGTCGTAAAGTACCTCTGGCTTCAGCCGTTCCGCCACGGTACTGAACCGACCATGGCGGGAAACGAGCCACATACCTGCCATATCCCAGTTACCAGAATGCGGCAGTGGGATGACGATGGAATCTCCGGCCTCGAGGGCCTCAGCAACTCGTTCGAGCCCATCGCTGGTGGATTCGACCGTGTCTGCCAACTCTGGCGACGCGATGGAGGGCAACCGGAATGCCTCCACCCAATAGCGTAGATAGGAACGCATGGAAGCCCGAATAAGACCTTGCGGCACTTCCTCAGGCGGACAGCCCATAACGCGAGCCAGGTTCTTGCGAAGCTGGCGGGTAGTCGCTGGATTTGCTGCTACACGATCGGCGGCTATGTTGCCGATGCGGTAGGCCACGCGTTCCGGCAGCAGACCAAAAATCTTCCACCCGGCCATATAGCCGAGCGCAACGAAATCATCTTTCGAGCGAGGCAGGAAGAAACTAGTCATCGTATCCTCCTTTAGTTGTTGGAATCAGCCGAACCCGTGGACTTCGTAGCAGAGTCAGGGTTGATAGATGAACTATCAGCTGCACCTTCTGGCGGGGCGATGGGATCCAACGCTCCTGGCTGCTTAGCCACCATGTACAAGCGCTGAACGACGGTGAATACCGACCCAATCGCCAGGAGCCACATCGCGACGTAGAGGGCATAGTCCACGCCAAGCCCCTGGAGCCCGACGCCAATTAGACCGATAATCAGGCGCTCCGCACGTTCGACGAGACCACCGTTGACCTTGAGGCCGCTAGCCTCTGCGCGAGCCTTAACGTAGGAAATGACCTGGGACGATCCCATGGTAATCAGTGTCAGAATGAGCAGCACTGAATCCGCGCCATGGTGATACACCACCCAATACGCTATCGCCCCGAACAGTGCAGCATCCGTAATACGGTCACAGGAAGCATCCAGCGTCGCTCCGTATTTCGTTCCCCGCCCTCGCAGTCTGGCCATCGTGCCATCGAGCAGGTCAAAAGCAGTGAAAATAGCGATTGACACCGCAGCTGCGAAAAGATGGTTGGTAGGAATCAGGATTACCGCAAGCAGAACGGAAACTACCGTTCCCACCAGGGTGACCGTGTTCGGGCTAATGCCGACCCGCAAAAGTGCAGCGGCAATCGGTTCAACTACTGGGCGGATTGGAGCCCTGCCACGGACACTCAGCATGCTGCCCCATCCTCTTGATTAAGGGCACGCCAGCCGTCGGCAAGCAACTCGCGAGTCTGACGAAGAGCCTGCGGTAACACTTTGGTGCCATCGATCACGGTCATAAAATTGCTGTCACCCGACCAGCGCGGTACGACGTGCATATGCAGGTGATCGGCGACCGAACCGCCGGAGGCCTTGCCCAAGTTGAAACCTACATTGACGGCGTGCGGACGCGAAACCGATTTGAGAGTACGAACCGCATGCTTGGCAAATCGCATCATCTCGGCTGTTTCTTCGTCGGTCAAGTCCTCAAGGTTGGCGACTTCGCGATATGGAACCACCATGAGGTGCCCTGGGTTGTACGGGAACAGATTCAAAACGGCGTACACCCACTCGCCGCGAGCGATAATGAGTGCTTCCTCATCGCTTTGCTTCGGCAAATCAACGAAGGGGTTACGGGATGGCTTGGAGTTATGCACACCACGCTTGACGATGTAATCCAGCCGGTACGGTGCCCATAAGCGCGTGAGCCGATCCGGTTCGCCGTAACCGCTGTCGACGTATACGCCATCAGACGATTTCTGCTGGCCGG
Organism: Corynebacterium sp. c8Ua_99; assembly: GCF_039907185.1. NCBI lineage: Bacteria > Bacillati > Actinomycetota > Actinomycetes > Mycobacteriales > Corynebacteriaceae > Corynebacterium > Corynebacterium sp. c8Ua_99. The sequence goes on from NZ_JASBOG010000005.1 coordinate 129,261, forward strand.
CATTGCCCTGCTGCTGCGGAGGCAACTCTTCACTTCCCGACTGATTCACTGCCATCCCCTTCGTTGCGTGGCCGGGACCCATTCGAGCCCCGACCACATATATTTCTCTGCTGTAGTTTACGACCTCGCGGTTAACTTCTTTGGATTACCACGCGTGGTTCACCAGTTAAAACAACGCGGTCGAATTAGAGAGCGTTAACGACCTCTAGAGAGCAGAGACATTCTCCTTGTTCGGCTGTTCGTTATTCCGCGAAGCAACCCAATCACAGATGATGTCCACAGCCTTCTCAACTGCCACCCCGTTAATCTGGGTGCCATCGAGGAACCGGAAGCTGACGGCACCTGCCTCAATGTCGCGGGCACCAGCCAGAATCATGAACGGAACCTTGGCCTGGGTGTGGTTGCGAATCTTCTTCTGCATGCGGTCATCGGACGTATCCACGTGGACGCGGATGCCACGAGACTTCAGCTGTGCAGCAAAGTCCTCCAGGTGTGGGATACAGTCATCCGCAACCGGAATACCAACAACCTGTTCCGGAGCCAGCCAAGCCGGGAAAGCACCTGCGTAGTGCTCCAATAGGACGCCAAAGAAACGTTCGATGGAGCCGAAAAGCGCACGGTGAATCATAATCGGGCGCTTCTTGGTTCCGTCAGGTGCGGTGTACTCGAGCTCGAAGCGCTCCGGCAGGTTGAAGTCGAGCTGTACCGTCGACATCTGCCAAGTACGGCCGATGGCATCGCGGGCTTGGACGGAAATCTTCGGACCATAGAAAGCGGCTCCGCCCGGATCAGGAACGAGCTCGAGGCCAGAAGCATCGGCAACGCGCTGGAGAATAGCTGTGGACTTCTCCCAAATTTCATCCGAGCCGACGAACTTCTTTTCGTCCTTCGTAGACAGCTCCAGGTAGAAGTCATCCAGGCCGTAGTCACGCAGAAGCGAAATGATGAAGTCGAGGACATTAGTGAGCTCTTCTTCCAGCTGATCCTCGGTGCAGTAGATGTGGGCATCGTCCTGCGTAAAGCCACGGGCTCGGGTAAGACCGTGGATAACGCCTGATTTCTCGTAGCGGTAGACGGTGCCGAACTCGAACATACGAATCGGAAGTTCACGGTAGCTGCGACCACGCGATGCGAAAATGAGGTTGTGCATCGGGCAGTTCATCGGCTTGACGTAGTAGTCCTGCGGAGCCTTGGTGCAGTTGCCGTGTTCGTCATATTCGCCGTCGAGCTGCATCGGCGGGAACATGCCATCCGCGTAGAAGTCCAGGTGACCAGACTTCTTGAACAAGTCACCCTTAGTTACGTGCGGCGTGTTCACAAAGTCATAGCCCGCTTCGATATGACGGCGACGGGAGTGCTGCTCCATCTCGTTGCGGATGATGCCACCCTTGACATGGAATACCGGGAAACCAGAACCAATCTCATCCGGGAAGCTGAACAAATCCAGCTCGGAGCCCAAACGGCGGTGATCGCGCTTCTCAGCCTCGAGCATGCGGTCGAGGTACTCGTCTAACGCTTCCTTGGACTCCCACGCAGTGCCGTAAACACGCTGCAGGTTATCTCGAGATTGGTCACCCCGCCAGTACGCAGCGGAAGAACGCGTGATCTTAAAAGCAGGGATGTAGCGGGTGGTCGGCACGTGCGGGCCGCGGCAAAGATCAAACCACTCGGTCTCGCCAGTACGCGGATTGACGTTGCGGTAGCCGGTCAAGGTCGTACCTGCACCACCGACGTCGACATTGGCCTCATCATCTTCGGACACCTTGCCGGCCGACTTTTCAACAATCAGCTCGAGCTTATACGGCTCGTCGGCAAGCGCTTCCTGCGCCTGATCGGCAGACTCGAACGCGAAGCGCTCGAATCGCTGACCAGACTTGATGATCTTCTTCATACGCTTTTCGATGCGCTTGAGATCCTCCGGCGAGAAAGGCTCATCGACACGGAAGTCGTAGTAGAAACCATTGTCGATGGCAGGGCCAATGCCCAGCTTCGTCCCAGGGAACTCCAACTGCACGGCCTGAGCCATCACGTGAGTCGCAGAGTGGCGGATGACATCGCGACCGTCCGGAGTATTCGCCGGAACGGGCTCGAAGACGGTTTCCACTTCTGGCTTAAAGGACAGATCCTTCAAATTGCCTTCAGGGTCGCGGACACAAACGATGGCGTCAACGCCCTTGTTCGGGAAACCCAGGTCTCTCATCGCCTCGCCCGCAGAAACTCCTGCGGGCACGGAAAACGGTGCTGGGGTTGCAAATTCTTCTGACACGGCGTGCGTGTACTCCTTTTCAAAGTGTCTTCGAAAATCACATACCTGGTGACCTTCGTCAGTCGTTCACACACTTTACCGCACGGTCAAAACTCAGGCCTCGAAAAGGTCCTGGGCCCAGTACTCCTCCTCAGAAGTTCCTCGTGGCATAACAAACACGGCGGATCCAATGTGGAAAATCCACTGATTGAGACGGTCGTTCTTGGACAGCCGCTCTTGAATCGGATTGAACTGCTCCAACGGGTCCTTCTGGAAACAAATGAATACCAGGCCGGTGTTGGTCTCGAATCGACCATTCGGTTCCGGTGGCAGGTCATAGTTGTAGACCCGTCGCAGAATCCGCTGATTAGGTTTCTCTTTCGGAGGCATTGACAGCGCAACATGGCTGTTCGGATCCGTCAGAGGCAGACCATATTCATCAGTCTTCGCCAGGTCGACGGTCTCAAACTCGTCCTTACCTCCAATTGGCGCGCCGGTGCCGATATCTCGGCCGGTAATAACAGTGCGGCTTTCGCGGTCCAACACATCCCAGCCTGGAATATCCATTTCGATACGGCGGACAACCATCGCTGTACCGCCCCGCAACCAATCCGGACCACTATCAATCCACACCTGCTTGTCGAATTCTTCACGAGTGCGCGGGTTGACCGTACCGTCCTTCTGACCGAAGAGATTGCGCGGGGTCTCGCCTTCCTGCGTAGAACCATTGGCGTGCTGGAAACCAGCTTGCACCCAGTGAACATCCAAATAAGAACCTGCATTTCGGATCATCATTCGGGCCGCATGGGAGACCATTACTGGGTCGTCCGCACAAATCTGCAGGCACAGGTCTCCGCCGTTCCACTCCGGGCGGAGCTCATCGTTAACGTACTTTGGCAGATCTCCCAGCCACTCAGGCTTCTGGTCTTCCCTATCGATGATTGTGAAGAAATTCTCCCCATATCCAACTGTGATAGTCAGATTTGCCGGACTCCCCATGAGCTCAGGCTCCAAGTCCGTTCGAGTAGCCTTGCCGGCTGTCATTCGGCGGGCGTCATCCGTCCAGGCACGCATGAGGTTTTGGAGGCGATTGCGATCGACCCCCTTCTTCACGTTGAAGGCTATTAGCCATAGATTCGCCTGTGCGGGCGTCGCAATCCCCGCCTGGTGAGCGCCATCAAAAGGTACGGTTGCTGTCTGCAAAGGCGGTTTCGGCGGCTCTTCCTGTGGACGTTCCAACCCAATCGCCTGGGCTTCCGGTGCCCCCAGGGCGAGCGCTGAGGCTCCTGCGGCGGTGCCGAGCCCGCCAAGAAAACGTCTTCTGGAAAAGCCTTCGGACATGTTGTGCACTCTTACCTTTCTGATTACTTCGAACTGGAGCACATGAGGTGGCTGGGAATCCGCCAATTTTTTAATAGCTTCAACGCAACCACTGGCCTATCCAATTCGACCGTATCGAAAACCTTTTTCGGAAAAAGAAAAGCGCCGGAGTTCGTTGCATATGCTGCAATAACCTGCCAACTCCAGCGCTTCTGCCACCATTAGATTCAGCTAGTCAATTCCTCGACGTACCTGAGCTCACGCCCGCTTTACGACGAGCGATTGCTTGGCCAACTTGTCACAAAAATTAGTGGCCCGAGTGATCCATCTCACCGCCGCCCATGTGCTCTGGGTTGTTCAGGTCACCGTCATTACCGTAGTCCTCTTCACCTGCTGGCTGGACACGAACCTCGACGTCCTGGGTAATGCTAGAGCCGTCGGAAAGCTCAATGACGAGCTTGTACTCAGCTCCCACATCCATAGCTTCATCATTGTCCATAATCATGAAGTGGGTACTACCCGGTTCGAGAACGAGTTCGCCATTAGCCGGAATCGTCAAACCTTCCGGCACCTCGAACATCTTGCCGTCCTTGGTGTCGTGCTGCTCGAACTTCGTGCCTTCCTTCAGCCCCTCAAGCTTGAAGGAGGAAACCTTGATGTCCTTATCGGTGTTGTTGGTCAGCGTACCGAAGATGGCGGTCATGCCCTTGTCAGCCGGCTTTTCCTTGATGTAGGCATCGGCCAGCTGCACAGCAGCATCACTCTTCTCCATCTCAGAAGTAGCCTCGGTCGCAGCGGAGGTTGCGGACTCAGTCACCTCAGCAGCAGTGTTATCGTCGGACGAGCAACCTGCCAGAGCAAGGGTCAGGGCTGCGGAACCAGCGATCAGTGCAGTTGCAGTGCGATTGAGCTTCATGTGTCTATTTTGCCTTTCGATTAATAACGATGACGACAGCGGCGATGATGACGATGAGTCCACCACCGAGGCCATAAGCCCATAGCGGTATTGACTTCGTTTCCTCGGCGTGCGCACCGGTCTGACGAGATTCTGCCCCAGCTTCGGCTGCGCCAGCAGCATCCGGATCAGCCACTGAGAAAGAGGTCTTTCCTCGGGTGGAGTGACCATCAGAGGAGGTGATTTGGAAACCAATGATGTAGTTACCAGGGCCTGGATTAATATCCTCAGGGATATCCAAAGAGACCTCATTACCCACTACCTCTGGCTCGTGGGAGTACAGGACTTCCTTGGCATCTGCATCACTAATTGCAACGGTGTTGAAATTGTTCTTGGGGTTGCCGGAGAACTTGAGAGAAACGTGGTGCGGAAATTCATCGAGAACCTGCTTGTCGCCTGGGTTAGACGACAGCACGGAATCGTGAGCATGCGCGGGGCCAGCATTAATAACTGACGCGCCTGCAAAGACTACAAGCGTCGCAGCGGCGGCTACTGCACGCCGGAAACCCGACTTTGAGAACCGAAACGTTTCGCCTGAAGCGACCCGGGGACTCACTAGAACAGTTCAACTCCTTTAAGCGGGACAGTTCGAGAAGAACAGCAGTAGTCTGACCGCTGCCCTTATACCTATTGTCGGATGGTAGTCCAGAAAAGTTCCCGAGAGGGACGAATATAGTTCAGGTCACACAGCAAAACCCCGGCCGCGCAGTTTTTATACGATGCGTCGACCGGGGTTTTAAATGGTAGTCCCAACTGGGTTCGAACCAGCGACCTTTCCGGTGTGAACGGAACGCTCTTCCACTGAGCTATGGGACTCGGACAGAAAAGCACTAAGCCTTTGCTGCTCTGCGGAATAAGTTAGCACGCGTTTTGGAAGTTTCCCTAATTGGGTTGCATTGCGTTTGCGATTGCGCAGTTCGACGATTTATTACCCCACCGATGGAACTCCATGACGATAGCGACTCGATAGCCCCCAGTAACCAACCCACGAAAGCGAATAAATGACATCGTTGCGATTCAGAGGCATCAAAGGTTGGTCTTTAGCCCTACGCCCACAGGCACAATACAGATGTTCACCTGGTAATTTGTAATCAATCGCACAAGCACGCTAAAGTATCTTTCGCACCGCAAGAGAGCAATTGAGATTCTCCTTCGCTCTCCTTGCAACGTGATGCGGATGTAGCGCAGCTGGTAGCGCATAACCTTGCCAAGGTTAGGGTCGCGGGTTCGAGTCCCGTCATCCGCTCTGGTTTCTCAAGAAGTTAAGCTCTGTGGTATAACTTCGAGGCAACCACTGAGGCGGCAGCCTCACGGTGGAATGGCCGAGTGGCGAGGCAACGGCCTGCAAAGCCGTGTACACGGGTTCGATTCCCGTTTCCACCTCAGCAGAGATTCCTTACCGGTTTCGATGTAATGCGCGTTTAGCTCAGCGGGAGAGCGCTTCCCTGACACGGAAGAGGTCACTGGTTCAATCCCAGTATCGCGCACCACGTAAGCCCTTATGGGCGAGCGTATTTGCGGATGTAGCGCAGCTGGTAGCGCATAACCTTGCCAAGGTTAGGGTCGCGGGTTCGAGTCCCGTCATCCGCTCAGTGCAAAACCCCCTTCTCCTGGAAGGGGGTTGCGCTTGAAAGCTTCTATATAGCTTTTACCCCAGCGCGATTAGCTCAGTGGGAGAGCGCTTCCCTGACACGGAAGAGGTCACTAGTTCAATCCTAGTATCGCGCACCGCGTAAGCCCTTATGGGCGAACGTATTTGCGGATGTAGCGCAGCTGGTAGCGCATAACCTTGCCAAGGTTAGGGTCGCGGGTTCGAGTCCCGTCATCCGCTCAGACCAACTCCCTTCCGGGTATCCGGGAGGGAGTTTTCGTTTAACCTTTGTTAGGCAACCAATTTCATCGAGTCCTACCGCTCCCCCGGGTTTAGCAGGAAAAATATTGTCCGGCGGGCGTCTCGGCTGGCAGGTTTTCCAATTCGGCGAGCTTTGCTGAGCAGCTCGCTCGTCTAAATGCTATGGACGGTCAGCCCATGACAGCTCCCCGAATTTCGGTTTGGCTGGACGCCAAGCCCATCAATTGATACCCCAGCTAAATAGAAATGACCGCCCTAGGCAGTTAGCCCCAGGGCGGTCATTTCTATCGAAACTGTGAACCGAGCTCGATATTAAGCTGCGTCGCGAGCGCCAAGCTCCCGGTCGATACGCAGCAGGCCAGCACCGTTGTCGCCAACAATCTCCAGGCGACCGATGATGCCACGCACGGTGTCCTCTTCCTCAATCTGCTCAACCACGAAGCTGTCCAGCAGCGGGCGGGAGTCGAGATCACCCTCGCTATCAGCAAGCTTGCGGAGGTTACGGATAGATGCCGAAACCTTCTCTTCATGCTCGAGAGCAATGCGGAATGCATCGATTGCGGAAGTGACCTTCACCTCCGGTGCGTCGACAGCACCAATCTGCGGGTGGTTGTCGCGAGCATCGAGGTGTGCGATGAACTGGTTCGCGTGATCAACTTCCTCATCCGCCTGTGCACGCATCCACTCTGCCATGCCGGAGAAATCCAGCAGGTCCAGTTCGATTGCCAGCTGGCGGTAGACGTGGGAAGCGGTGAGCTCCATAGTGATCTGGTCGTTGAATGCCTTCTCAAGAGTATCTGTTAGTCGCATGCCCCTACTATAAGTCCAATCCTTATAAATGACAACGATTATAATACTTCCCTTATAAGCCAGGCCTTGCCTATTCTGCAATCGTCGGCTTAACCTCGGCGGTATGGCTACACTCACCTCCGTAAGCCCATCGACCGACGAAATTCTGCAGTTTCTTTCTCGACCTGCGCAAACGACACATGATACAGCGGCGGTGTCTCACAACACCTCCACCGTCACGGCCATCGCCGTCACCAGCTTGGACGGACGCGGCGCCGTCGAAGGCACCTCTGGCCAGCTTGGCAACGACACCGATGCCACGGTTTTCAACACGCTTCGCGCGCTTGCCGACGTCGTTTTCGTTGGTACAGGCACCATTGCGTCCGAGGGGTACGGGCCAGTTGAGATACCGGAGTACCTAGAGGCCGTTCGACAGAAGCTAGGTCGCTCCGAGCACGTGGCGATGTCCACACTTTCGCGCTCGTTGGATTTAGATATAAAATCTGACTTTTTCGCGAATGCAGAAGTCAATCCTCCGATAATCTTCACCCCGACTAAAGATGCTTTTAATGATGAAGAGGCAAGAGCCGCTCACAAGAACAAAGCTAAAAAGATGGAGTCGGCCGGGGCTCGCGTCGTTAAGTTCCCTAACCCCTCGGTAAAAGCGGCGTTAATGTGGCTGGCTGAACATGGGTATCGGGACATTGTCGTAGAGGGTGGATCGACGATGTATCGAGAAGCATTCAAAAAGGGGTGCGTCGACGAACTGTTCCTGACATTGTCGCCGATGTGGGTGGGTAACGGCCCCCTGACTTTCGGCGAGAACGACCCTGATGAGGACTCGAACTCGACGAACCCGCAGGCTTTTGAAGTGCGGGATATCCTACGTTCCGACTCACACATCTTCCTACGCTATTCCCGCAGCTTCACCCAGTAGGGTGGAGTATTGTGAGTAAACCAAAAATCGACGTGAGCGCAAGCGCAACGGCATTAACGCAAACGTCCAAGGACACGCCAGAGACAAATTCGGTGGCTCCACGCCCTCTGTCTCGGCACGTGTCGCGAGGACTCAGCGCTTTCTTGTGGCCTATCGCAGCTGTGGTGATTTTTCACCGCACCTGGGTTTTGCCGAAAGACGTTTCTGGCACAGATGACTTTACGACCGTCTGGTCGGCAATTAATCGATTCGTATCGCAGGTACCCGTTTATTCGGAAGACTACGTAACAGCCGATCCGCACTATCTGTATTCCCCAGGCGCTACCCTACTTTTAGCCCCGATTGATTTGTTCGGCTCGCTTGAATCGGGCCGAATCTGGTTTGCGGTGTTTCAGTCAGCTGCAATCATTGCGGCAATTGTATTGCTGCTGAGGTGGCTTGGTATTGCGCGCTCTGGCCCCATCATTCCAGCGTCGATAGCACTGCTCTACCTCACGGAACCCGTTACCAACACCCTTGATTTTACGAACGTCAACGGTTCACTCTTCCTTGCATTAGTGCTGTTTTTTATTGCTCTGACCGAGCGGCGCAATATCCTGGCCGGCCTGATCATCGGTATCGCAATCACCATTAAACCTGTTTTCTTGCCAATGCTGTTCCTACCGTTCATGCGCAGGCAGTTCTCTACGGTACTGACCAGTATCGGAGTGGTAATTGCAGCCAATGTCATTGCGTGGCCGCTCATGGTCCAACCACGTGACTACCTAGATATCACCGTCCCCTACCTGGGAGTTGTCCGTGACTTTGCAAATGCTTCACTGACTGGACAGCTTGTTTGGCTAGGTGCCCATCCGACCCTGATTTTGCTGTGGCAGATCTTTTTCGGCATTTTCGTCTTGGTATCCGTCGTGCTCCTTCTTCGCTGGCTCGAAAGGGATGAGAAATTCTGGATTGCTACGACTTCCGGAGTTCTCTTCACCGGCGCGTTCTTCCTTTCCAGCCTGGGCCAGCAGTACTACTCGATGACGCTCTTGCCAATGGTTCTCACCGTGCTTCGCCCATTGGTTTTGGCTCGCGACAATGAAGGAAATATTGGTTCGACAGTCATGTTGAATTGGGGCGCAGGACTCGGAGTCGTACTCTGTTTCTTCTACGCCAATTGGTGGATTGATGAAGATGACCTCTTTTTCCCGTGGTTCACGGTTGCAATCGGCGGTATTGGATGGGCCGTTCTTATTCTCTCCATCACGGCAGCACTCATTCGAATGACGATTGTGGATGCCGTCAATGGGCGTAGCTTTGCATCCGGCTTCAGCTGGCTGAGCGACTGGAAGATAGCAGGCAGGAAGTCTAATCAGGAATCTGATCTCAAGTCTGAGGAGGCTATTCAGAATGGTTGATTCGCATAGCGAAGACTGGAATCTGAGCGAAGAAGAATGGCGCGAACGCCTCAGTGCCGCGGAGTACCAGGTTTTGCGTCAGGCAGGTACTGAACGCGCCTTCACCGGTGAGTACACCGATACCAAGACTCAAGGTGTCTACCGCTGCCGGGCCTGTGGTTACGAGCTGTTTCGGTCGAACGAGAAGTTCGACTCTCACTGCGGTTGGCCATCCTTCTTCTCTCCACTAGCTGGAGACCGGATTATTGAGCGCCGAGACACCAGCCTCGGTATGGTCCGTACCGAAGTGCTGTGCAGTCGTTGCAAGTCTCACCTCGGCCACGTCTTTGAGGGTGAGGGATACAATACTCCGACCGACCTGCGTTATTGCATCAATTCAATTTCACTCACGCTCGAACCGGACAAGACGGCTGAATAACTAGATAGAGAAGCAGCGCCGCTGGTCAAAATCCCGTCAGTTAACGGGGCTTGACCAGCGGCGCTGCTGATTCTCTCGTTGATTGCGTGAGCTACGGCAGAACGTTGATGATCTCTGCGATGTCATCGACGCGACGTCCCGTGTGGAACGGAATCTCTTCGCGGACGTGCAGACGAGCCTCGGTGTAACGCATCTTCCACATCAAGTCCACAATGCGGTCGAGCTCCGGCCCCTCGAATGCAAGGATCCACTCGTAGTCACCGAGTGCGAACGCCGGGACAGTATTGGCGCGCACATCCGGGTAGTCACGACCGGCCATACCGTGTTCAGCAAGGATGCGGCGTCGCTCGGTCGGCTCCAGCAGGTACCAGTCGTAGGAACGAACGAAGGGGTAAACCGCAATCCATCGTCCCGGCTCTTCACCCATGATGAACGACGGCAGGTGCGACTTGTTGAACTCAGCTGGACGGTGCAGCGCAGCGTTCGACCAGTGCGGAGTGGATGCCTTGCCCAGCGGAGTCTCGCGCAGGAAGGCGTTGTAGAACGCCTGCAGGTCTTCCAGCTTCTCTGCGTGGATCCAGAACATGAAGTCGGCTTCAGCACGCATGGCCGAAACATCGTAGAAACCACGGATGATCAGATCAGTGTCTTCGTAACGAGCCAGGAATTCCTTGGTCTTAGCCACTGCCTCTTCGCGGTTATCACCGAGTGCACCTGGGGTCACCTTGAAGGCAGACCACATGGTGTAGCGGATGGTGTCGTTGAGCTTCTTGAAATCGAGCTTGGTCATTAGTTGTCTCCTAGTTCGGTTGAAAGGTTTGTTTAAAAACGATGGGTCAGCGCCAGTTTCGTACTCAGCACCAATCTCGCAGCTTTATGCCAGCTCCGCAGCAATCTTGCTGGCCGCAGCCTTGGCGTTGGAGATACATTCCGGAATGCCCGGGCCACTGAGCCACGCCCCTGTTGCTGCAAGCTTAGGCACCTCGGCCAAATCCTGGCGAGCAAAATCCATCAGGCCTCCATGCCCCATATCGAAGCGTGGAATCCCCGCCCACCAACGCTGGACGAAAACCGCTGTCGGTTCGGCATCAAAGCCAGTCGCCTTAGCCAAATCTGCTTTTGCCCTGGCGATGAGGTCCTCGTCGCTACGATGCACGTGCGAGTCATCATCAAAACGGCCGAAGCTTGCCCTCACAACGGCACCGTAGCGCTCACCAATATGTGGCCACTTCCGGGACGACACTGTAAAAGCTTTCGCGGACAGGTCAGCACCAATCTCGCACAACACGCCGTTGATCTCCGGCAGTCCTTCCGACGAGTCGAAACACATACCGACCACCGCCGAGTTCGACGTGTCTACCCCACCAATGAGCTCGGCCGCCTCTGGCGCAAGATTGCTCAACAGCTCCGATGTGGTTGCAGAAGGTGCCGCCACGACAACACCGTCGACGTCGATAGTGCTAATGCTCGTGCCGCTTTCCGACGGCAGTTCCACTGTCACCTCAAAGCCGTTGTCATGCTGGCGCAGACCAGTAGCCTTCGTCGACAAGAGGAGTTCGGCTCCCGATTCGTCGACAAGCGTGTTGTAGAGAACCTCGAAGCCATCGCGGAACGTTTGGAAGACCACCGGTCGCTTCGTCTTCGTCGAATCTGTCGCAGCCTCACTACTCAGACGCGCCTGCTGCGCCTCCTTACGTGCTTCCAGAACGCGCTGGACAGCGCCGGTGAGGCTGACATGGTCACCGACACTAGCCATTTCATCAAGCGCTGCCGCCAGCTGTGGGATGGTCGCACGCAGACCCAGATCGTATGCGGTGGTTGAGTAGACGCCCCCGAGCAGCGGGGAGACGATGCGGTCAACGACTTCCTCACCGAGCCGCGCCGCGACCAGCTGGCCGACATTCATGTCGTCACCCAGTACCCAGTGCAAGGCTGGAGTGAGCTCGGGGTTCGACTCGGCATCAATCTTGGCGAGGGTGGCCTCGCTGAGGAGGTAGCCCAACCCTTCTGAACTTCCTGGAATACCGGTGACCGTGTTACGCGGAAGGTCCTTGAGTTCACCGCCAATGTAGAGCTTGGAAGGCAGCCCCGAAGGGGCGACTAGCTGATCTGCCAACCCGAGTTCCTTGAAAAAATCGGTGGCATCGTGACGGAACGCCAGGTACGCCTCAGCGCCCGCTTCGAGAGGGCCGTTAGCTCCTGGTCGAGTCTTCAGCTTGCCGCCGACCTGTGCACTGGACTCGATGACAATTATTCTTGCGGCGGGTCCGAGCTTTTTACGCAACTCATACGCTGCGCTCAGGCCGGAGATACCGCCACCTATGACGGCAATGGTAGAAGGTTGTGCAACCACGGTATTTCGTACGCTTTCTCTATGCCCGCGCCTCGAGCGGGCACGGTCGATAAGACTTGTAGGAAATTAGCTAGTGCGTGTTTTACACGCCTGTTGCGTCGGCTTTTATGTTGCGTGAATGATCTCAACGGCGCGCGTAATCGCGTCGGCATCGGTATTCGGTAGCACCCCGTGACCCAAGTTGAAGATATGTCCACGGGCGTCACCACGCTTAATTGCACGGTCCGCCTCAGAGCAGATGCGCTGAATCTCTTGGGTCATTGCATCTTCACCGGCAAAGAGAATCGCCGGGTCAAGGTTGCCCTGCAATGCAAGGCTGTTTTCCGCCGGGTCTGCGCCTCGGTGAACGTCGGAAAGCGTGGCACGAATGCGGTTGGCAGCAACGTCCAGTGGCACGCGCCAGTCGACGCCCATGACTTCTGGGCCGGCTTCAGCCATCGCACCGAGAAGCTCGCCGGTGCCCACACCGAAGTGGATGCGCGGAATGCCGGCGTCGGCGACAGCCTGGAAGATTTCCTTCGAGTACGGCAACACAAAGCGGCGGTAATCACGCTCGGTGAGATAGCCAGCCCAGGAGTCGAAGAGCTGAATAGCGTCCACACCAGCGCCAATCTGCGCGCGCAGGAAAGCAATCACCATCGGAGTGATTCTCTGCATCAGGTGATCCCACAATTCAGGGTCCGAGTGCATCAGCGCCTTAGTGCGCTCGTGATTGCGGGATGGACCGCCTTCAATCAGGTACGACGCCAAGGTGAACGGTGCACCGGCGAAACCAATGAGTGCCTGGGTATCATTCAGCTCTTGCAGAATGAGGCCGATACCCTCGGCCACCGGAGCGAGTTGCTCTTCCGTGACTTCCGGTAGAGCCTTGATGTCTGCTTCCGAGCGCACCGGAGTATCCATTACTGGACCGCGGCCAGGAACAATATCCAGGTTGACACCCGCAGCCTTCAGCGGCACGACGATATCGGAAAAAAGAATCGCAGCATCAACGTCGTGCCTACGTACCGGCTGCATAGTAATCTCAGCGAGCAGTTCCGGGCGGAAGCAAGAGTCCAACATACCGATGTCCTTGCGCACCTCACGGTACTCAGGCAGTGAACGACCAGCTTGCCGCATAAACCACACCGGGCGGCGCGAAGGAGTTCGACCGTAAGCTGCATCAAGAATCGGGGCATCAGTCAAAGTGCGACGATTGTTCATACGGACAATCATGCCCCACTTACCTTAGAAATTGATATGTGGGGTACTAAGAACAGGAAATTCTCTCGCCCTGCTGTGCGTTTTCGACGAACCGCTTGGTCGCTTCCCACTCTTTTCGGCGCGCCTCCCACTAACGCAAGCGTCATATGGCTAAGTTCAGGCGCGTGAATGGAACCGATTCAATGCCACAGAACTTCCGCGCCGCGGTCCAGTCAATGCACTCTGCTGAACTGCGACCTGAGATTGCTCTGGGCACCGTTCGGCCACCGCAGAAGCTGGCACCGTTTAGCCACGCTGTCTCGCTTGAGGTCACGCAGCCCGAAGCTGATATCGTCCCCGAGTCCTCGGACGACGATGCCTTTGGTCGTTTAATTTTGCTCCATGACCCCCGCAGTGAGGAAACCTGGGACGGTGACATGCGCTTGGTTGCATACATCCAGGCGGATATGGATGCCTCCCTCGCGGAAGATCCGTTGCTCCCCCAGGTTGCCTGGCAATGGCTCACCGAGGCTCTGGCTGAGAACAACGCCGAACTGTCGAACTTGGGTGGCACGGTGACTACTACGAACTCTGTCCGCTATGGCGAGATCGGCGGCAAGCCACAGGCCTTTCAATTAGAAATGCGCGCATCGTGGACTGCTCGTGGCACCGACCTGCGCACCCACGTTGAATCCTTCGCTCAGGTACTAGCGAACGTCGCTGGTCTGCCACCCGTCGGCGTTTCCCTGCTGGGCTGATACCGGCGACTGCTGATACCGACGACCGAAGAGGCGTGCGATGAGCTCCGACGTGGAAACTAGTCCCGACGTAGAAGTAAGACTTGCCCCAGCCGAGGGAACTCCACGCGTGCTTTCTGCCATCGACGACATTATTGACGCCGGTGAGCAGCTGGCCAAAGGACACGGTTGGCTCGCAGTCGATACTGAACGAGCTTCGGCATATCGCTACGACGACCGCGCCTTCTTGCTTCAATTTCGCCGCCGTGGAGCGGGCACCTTTCTCATCGATCCCGAAGATGGTCGCAAGGCGATGGCCGTTTTCGGTTCCTCAGTCAACGACCTGACCTGGATTATTCACGCCGCTCATTCTGACCTTCCCTGCCTCGCAGCTCTGGGTCTCTACCCCACCAAAGTCATTGACACTGAGCTGGCCGGCCGCCTTCTCGGCCTGGAGCGAGTCAACTTAGCAGCTCTGACAGAGCGACTCCTCGGAGTTGGACTTGCCAAGGGGCACGGTCGAGAGGATTGGTCTACTCGTCCACTGCCAGCAGATTGGCTGGACTACGCAGCCTTGGATGTCGAGCTGCTCATCGAACTCGCCGAGGTTCTTTGTCAGGCGCTGACTGAGCTCGACCGTTTGGAATGGCTGGAACAGGAATGCGAACGCGAACTCGCTCTAAACCGTAAATACCTCGATGGTCTGCACGTCGTACACTCGTGGCAGGGGCTCAAAGGGTTGGGAAGCTGCGCACTCCCGAACAACTTAACGTCGCCCGTGCACTGTGGACTGAGCGTGACGAAATCGCGCAGCGCCGTGATGTCTCCCCAACACACGTCATGGGTCACAGCGTTCTACGTACAATCGCAGAACAACTCCCCGGTACGCAGCGTGAACTAACTGCAATCCGTGGATTTCCACGTCGCCGTCGCGGTGCCGCGGACGCTTGGTTGAAGGTCGTTAATGAAGCCCGTCAGGAACCCAGGTCGTCATGGCCGAAGCCCCAGAAGCAGGCTCCCAACCAGATGCCCCACTTTCGACGTTGGGCTGAGCATGCCCCACAAGCCGCCGAAATTTTCGAAACCACGCGAGACTGCATCGACAACGTCTGTGCCCAAATCCACCTGCGCAAAGACACACTCATTACCTCCGCGCAGACACGTGAACTGGTGTGGTGGATTCACAGCCGCGCAGTCGGCTCATTCGTTTTCCGCCACCACGACAACTACGCTGGCGGCCTGCCAGCCGTTACCGAAATCTCCGCTCACCTCAGCGAACAGGGTTTCCGCCCATGGCAGGCACATTTGCTTGCCGACGTGATCGGCGCCAACGTTCTTGCGCCCATGCGGCAGCCACTCTAGCTACAGCTGCTCCAGCACTGCGATGGTTTCAAAGTGATGCGTTAGACCAAATGCGTCCACGACCTCGAGGTGTTTGAACGCGTAGCCGTAGTCAGCCCAGTACCGGGCATCGCGGGCAAAAGTCGCCGGATCGCAACCGAAATGTACAACCACGCGTGGCTTTGCCTCAGCAATAGCGGCAATGGCATCCTTACCAGCACCGGAGCGCGGAGGGTCGAGAACGACGATATCCGGGTTTGGTGTTTCCGCATTAGCAACTTCGCGGCGCACTACCTTGGTGACATCCCCGGTTACGAACCGGACTGGTGCCGCAGGCGACGCATTCCCACTGTGGTCAGCTGCAGTGAAAGCCTTGCGCCCCGCCGTCGCTGCCGCGGCAAAACCCTCGACAGAGAGAATTGAACCCTCTGCGTCAACTAGCTTGCGCAGTGCCGCCGACAGAACGCCTGCGCCACCGTAAAGATCCCAACCGCAGGAGAAAGACTGACCAACCAACAGGTCGATGATGCGCGATCCATAGAACTCAGGGGCATGGCAATGGGCTTGCCAAAAACCGGTCGTCGGCACATCGAAAGTAATTCCGTGAACGGTGTGCTGTGTAGTTGGCTCGCCTTCAATCAACGTTTGCGTGCGGTTCCTGCCGCTGCCGGAAACGTATACAGCACTTCGGTTACCCTCCGTGTCCATGGCCACATGGAGTTCTCCTGGCTTCGGCTTCTTGCTCCCTCGACCGCGAGCAGGCTTAGCAACAGGGATGGTTCCGGCCGTCGAAAAGCCAGCGATGAGATTGGGAACTGTTTGGACGCACTCGGAGCCGATGACGAGCTCGTGGGAACGGGAACGACGTAATCCCGCTCGTCCCTGGGAATCCACACCCAGCCGCACGCGCGTGCGCCAACGGGAGGTCGGAGCCAGTGGAAGAACATCGATAGCTGGCAGCTCGTCGGCGGTGAAACGTCCAAGACGGCGCAGGCAATCGGTCAAGACATCAGCCTTGAGACGCGCCGCGTGCTCAGGATCAATAAAACCCCAGTCGCAACAGCCCGCGCCCTGCTGAGCTGCTTCGCAACGCTGCGAAATTCGATGCTCTGAGGCATCCAAAACCTCAACGACATTGCCGCGCCACAGCTTGGCATCAGGTTTGGCAATTTCGACAACAACGCGTTCGCCGGGGATACCGCCGGTGACGAAACCGATTCGTCCGTCGTAGCTGGCAATGAATTCTCCGCCGGCAGCGGGACGGTCAATAGTCACTTCGATGTTCACGCAGTGTGATACTACCCGCTGACAAGAGAAAAGCCGCCGTCGGGTGACGGCGGCGGGCAGTGCACAGTGGCGCCTGCAGATCCTTTTCTAACTGGTCAAGTAGCTAGCTTCTCTCTGCTGGCGGGTTGACCAAACTAATTGGTGGAGCCATCCGGGTTGATACCAGTAGCGCCTGGCACCTGCCCGGGTTCACCTTCAGCTTGGGCAGCCTGGGTCTGCTGCTGGTATGCCTGACGAATCTGCTCGGCCATCTGGGACGGCAGCGTAACCGGAAGCGGCTGACCTGCTGGCATCGGGTTTTCACCGCGAGAGACGAAGCTACGGGCAAGGAGACCGCGGGCGAGATCTGCGAGTTCCTCCGCCCGATTAGCCGGACCGGAAGCCGTCATGCGAAGCATCCAACGCGGGCCGTCGGCGCCGATGATTCGCATTTCCATATCGGAGGTGCGACCTACGACCTCAGAACCCCACGGCCCCTGCTCGACGTGGACATCGAGGCCATCGGACTCAAGACCGTCCTTGATTTCCTGAGCGGACTCCTCCCAGAGGCCGCCCGACGTCGGAGCAGCGAATGCTACAGGAGTTACGCGGCCATGCTCAGTGGCGACGTGCAGCATGGTTGGACCTGTCGGCCCCATCTCCACCTGAATATCACCAACGTGAGGAATAGGCAGCAGCATCGAACCGAGGTTCAGGCTGGCCTTCGCGAAGTCCGAAAAATCAAACTGCGTCGGGCTAGCGCTGTTGATATCGAAGGGGCCGTTTGCTGGTGCGTTCTCCGCGGCGGTTTCCGACGCGTCGTCATGCACGGTTGCGGTAGCCTCCTCAGAAGCTGGCGCCGCAGAGTCGGTGGTAACGGCCTCTGCCTCAGCAGCTGGTTCTTCTGGCTGGTTCTTCTTTCCAAATGGCCACATGGTGGTTTATTGACACCTCGCTAAAAAGAAATCTTTGTATACGCTTTTGTAAACGCTTTATTGAGCTCTTCACGCATTGAACCACACTTGGTAGGGTCCCCGCGCTGTCAGAGGCGTTTTAAAGCGTCGTGGACACTCCGGTTGACCCGTGACCGCCCGCGCCGCGTTCAGTTTCATCGAGCTCATCGACTTCCACCAGCGGGCTGAGCTCGACCTTCTGCACAACCAATTGGGCAATTCGATCGCCCTTGGCGATCTCCACCGCATTGGTCGGGTCCAAGTTGATCAGGCAGACTTTAAGCTCACCACGGTAACCGGCATCAATCGTGCCGGGAGCGTTGACGATGGACAGCCCCTTTTTGAAAGCCAATCCGGAGCGAGGATGAACCAATCCCACTGTGCCCGCCGGCAAGGCAATGGCAATACCGGTTCCCACGAGCGCCCGCTGCCCTGGTGCTAGGACGACATCCTCCACTGAGCTCAAATCCACACCGGCATCATCGGCATGCGCACGCTGGGGAATCACAGCGTCTTTAGCGAGCTTTTTCACTTGCACCGGGGCATAAGTCATTTCTTTGTATATCCTTCGCTGTCGCGTCTTTTAAGAACCGCACTTCGGCCTTGTCAGTACCGAGCATAGCCGTGCCCTAGAATGGATAACCGTGAGTGGAAAAGATAACCTGCAGCCTCGTCGCGGCGACAGCTCAGCATCCGTCTCTGAAGGTGCGGCAATAACAATGAGCTCGAGCGGAGATTCATCGATTGTCTATTCCGAAAAGCTCTGGGTTCCCTGGTGGTTCTGGGTACTCGGCGCTGCTGCCGTTTTTGTATGCACGGCCCAGATTGGCTTTAACCGTTCACCGATTTGGCTTGTCATCGGCGGCATTATTTGTCTGGCCGTGGGCGTGTGGGTGCTGTTGACTATGTCGAAGACCACGGTGTCCGTAGAAGTGGACAGCACTGGTGAACGCTGGCTTCACGCTGGCACGGCAGTTTTGCCAGCATCGGTTGTTGCCAAATCCCTGGTGGTCCCGAAGTCCGCGCAGCGCAATGCGTTGGGCCGTCAGCTCGATCCAGCAGCATTCCTGGTTACGCACACGTGGATTCCCACGATGGTGCTGCTAGTCCTCGACGATCCGGACGACCCCACCCCCTATTGGCTGGTCTCCACCCGCCACCCCGAGGCACTGCTTGACAGTTTCTTCGACCGCTAGGTCAAATCTCTCACCGCCGCTACACGCTTGCCGACGGTCCCAGCGCCGCCAGAACCGTGGTAGTGGCGGTTTTCCTTTTTCTAGGAAGCTATCCCGGCTGCGCGGGGATTAGGCACAGTCCTGGCAGATAGGGAATCCATCGCCGTTATCGATTGCGATCATCGAGCGGTGCATCACCATGAAGCAGGAGCCGCAGGTGAATTCATCCTCCCCCTTGGGGGCAACATCCATATCGAATTCTTCACCCGCGATGTCGGCGACCGGCAACTCGAACGGCTCGACAATTTCGCCGTCGTCAGTGTCGTCGATTTCCTTCTCAGCAGATGCAGCCTGAAGGCCCTCGAGGGAATCGGTCTCCAGCTCTTCGGTTTCACGAGTACGCGGGGCATCGTAGTTTACAGCCATGTCCCAAACCTTCTTTCTGGACCTTTGCTAGACATTGTGAACTGACTTTTTCTCGGAGAATACAACGCGTTGAGACGATTGACACCCTGTACTCTCCAGTGCCTTTCTCAGCGGATATTAAGGCAATTCACGCAATCTGTCATCTCTGCAGGTCAGAATAGGTTTCTATGCCTATTAGACGAGGAGACGATAACATGATGGCTATGAGTTCAGGCCCCGCGAGCATTACGAGCGCATCACATCGACGAAAAATTGTTCCCTACGTGGCGGTTTCCGTCGTTGCTGTAGTGATTGCCGCTACGTTGTGGGTGTTGGCATTCCGCAGCCAACCGGCAAGTTATCCGGTGTCCTGTTCCCTCCCCGCGGCTGGGACCCCTGTTTCCTCCACCACGCTAATCGGAGAGCACGTCGTTCCACCGTCGGATGTTCATGTGCGCGTTTATAATGCCAACGGCAA
Organism: Corynebacterium sp. c8Ua_99; assembly: GCF_039907185.1. NCBI lineage: Bacteria > Bacillati > Actinomycetota > Actinomycetes > Mycobacteriales > Corynebacteriaceae > Corynebacterium > Corynebacterium sp. c8Ua_99. Next base: position 149,067 of record NZ_JASBOG010000005.1, read on the forward strand.
AGTCGGCCAGGCTACAACCGTCGCCGAGCAATTGCGGCAGCTCGATTTTGTCCTCGATGAGCAGGTTCCCTACGGCAACGACCCTATTGTGGAAAACCAAGACCTCGGTTGCTTCGGCCAGCTGCGTTATGGCGAGGACTTCAATGGCCACGCCGCGGCGCTTCACGCTCTTTTCCCCTGCTTTGAGCTCATCCACGATGGTCGGCCGGATGCAACCGTCGATGTGTCGTTGGGTAAGGGGTTTAAGGATCTCGAAGTAGCCAGCCAGGTTGAGGGCGCGATGTCCGCATTGAACCGTGGCGAACAAGCCGACCTAGAGGGTTTGAGCTCGTTAGGCTCGAGCAGCTGCTCCTAGACCGACGCACTAATTCCTAGCCTTCGCGATAGCACCATCCAATGCCTCGAAGAACGCATCGGCAACTTCAGAGTTCGCCGCACCGACACCAAAGTCGAGCGGGTCTCCCTCCGGCCGGCCAGTAACGTTGGCACACTGAGTGAATTCCGGGACCCTAATCCTTGCGCCTGCTTCAGCCGCAATCAGAGCACCAGCTGCATAATCCCAAACCTTGATGTCGTGTTCGTAATACGCATCAACACGGCCGTGCGCCACCATGCACAAATCCAGCGCCGCCGATCCCATGCGCCGAATATCTCGACACTCCCCCAGCAACTGCGACGCTATCCGGCCCTGCACCTGCCGGAGACTAGCGGAATAGCTGAATCCCGTTGCCACAAGTGTCTTTTCCAGCTCGGCCGTTGGGGAACAACTAAGCGTCTGCACAGTGCCGTCCCGTCGAGAAACCTGAGCGCCCTCTCCCTTAGCTGCACTGTAAATCTCTCCCGAGGACGCATTTGCCACTGCACCCGCCACTACCTCATCGCCTACGGCGCAAGCGATACTCACAGCAAAATTGGGCATGCCGTAGAGGAAATTCACCGTACCGTCGATGGGGTCTACAATCCAGGTCACCGCTTCGCCCTCGTTGGCAGCCTGCGCTGGGGAACTCGCGCCGTCGTCAAGCCCGCCTTCTTCGCCCAAAATGCGGTCAGAGCTGCTAAACGTCTTGATAAGCGAACGAATGAGCTCCTCAGATTCACGGTCGACGACGGTGACGGGGTCAACAGCTGAGGACTTCGTTTCGGAACTTGCTAAAACGTCATCGGAGCCGAGTTCGACCCGACGACTGGCGATGTGCGCCGCGGCTGCGCGGGCGATAAGTACCGCGCGGTCACGCAATTCCCCGACGCTGGGCCGCACGGACCCGGGGCTATTCGGTGCAGCAGACCCCCTATTATCCGCGCTGTTAGCGAGTTGTTCGGTGCCATGCGAGTTATTGCTCATGCCTCCATTGTGTCTGTTTCGTACAATTTGAGCTATGGGACAACGAATTGGATTTGGCATCGACGTCGGAGGCTCTGGAATCAAGGGTGGCCGCGTGGACCTTGATACTGGGCAGCTTATTGGTGACCGCATTAAGATTTTCACGCCACAGCCGGCAACTCCGGAAGCGGTTGCGGAGACCATTGCAGAAATTGTGGACATTGCGAAGTGGGATTCCGATGTCGGCATCACGATTCCGTCCGTCGTACAGAATCAGATTGCCTTGCTGGCCGCCAATATTGACGGTTCTTGGGTTAATACGAACTGCCAAGAGCTCTTCGCTAAATACCTGCCCAACAACAAGGCGCACGTGCTTAACGACGCTGACGCTGCCGGCCTCGCTGAAGTCCAGTTTGGCGATCCGGGCAATAAGACAGGCGCCGTGTTGTTGCTAACTTTTGGTACAGGCATCGGCTCCGCGCTTATTCATGACGGACTGCTCTACCCCAATTCGGAGTTAGGCCACCTCATCATTGATGGCATGGAGGCCGAACATTTTGCATCCGCGAGAGTTAAGGATGTGGAGGGGATCGGCTTCGAAGAGTGGGCTGAGCGCGTGAGCAAGGTGCTTAAGACCTACGAGGCGCTGTTTTGGCCGTCACGGATCATCGTCGGCGGCGGAATCAGTCGCGAACACGAAAAGTGGATTCCGCTGTTGACATGTAAGACTCTAGTTGTCCCCGCAAGTCTGGATAATAATGCGGGTATTGCTGGCGCCGCCTTTGCAGCTGACCAGGGACTTTACCCTTAACCACTTTCATTTCTTATATGGGGATTGGTAGCTACGTGTCGGGCGTGACACGTGCTTGAAGCCATGCCCCGTGGCGGCGATTTTAAGAATTGGTTTACAATAAGAAGTTGACTCACGGCAAGGTTGAATAATCAACAGGCTCGAGGAGGATTGGGAAAATCGAATTCCAGCGCACTGCTTCGATGAGGATTTTCACCGATTACTTCTTCGCTAGGAGCCAGAAAGCAACACTGATGACCGTGGCACGAAAAGGTCAGCTCTGAATGTTTTCCATTCGGCTAGTTGGCTATAGACGAAGTAAAGGCGCACCACTGGCGCGTTGAGCTTCTCTTCGACCGAGAGAAGCTGGCGGCGGCTTTGGCGGCGCACACAACGTACATCGTGAAAGGGCGTTCGTGGCAGGCAACGAACTGGGGCAAGCTCAGGACCAATCCACCGGGAGTGGCACCGGTTCAGCTACTCCTGCAAAGAAGGCTGTAAAGAAGGCCATCAAGAAGGCAGTGAAGAAGACCGTGGCAAAGAAGACTGCCGCGAAGAAAACTGCTGCCAAAAAGACGGCTGCTACCAAAACTGCGGCGAAGAAGACGACCGCTAAGAAGGCAGCGGCCAAGAAGACCGTGAAGAAGGCGGCCAAGAAGTCCGTCGCTAAGAAGACCACGCGTAAGGCCGCCGCCAAGAAGGCAACTAAGCGGACAACGGCTGCGAAGGCCACCGCGGCCAAGGCTGCTGCAGCGAAGGCGAAGGACGCGCAGGCTCTCGACGCAACTGAGAACGAAGAGCTCGAGGACGAGGAACTCGACCACGACTTGGAGCAGGAGCAGGACTACGACCCGGATCTGGATGATGATCTCGAAGACGATGATCTTCACGACGATCTGGATGATGACGACCTCGAAGACGACGACCTCGACGATGATGAAGAAGAGGACGACGAGGACGAAGACGAAGACGAGGATGAAGAGGACGAGGGCGACGAGGTCTGGAACGAGGACGAGTCCGCTCGTCTGCGTCAGGCCCGCAAAGATGCTGCCCTCACCGCCTCCGCCGACTCTGTCCGCGCCTACCTCAAGCAGATTGGTAAGGTCGCGCTGCTGACTGCCGAGGAAGAAGTCAGTCTGGCAAAGCGCATCGAGGCCGGTCTGTATGCGCAGTACAAGATTGACGAGGCCAAGGAAGCCGGCGAGCGCATCGCTTACGCCCAAAAGCGCGACTTGCGCGAGATTTCTCGCGACGGTCAGCGCGCCAAGAATCACCTGCTCGAGGCCAACCTCCGTCTTGTGGTGTCCCTGGCAAAGCGCTACACCGGCCGTGGCATGGCTTTCCTCGACTTGATTCAGGAAGGCAACCTCGGCCTGATTCGTGCGGTCGAGAAGTTCGACTACACCAAGGGCTACAAGTTCTCCACCTACGCAACGTGGTGGATTCGCCAGGCCATTACTCGTGCAATGGCCGACCAGGCTCGAACCATTCGTATTCCGGTTCACATGGTCGAGGTCATTAATAAGCTCGGTCGTATCCAGCGCGAGTTGCTCCAGGATTTGGGCCGCGAGCCCACTCCGGAAGAGCTCGCTAAGGAGATGGACATCACCGAGGAAAAGGTTCTCGAGATTCAGCAGTACGCTCGTGAACCCATTTCGCTGGACCAGACCATCGGTGACGAGGGCGACTCCCAGCTCGGTGACTTCATTGAGGACTCAGAGGCAGTCATCGCTGTGGACGCCGTCAGCTTCACGCTCCTCCAGGACCAGCTTGGCGACGTTCTGGAGACTCTCTCCGAACGTGAAGCCGGTGTCGTCCGCCTGCGCTTCGGCCTTACCGACGGCATGCCGCGTACGCTTGACGAGATTGGCCAGGTCTACGGTGTGACACGCGAGCGCATCCGTCAGATCGAGTCCAAGACGATGTCCAAGCTGCGTCACCCATCGCGTTCGCAGGTTCTGCGCGACTACTTGGAGTAAAGCTTTAACCTGAAGTTGTTCAGGGGCTAACAGCTAGCCCCAGAGAATCGGGCTTGAATGAGGTTTCACACCTTATTCGGGCCCGGTTTTTCTTTTGGTGTCAGCGCTAGTGAGTTACTGACTGCGTTTATGTCAAAAATGACCTGAAAAATGGCC
>NZ_JASBOG010000006.1:0-145414 GCF_039907185.1 Corynebacterium sp. c8Ua_99
TCGGGGCTCGGCTTGTTTTAATTACGAGTGCGGCCGGTCATGTTGCCAGTCGCGATACCAGCATTAGTCCAGATCGTCGTGTGCCATCAGCTGACGAGCAGCCTCAGTAATCGAGCCAGACAGCGACGGGTAGACAGAGAAGGAGCTTGCCAGGTCATCGACGGTGAGCTGGTTGGAGACACACACAGCAATTGGCAGAATCAGCTCCGAGGCGGTCGGAGCGACCACCACACCACCGATAATCATGCCGGAATTCTTACGGCAGAACAGCTTGACGAAGCCGTGGCGCAGCGAGCGCATCTTCGCACGCGGGTTACCTGCCAGCGGGAAAACCTCAACACGAGCGGAGACCTCACCGGACTCAATCTGAGCCTGGGAGACACCAACAGTCGCAATCTCCGGGCGGGTGAACACTGCCGAGGAAACGGTGCGCAGGCGAATTGGCGAAACACCTTCACCGAGGGCGTGGTACATCGCAATACGACCTTGCATAGCTGCAACGGAAGCCAGCGGGAACAAGTCGGTGCAGTCACCGGCAGCGTAGATACCCGGCACGTTGGTGCGGGAAACACGGTCAACGTGAATGTGGCCAGACGGGGTCATTTTCACACCACTTGCGTCCAGACCCATATCCGCAGTGTTCGGAATCGATCCGACGGTCATCAACGCGTGGGAGCCGAAGACCTCACGGCCGTCGGAAGTGACGACGCGAACGCCGCCGTCCTCAGTGCGTTCGACAAGATCACAGCGGGCGTTCTTCACAACGTCCACACCGCGCTCCAGCAGGACCTCCTCCAGGGCATCTGCAGCGTCAGCATCCTCGTGCGGCAGGATACGGTCACGCGAAGCGACCATGGTGACCTTCACACCCAACTCGGTGAACGAGGATACGAACTCAGCACCGGTAACACCAGAACCGACCACAATGAGGTGCTCCGGCAGCTCCTCCAGTTCGTAAACCTGACGCCAGGTCAAAATACGGTCACCATCAGGAATTGCACCCGGCAGAATACGTGGGGACGCACCGGTGCAGACCAGCACCAGGTCGGCTTCAAGAGTGACCTCGCCGCCCTCGAGCAAGTCAACGGTGACGTAGTGAGTTACACGGCCCGGGTCGTGGTCATCGAGACGACCACGGCCCTGCAGCATCTTGATGCCCTCACGCTCCATCTGCGCGCGAACATCGTCGGACTGCTGCTGTGCCAGGCGCTTAACGCGCTCGTTGACCGCAGTGAAGTCGATTTTGCGCTGGGAGAAGTCCGGACGCAGACCCATCTCGTCCGCACGGCGCATATCGGTACGAACGCCCGTCGCCGCGATGAAGGCCTTAGAGGGAACGCAATCCCACAGGACGGAAGAACCGCCCATCCCGGCATCCTCAACCACAGTGACTTCAGCACCGTACTTGGCACCAACCAGCGCTGCTTCGTAGCCGGCTGGGCCGCCGCCAATGATTACGATCCTCTGTGCCACAAATCCTCCAAAGTTGCCGTGGATATCACAATGTAATTACCGCGGGAGGCATTTTCCCCGCTTTGCCCCCATAGTCTAACGGACAGTCATGGTTGACTGCGCGCCGTCCTCGTAGCGAGCAACAATGCCAGCGAAGAGTTTCACACCAACGCCCAGGCAACGCTCGTCCACGATTAGGTCATCTCGGTGCAAATCGTGCTTGTCTCCGCGACCGGACCAGCAGCCCAAGCGGGCCATCGCGCCCGGGACGTGCTCGAGATACCAACCGAAATCCTCGCCACCGGACGACTGTGGGGCCTGAATGACAGCATTCTCGTCCACTCGTCGCACTGCTTCCGCAATCAGGGCGGTGCAGTATTCGTCGTTAAGCACAGGCGGCACGCCACGCTCGTAATTGATGGTGCACTCGGCGCCGGTCGGAGCGAGGACTTGTTCAATGAGTTCGCGGACCAGTGGATCGATGTCGCGCCAGGTCTTGATGTCCGCGGTGCGCAGGGTGCCGCTGACGCTGCCTTCCGACGGAATCGCGTTGTGCGCATACCCGGAGTGCACGGAACCGAACGTGAGCACGGTGCCGGTGCGCGGGTCGACGCGTCGCGACAGTAATCCGGGCAAATCGACAATCAATTTGCCCAGTGCATAGACAACATCGGCTGTCATCTGCGGACGGGAGGTATGCCCGCCCGGGCCATGCACCTGAATCTCCAGCGTGTCGGCCGCAGAGGTGATGGCACCTGTTCGAACGCCGACGTGACCTACGCGCAGCTTCGGCTCACAATGGACGGCAAAAATACGCTCAACGCCATTGAGCGCACCGGCAGCGATAACCTCGGGTGCACCGCCAACCATGACCTCCTCGGCGGGTTGGAAAATGAAACGCAGCGGCGTCGGCAACGTGTGCTTTTCGTGGTACTCAGCCATAGCCAGTGCCGTCGCGAGCGTGATCGCGGTGTGGAAATCATGCCCGCAGGCATGCATGACGCCGTCATTGGTGCTGGCAAACTCCAGCCCCGTGCTCTCTGTAATTGGAAGCGCGTCGATATCACCGCGGAAAGCGAGACGTCCCGGGAGTTCACCTCCGGCTTCGCTACCGGCGAGTTCGTCTTCACCAATGTCGACCATCAGGCCGGTGTTGGGAAACAGCACTGGTTTCAGCCCTGCAGCACGCAGCTTCTCCTCCACAAAAGCCGTGGTGGCGTGCTCCATGTGAGATAGCTCTGGGTGCGCATGAAGATGCCGCCGCCACTCGAGAATCTCGTTCGCGTGCTCGGCCCACCAGTGCTTAATAAACTCCTCAATCACAACTCTCCAGTGTAAGCGCTCCATCGACAGGCCGTAACAAGAGGCCTACCGACGACTGCGCCAGCGACAGCAGTGGCCGGCAAGCGCTTGAATGTCAGCGCCAGACGTACGCATGACCAGGAGTCACTTCTTTAACTTTGGCCTCTTCAATTATCAGATGTTTCACATTTTGAGGAAGTCTGCGATGATAATAGGCATGTCCGGCAATGGCACACCTAAGTCTCTCAGCATCCCCATCATCATCGTGGCCACCGCACTCGTGGTCGTCATCGGCATCGCCATCGGCCTGTCGCTGAACAATAGTGATGAGCCCCAGCGTCCGGAGGTCCCCTCCTCCTCGCAGCCGACGTCGCCCAGTTCGACACCGCCGTCCTCGACGAGTTCGACTTCTACGAGCAAGACGACCACCACGACCACAACTACGTCGAAGTCCTCCGAGACGTCGTCAAGCACGCCGAGCACTTCGACATCGTCCTCGTCGTCGACGCCGAGCACCACGTCTTCGCCATCCACGACGACGAGCTCAGAGCCGACATCAGCTCCGGAGGGGCAGGACTTCGGCACTGGCCGCTCCGACCTAGACGGCCTGGGCTTCGTGGGCAGCTCCGCACGCTGCGACAACGGTGACCGCGCCTTTGCTGTTATCGCCACTGAACAGGGAATTAAGGCTGCTGCTTGTGAGACGCGCTCCGGCGAGAAGTACTACCGCTCGGATACACCACAGGGTTCCGGATCGATGGACATCATCGTCGATGAGGGCGACCGCGTTGTTGCACAAAACGGCTCGTACAAGTACCAGATGTCCCCCGACGGAGTTCTTGTGACCAAGGACAACGAGGTCGTCAAGAAGTACGCGGCAGAAGCCTGGGGAACTGCCTAAGAGATCAATTTAAAGATCAATGTTGCGGGGACCGTAGAGGCGGTCGCCCGCATCTCCCAACCCCGGCACGATGTAGGCATCCTCGTTAAGATCCGGGTCCACCACTGTGGTGACAAGACGCACCGGGAAACCGGATTCCTTCAAGGCGTCGACACCCTGCTGTGCGGAAATGATGCACACGGCCGTGATGTTGTCCGCGCCGCGATCCACCAACAGCTTCAGGGCATGCAGCAGTGAACCGCCGGTTGCCAGCATTGGGTCGACCAGGAAGACAGTGCGCCCGGACAGATCCTCCGGTAGCGCCTCGAGGTACGGCACCGGCTCATGGGTTTCCTCATTACGAGCCAAGCCAATAAAGCCCACCTGCGCATCCGGAATCATCGACAGCGACGGATCAATCATGCCAAGACCCGCACGAATGACGGGAACAATAATCGGCGGATCCTGCAGACGGTAACCCGGCGCGGTAGTGATTGGGGTCTGAACATCGAAGTTATCGACGGGCAGCTCCCGGCTTGCCTCGTAAATCAGCATTGCGCCCAGATCGGCGAGTGCCGCACGGAAGCCCGCGTTATCAGTGCGCGCGTCGCGCAGAATGGTCAAACGTGACTGTGCCAAGGGATGGTTGACAACGGTAATCTCCATGCCTTCCAAAATACATTGCTTTGCTTTTGCTGCTCTGGTGCCGGCAAAAGCAAATTTCTGAAAACGCGTTCCCCAAAAAATATGGAACCGAATCGGCCTTTTTCGCGCCTAACAATACGAGGGCTATTTACTGCGCCCTATTTGCACAAGTCCGCCTACTACCAAACCACTTGCCACTCAGTCGCCGTCCGAACCCCGCTAGCCGTTCTGCCACAGCACTGAGTGTTGAACCACACGCGAATTTCCTAGAGAGGCCGTCAACATTGTCCCGTCCATCACCACACAGTTCCCACAGCCAATCTTTTCTCTCTCCGACCACTAGCGGGAATGACTCAGTCTTTACGCTGGTGCCAGAGCTGATTTCTGCCGATGCCACGCGCCTTGACGCGTTGTCGCAGCAGGTCAGCGGCGCTGACTTGGGCATCAGCGCACTGCTCTCGCTTGGCGACGTCCCGTTTGCTGGGCCCTTCTGTCACGCTGCAGCCACTGCTCTACAGCACCAACACGAGCATGTAGCTGAGCTGAATGAGTACGGCACCAGCGCTGCTCGTGCACTGAACGCTCTTGTCTCTGCGGTGTCCACTGCTGAAGATGCCGGCGCATATGCGCTGCAGTCCATCTCACCGAAAATGGGAGCCGTTGCAACTCGCGGAATGGGCGGTGCGTGATGCTTCCCACCAATCTACTTACGGAGGTCCCCACCGCGATTGCACAACAGCTAAGTCCTGCCATCGCACCCGCACTGGCAGGACTTGCTGGGGCCGCAATACCCGCCGCGAGTACCGCCTGGCGCTCAGTGGCAGATTCCGTTGACCGCAACTGGGGCGATGGTGCTGGTTCCGGAGCAGGGGCCGCGGGAACAAGTCTCAAACGGGCTGCAAATGCGGCAGCCGACTTGGAAACTCGCGCCGGAACCATTGACAGTGACATTGCCAAGGGGCTGGCCGCAGTAATGTCAGCGGCCACTGATTTGGCCCGGATTGCCATGGATTTTGTCACTTCCGCCATGGGCTCGTTGACTGCGACGGCTGCGGGGCCCGCTGGTCTCGCCGCGACCGGCGCCAGCCTAGCCTCAGCGGCCAGTTCCGCGATCTCCCAGGCCATTGCGCGGCTCATGAAACTCGAGCAAGAACTGCGACCTCTGGTGCAGTCGCTGATACAGCAAGCGAGTACCGCGGTGGACACCCCTACCCCACCTCACTCGGCACAGTTGGAGGCCCCAGGTATCACTCAAGCCGCCCTCGCTTCTACGTCTACGAACACCCCAGGTTCGGCTAGCGCTACCGACGCTGCAGATGGTTCGGAGGCGTCGTCCGATTCGGGCAGCGCGCCGGTACCTGCGGATGCTGGAGCTGGCGCGCCCACACCAGAGGCCCAAGCTGCGGTGAAGGCTGCACTCAGTGCCGTCGGAACGCCCTATGGTTGGGGCGGAAATACTCCGGGGCAGGCGCTCGATTGTTCAGGCTTAACGCACTGGGCCTACGGGCAAGCTGGTGTTGATATTCCCCGCACGGCAGAAGCACAGGCCGTCGGCAGACAGGTGAGCCAGGATGAACTGCTACCTGGCGATCTTGCAGTGTGGGACGGCCATGTCGCCATGGTTATCGGTGACGGAAAGATGGTCGAAGCGGGCGATCCGGTGCAGGTAAACCCCGTGCGTACGACCAACATCGGCATGCCGTTTAAGGGGTTCTACCGTCCGACCGGATAGTGCGGTGGGTATCTGCGTCGTAAAACTTCTAAGATAGGAATACGCAAACTTGCCACCCGTGGGGGCGCTGCAGGTATGACAATTTTTGAGTTTTAATAATCACCGACAAGCAGAAGGGCTGCGACGAAAACTATGGCCAGGAAAGGCATCGTTCCTATCGAACTCGAGCTGACCTCGGGCACCTTTTACACGTTGTGGGCTCCAAGCTGGCGTGAGGGTGGCTCCGAGTGGCAGGCTCTGCTCGGCCGCGGTGATGACATCTATTTGTTCTCATCGGCGGCAAAGCTCCTGGCTTTCCTACAGTCGGATGCTCCTCACGACTTCACGCAGCACCCCAGCTGGCGCAACTTCAACCAGCAGCTACCGGGAGCTGCCATCGCGGCGCCACGCCACCGCTATGACCTGATTGGGCTGCCAGAAATTTTGGCTGGCCGGGCCGACTACGACCATGTTTCGCGCGCAGACCGCATTCTTGCCATCACTCGCTCGATTGGTGCGATCGCGGATCTCAATCCGATCAACCAGATGTTCGCCTCTCACTCTGTCCTGGCTGCCACACAAAATGGTGCTGATCACTTCCAGGGCGGTGGCGCCGCTCAGTGGTCAGCTATCGGCAGTGTCATCTTGACCAACTGGGACAATTGCATTGACGCTATCGACGCCATCGGCGCAAATACTCCGAACATCGATGAAGAGTCTGAAACCACTGCTGCAGTCGCACTAAAGGAAGCAGAGGCCGCGGAGCGTGAGCGTCGTGAAGCAGCGGAGAAGAAGCGCGAAGAGGAAAAGAAGGCCGCAGAGGAGACCGCCGGCGATCCGTACGATCAGACGGTGTGGGCCAACGCTGGCATCGACCCGATCAAGATCTCCATCGCTGGCCGCACGCTCTACACCTTGCGTTGTTACATGGGGCGTCGCCCGCTATTCCTGGGCAGCGCCGGTGAGATTCACACGTTCTCGCAGCCACGCACGATGGTACGTTGGCTGCTGGAGAACAAGCATCACGACATGTCGGCGCTGACGACGTGGGATGAAATCATCACTGCAGCCAACGCAGGTGAGCTAGAGGCCGTGGTGCACGAGGACAATGAGTACTCGTTTACCGGTCTGGCCGAGGATATTGAAAAGGGCCCGAACGCCGTGGACACCGCCCAGCTCGCCCGCGCGTACGAGCTACTCGCAGATGCCGCTGACTGGGCTGGTGACGATGCCGTGAACGAGGTACTGGCGGGCAATCAGCAGCTGCAGTGGCTGCTGAACTTCCTGCTGGACACCGGAGAGCTGTCCGAGCCAGTTCCGCCTTACGACGATGAGGCCAAGGGCTGGAGGCAGCTGGAGAAGGACTTGGCCGCTCGGTTTACGACCAAGATCTAGCTCCCACCCAGCAAAGCTGGCCGGCGCTGGCTAGTCCAGCGTCAGGTTCAGCTCGTCTTCGGCACCGAAACCCGCACCGTTGACATCAGTTTCGATGTCCTCGTCGCTGTTGTCGATAAGCTGCAGGTAAGCGGGGTAAATAATGGTGTCCATGATGTGTTCGCGGGTCGGCAGATCCACGAATGCATTGTTTAGCGCATTCGAGGTCAGTTCGAACAGCTCGCTGTAGCCGTAGCCGAAGTTCTCCACCAGCTCCATGCACTCCCTGGTCATGGAAGTCGCACCAATCAGACGGTTATCCGTGTTGACGGTGCAGGCGAAACTCATATCGTCGAGAAGCGAGAACGGGTGATCCGCAACGCTGTCACAGACACCCGTCTGAACGTTGGAGGTCGGGCAGATTTCCAGCGGAATCTGGCGGTCACGAATAGCGGAGGCAACCTCCTGACATTCGATGCCCTCGAGGGAAGCACCGAAGTCCTCGTAGATGCGCACACCGTGCCCCAGGCGGCGAGCACCTTGCACGACAGCGTCCTGCAACGAATCCACACCGGCGTCTTCACCTGCGTGAATGGTGACCGGAATGAGGTTCTCCCGCAGCATAGTGAATGCTTCGGCGTGGTTAGCCGGCGGGAAGCCGTTTTCCGGTCCAGCGATGTCAAAACCGACAACGTACCCGTCGGAGTTCTTCCCGTAGTTGTCGATGACCAGCTGTGCGACTTCCTTGGAATTGTTATTCTGGCGCATCGCACAGACCAACAGACGTGCGGTGATGTGCTTTCCCTCAGCGGCGGCATGGGCTTCACCCTGCGCCAGGCCTTCGACCAGAGCGTCGATAACAGCCTGCATATCCAGGCCCTTTTCCAGATGGTTTTCCGGAGCGAGGCGCAGCTCAGCGTAGACAACGTTGTCGGCAGCCAAATCCTCGACGGCCTCACGCGCCACGCGCGTCAGCGACTCAGCGGTCTGCATGACGGCGCAGGTGTGCGCGAAGGCAGTCAGGTAGCTCGGCAACGAGCCAGAGTTGCCGGTGTCAATGAACCACTTCTCCAGTTCATCCACGTCGGTGGTGGGCAGCTGATCGGTGTAACCGCAGTCCGCGGCCAGGTCGATAACGGTCTGCGGGCGCAGGCCGCCATCAAGGTGATCGTGAAGCAGTACCTTGGGCAGGCTGGCGACAACCTTGCGCATCTCATCGAGATTCGATGCCGAAGACTGTGTGTCCAGAGACTGAGCATCACTGTGCAAAGAATTAGTCATAATGGCCAGACTATCGGTACTGCGCCCTCCGCTTCTACTTCACTGCCGCGGAATCGTATTTCTGCTTTGCACAAAGGCTTTCCCTCCCCCGTTTTCCCCCATCCACACACGAGAAATACGTCATTCCGAGTGACGTTTTACTACCCTTATTTCATCATGTTTCCCTCTCGCCGCTACTCGTCTGCCGTTACGCTGCTAGCCACCAGCGCTTTGCTTCTGCCGAGCACTGCCCCCGCAGCCATGGCGCAGAGCACCTCGCTTACCGACGACACTCCGATTGTCGGCCCCGCACCTGACATCCGTGACACGGAGGGCTGCCCCTACAAGACCCTCCCACCAGCACCAGTGGACTCCTCGGAGGTTCCGGCTCCCGGCGAAACATCTCCCCCTCCACTTCCGGTTCCCCAAAAACCGACTGGAGGTAGCAAAATGTCCGCCTGCGGCATTGTCAGCGGTGAGGGGTTTGACGTCCCGAAAGACCTCTCCGCCTCTGCATGGACGGTGTTCGATTTGAAATCCGGCGATGTCCTTGCGGCGAAGGACCCGCACGGCCGCTACCGTCCGGCATCGATTATTAAGGTGTTGCTGGCGATGGAGGCGCTCGAGGATTTGAAACTCGACACCTCGGTTAAAGCGACATTCGAGGACGCGAACATGGAGGGCTCTCGTGTCGGCATCGTCGAGGACGTGAACTACTCGGTAGAAACGCTCCTGACTGGCCTGTTGCTCAACTCCGGCAACGACACCGGCCACGCGTTGGCCCGCGAACTTGGTGGCATGGATAAGACCACCGAAAAGGTCAACGCCCTGGCAAAGAAATTGGGGGCGACGGATACGCGAGTGGTCAACCCGACTGGTCTCGATGCCCCGGGCCAGATGACGTCGGCATACGACATGTCACTGTTCTTCCAGCACGCATTCAACAATGAGACCTATCGCAAACTCTCGGCCACCCGCCTGGCCACCATCCCCGGAGACAAAGCTCTCGAGGTCGATGACTTCGAAATCGCCAACGACAATCAGCTGATTGCCCAGGACTATCCCGGCGCGCTTGGAGGCAAAACCGGTTTTACCGACGATGCCCGTCACACCTTCGCTGGGGTGGCTGAGCGCGACGGCCGTCGTCTCGGCGTCATCATCCTCGACGCCACTGTGGAGGATTCACCGCGCCCCTGGGAGCAGGCAGCATCGCTTCTCGACGCCGGCTTCGCGGCCCCGCAGGACAGCTCTGTCGGTGTCCTCGAAGCGGAAGCGACTGAGAATACGTTGGTAGAAAAATTGCCCGATATCCTGGACAACGAGTCAACAGGAACCGGGCTAAAAATTACTGTCAGCGCTGCCATCGTAGGTGTCATCGCATTGATTGCGATGGTCACCTACCGCTTCGGCAGACGCGATCGCGGCTAATTATTTCGAACCGAGCAGGCGGTTCAATCCGGACGGGTTGGCCGCTTCCGCACGGACGTTAATGACAGCAGGAGCAGGTGCATCCAGCTCCTCGTCGGCAAGCGCTTCTTCGGTCGTCGCCGTCCAGGCGGTGGCGTACATAGTGATGCGCCAGATGAGGTAGAAAACGACCATCAAACCGATGACCGGACCGAAAACTGCACCGGCCGGGTTCGACAGGGCGTTGGAGAAGAAAACGCTACCGAGCTGCTTGACAACCTCAAGGCCAATCGCACCGATAATCGCACCCTTTGCCGCAGAGCGGAACGGGGCGCCCCCGCGCGGCAGGAAAGCGAGCATCCAGAAGAACAGCAGCCAGTTGGCAACGAGACCAATGGCGATGGCAATCAATCCCGCAATAATTGTGATTCCCGGGACATGAGCCAGACCAATCTTGTCCAGCAGGGACTGGGTCAGTCCGGAAGAGCCGGCTGCGGTGACAGCGAAGGTCAGCAGGATCATAACCAGCATGCCCAGCAGACGCAGCAGGTCGCGAACCTTTCCCACCACGAAGTTGCTAGCGCCCAGCGGGCGCTTCCACAGCTGTGTCACTGCGTTGGAGAGGTTGCCCATCCAACCAAGACCCGACCACAGGGTGGCAATGAAACCGACGGTGAAGACGCCACCTGCCTGATCGATCGCGCCTTCGATAATTGCGTTGATGGTGTCGCCCATCGACCCATCGATGGAGTCGGTGATAGCGGACTGGATTTGCTCAAGCAGCTGCTCATTGCCACGCAGCACAAGCGCGAGGATGGCAAATGCCGTCATGATTAGGGGGAAAATCGACAGCACGGAGAAGTACGTGACAGCGGCGGCAAAAAAGTTACCGCCCTGCTCGGAGTAGCGCTCCTGCATCCGCATAACGTGATCGAACCACGCCCACTTTTCGCGGAGGCGGTCGATTGCGCTCGGTTCATCGGCGTGTACACGCTCGATGCCATAGCGGTCCGTTCTCTTCGGATCTTTTTGAGTAGAGGTTGCCATGTCCCCTACCTTAACGTGCCAGCTTTCGGTACGGAGACTGAAGCGCAGAGTCTACAGCTGAATTAACGGTTGGCGGCCTTCAGGAACCCGACTCGCTCGTACACATCTGCAAGTGTCTTGGCGGCAACTTCACGGGCACGGTCAGCGCCTTCGGCCAGGATCCGTTCCAACTCACCACGATCGGCCATGAGCTCCTCATAGCGTGCACGCAGTGGCGTGGTGAATGCCTCCAGCGCATCTGCGGTATCAGCCTTCAGCTGGCCGTAGCCAGCGCCTTCGTAGCCGGCAACGAGCTCGTCGACAGGCTTGTCGGTCAACGCCGACTGAATGACCAGCAGGTTGGAAACGCCCGGCTTGTTCTCACGGTCGAAGCGGATCTCTCCGTCATTGTCGGTAACGGCCGAGCGAATGCGCTTGGCGGAGACCTTCGGGTCGTCCAAGAGGTTAATAATGCCCTTCGGATTTGCACCCGACTTGCTCATCTTCGAGGTCGGATCCTGCAAGTCGTAAATTTTCGCGGAGCCTTCCATGATGTGTGGATCCGGCACCACGAAGGTCTTCTTGTAGCGGGAGTTGAAGCGCTGCGCCAGGTTACGCGTCAGTTCGAGGTGCTGGCGCTGATCCTCCCCCACCGGCACCAGCTGTGGGCGGTAGAGCAAGATGTCGGCAGCCATCAACATGGGGTACGCGAACAAACCAGCGGAGGTATGTTCCGCGCCCTGACGAGAGGACTTGTCCTTGAACTGCGTCATACGGCTGGCTTCACCAAAGCCAGTCAAGCAGGTCAACACCCATCCGAGCTCCGCGTGCTCGGGCACATGCGACTGCACGAAGAGCACCGACTTCTCCGGATCAATACCGAGTGCAATCAGCTGTGCGGCACCTGCGATAGTGCGCTGACGCAGCTCCTTCGGATTCTGCTCGACAGTGATGGCGTGCAGGTCTGGAATGAAGTAGTAAGCGTCGAAGTCATCCTGCAGATTAATCCAGTTCTTCAATGCACCCAGGTAGTTGCCCAGGTGGTAGGAATCTGCGGTCGGCTGAATGCCGGACAGAACGCGCTGCTTACGAGCACTCGGTGCAGGATTAGTTGCCTCAGGACCCTTGCTTTCACTCATAGCCAATAAGTCTAGCGCGAGGCCCGCAGTTGAGAGTCGACGACGTACCCGTTTCGACAACACCACGGGCTTTTGCAGGAAACCGACTGCCAAAAGCTAGCCCCGACGCCCCTCGTCCCCCTGCTCCACAAGCATTCGATCGGATAGCAATTTGACGGTGCGCGCCGCAGCGGCTGGCGATTCCTCGGGGTACAGTGCGCGCACCAACGTGATCGCTGGGCGAATGCCGTGTTCAGAGAGAACACGGCGAACACGCTCACGCTCCCCCTGGGTCAACTCGAGCGGGGCTACGGGTGGCCTACGGGTGTAGGACACGACCATCACGGCTCCCAGCAGAACAATGAGTCCGAGGGAAATCCACAGTGGCCACGCGTAGGCAAAAGACAGCACGATAAACGCAACAATGACACCGGAAGTCACGACCACTGGGACATTGACAGCAGTGCCAGGGTCGTTCTGCAGACTCCGTGCGATGGCTTCCAAATCGGCCATCTGGTGCCGCTTGTTATCGCTCTCGCCGTTTTTCACTGGGGATGTCCTCTCCTTTCCTGGTCCGCACCGAGCTCGCTTCAAGTCCCGCGCAGATTCGCGCTTGGGTTTTACAGCGGCTGAAGTCCCATCAGTCCTTCTTCAAATCTTAGGCGCTCGCGTCCCAAGTGCCGAACTAACCCACAGGTATTATTGGACTAATTCAATTCTCTTATCCGTCAGGAGTCCCATGCTCGCTGCCATTGCGGTTGCCGTCTTCATCCTGCTGGTCCCAGGCGCAGTTCTCGGTTGGGCCAGTGGGCTACGTCCCACGCTCGCGTTGGCATCTGCCGGCCCATTAATGCTGGGTGTGACCGGTTTTTCCGCATGGTTGTCTCACGCGCTCGGGCTGGATTACACCTGGCTCTTCGTGGCCGGCATGTGGGCATGGTTCTGTGCTATTGGCTATCTGGTGCGCAGATTCGTCCCCCGAGCAACGCCCGAAGACGGCTTCGATTCCGGCGTTGTCACCGCGATGATTGTCGTCGGAGTTACGGTAGTCGGCTCGATGCGCGCCATGCTCGTGCTTAACGACGTCCCTGGCGGCCCCGGCGCTATCCGCGAAGCCTGGGACATGCTCTGGCATACCAACTTCCTCCGGTTCATTGACGAGCATGCAATAGCCTCGCCCACCGCGGCCGGTGACCTGATGAATCAGGAGACCGGGGCCGAAATGTTCTACCCCACCGGCTGGCATGCCATGGCGGGGCTGCTGCCCGGCTCGGTCTTCCTCGATTCCAACGTGTTTGCGTTCTTGGCCCCGGCGCTGCTTGTTCCCGCAGCAACTGCGGTGCTAGCCCGCACCGCAGTTGGTCCTAAGTGGGCGGCCTATGCCGGTCCCGCAGCTGCCGTCGCGACGCTGATGCTTCCGGAGATTTGGGTGGCCCTTTGGCGCACCTCCTCCATGCCGTATCTGCTCGCGGTGGCCGCTTTGCCGATTGCTGCGGCTTTGACCATGCGGGGCTATATTGTCCCCGCTGCGCTTGCCCTGGTCAGCACGTTTATCACCCACCCGGCCGGCGCAATTGCTGCCGTGCTCTTTGTTGGCTTGTGGTTGATTACCCAACCGAGCGTCAGTGGCCTAGTTCGCACGCTAATTATCGGCGCGCTCGCCCTGGTGATGACTCTCCCGGCAGCTTTGTCCGCGAGGGGGCAAGGCGAATCCGTTGCGGGCTTTACCGGCCAAATTGAGATTTCCCGCTCCGAATCACTGTGGCGAACTCTGATTGGGTTTTCCCGCTATGCTGACGAGCCCATCTTTTCCCGGACTGTTCTGGTTCTTGTGCTCATCGGCCTGGTGGTGGCGCTTGTCTCTCGCCTGCCAGACAGCCCATGGGCTCCGTGGCCGGCACTGGTTTTCGGGCTGCTCTTTGTGGTGTCCGATAGTGCGCAGTCCCGTTGGTCTGAGCCGTTCGGCACCTATCTGAAGTTTATTGGCACTTTCTTCTACGACATGCCGTACCGCATGCAGGCGGTTATGGGAATTCTGCGCGCAGTGCTGGTCGGCTACGCAGTCGCGGCTGCCGTTGTCGGGATTGTGGCTGCGGCGCAGTGGATCGTCGCAAAGCGAGATCAGCCGACCAAGTCGTGGAATCCTGCGCTGGCGATGGGGCTCGTAGCGGCACTGGCGATTGTGCCTGCGACCTGGGCGAGTGGGCCTGCTCAGCGCGAGGCAATTCGCCAGAGTTTCGGAAGCACGTTTGTGACCGCTGCGGACATGGAAGCTATTGATTGGCTGTCCGCACAGCCGCATGCGTTTGAGGGGCATATTCTCAATGACCGTCGTGACGGTTCTGCGTGGATGTATGCCATCGCCGGACTGCCGACCCTGTTCCGCCATTTCTCCTTCTCCGACAAAACTGCCGAGGCGAGCAACAAGCTGCCGATAAACGTTGACCTGCTGGGCTCACATCCAGAGTTCGATGCCATGGCGAAGAAATTGGGAGTGCACTACATCATTAGTTCCCCGCCGGGTGTGAACACGGATGGCACGGAGGCGCTGTCGATGCGTTCCTGGGCATGGCACGCGCCGGGGCTCACGCCTGTGTATCACGACAGTTCGGTGATGATTTTCGCGGTCAACAAGATGTTTTCACCTGAAGAGTTGCACGCTGTTGTCAACAGTTCCCCACACCGCCCGGCGCGCCCCAATCCGCTGTGGATGCCTCCGCGCCAGCCAATCGTCCCCTCCCCCGACGAGGCTGTCGATCCGCTCGCCGGCGCGCGCATCACCGTCGACTCTCGCCGCGAGGCCATCGAGGCTATCAACGCCGACCTGCCTCGCGCGCTGCGTTTGAGTGGGGATACTTCCGCTCACATCGACAGCATCGTGCAACGCGCCAGCGACAAGCTCCGTCAGCGCGGCGCAATCGTTGGCGCGCATTCGCTTGCCGACGACACGGCGAGCGCAGCCACCGTAATCGTCGGTCGCTCATCAGAGGGCCAGGCTCTTTCTGGGGATAACATCGGCGATCGTGGCTTTTCGGTATCCGCTGTGGTGAAGTCTCTCGAACCTGAGGACGATGCTCCTGCCGATTGGCAGTTGGCGGCGGGTGTGCGCGACGGAATGGTTTACCGAGGTTTCAATCCGCACAGCAGTTACAGCACAAACGGGGTGCCAACCGAGTTTCGCACCGGCCTGGCGCCGGCAGTGGCGGTGAACCAGAGTTCGCGGCCGCATGCGCCGACAATTGCGCTATCGCTGGGAGCGGTGGGCGCTGAAAAACTCACCCGCGATTTGGCCGACCCCGCTATGCAGGACAAATGGGCCGACGCCATCGTTGACGGCATCGCCTCCATGTTGCGGCAGAACCGGCATCTCGTAACCGCTCCCGAGCCGGAGTTGATCCCAGAGTTCGCTGACCTCAGAGCACACTAGTCCGCTCGGGGTTAGGCGTATGCCGGGTTTAGGCGTACTCCACGATCACCGGCGCGTGGTCCGTCCAGCGAAGGTCGTAGGCGGCAGGCTTATCCACTACCGAGCTGACAGCACGCTTGAGCATTGGTTCGGTTACCGCCTGGTAGTCGATCCGCCAGCCGGCATCGGTATCGAACGCCTTACCGCGGTAGGTCCACCAGGACCAAGGACCGTCGGCCTCTGGGTGCAGACGGCGAGTGACATCAAACCACACCGGATCTGCATTGAGCTTCGGGGCCTCCCACACAGAACCATCGGAGAAGGCACCGGATTCCAGCTCCTTTTCGCTGGCCTGAACCTGCGAATCCTGGGGAACCTCATCGGGCCAGCAGCCGAAGACCGAGTCCATCCAGGCACGCTCCTGCGGTAGGAAACCGCTCTTGCGGCGGTTGGTCTTCCAGTTCTTCAAATCCTGTTCGCGGTGGCAGATGTTCCAGTCGCCGCCGATGACTGCGTGGTGACCGTCGCGCCCCTTGGCACCCAGTTCCGCCAGGTAGTCGGAGAAGGCATCGAGGAAGCGGTACTTCTCATCCTGCTTCTCGCTCAGGGCAGCACCAGAGGGCAGGTAGAGGCTGGCAATCTGGACATCCACATCCAGGCCGGTGTCCGCTGCCGGGGCAATACCACTGATAAACCGACCGGATTCTTCGAACTCCTCGGAGCCGATGCCCACCTGGACGTCGTTAAGCGGAAAGCGCGAGAGAATGCCCACGCCGGCGCGCCCCTTGGCACCCAGGTTTTCAGCGCCGACCCAATGCCATCCGGCATCGAAAGCGGGCGCGAGGGCCTTGCGTGCCTGGTCGTCGGTGGCGCGGACTTCCTGCAGCAAAACGACATCGGAACTGGTGTGCTTCAGCCACTCCAGCAATCCCAGATTGGTTTCGCTGCGCTCCTTGACGGCGGCGCGGATGCCGTTGACATTGATTGTCGCGATTGTAAGGCTCATGCCCTCATACGTTACCTATGCGTGCACTACGCCTTGAAGACCCCTAGCGCAGTTCGATGCGCTCGGCCTTCTTCGCCTGTGAGCGGCGGTAAAGAACAATGGTCGGCAGAGCGATGAAGATAGCCAACATCGCCAACGTCGCGCCGCCCAAAGCCGGTGCGCGGTAGCCATAACCGGACGCAATGACCCAACCACCGAGCGCCGCTCCAAAGGCGTTGGCCATGTTCAATGCGGCCTGGTTGAGAGCTGCCGCCAGCGTCTGTGCGCGACCGGCGACATCCATCAGACGGGTCTGCAGATTTGGCACCAATACCGATCCCAGCAGACCGATAAGGAGGAAGTTGATCGTGCCCAGCACAGCATTCTGTGAGGTGAAGTAGAAGACGCTGAGCATGATTACCATCAGCACCAGCGCAACCATGATGCCCCACTCCCCGATGCGGTCGGAGAGCCAGCCACCGATGTAAGTACCGACAACCATGCCGATGCCGTAGGCCATCAGCACAATCCAGATGTGGTTTTCGCTCATGCCCGCTTCGCGAGTCATAGTCCAGGTGATGTAGGTGTAAACCGCGAACATGCCGCCGAAACCAACGGTGCCGATTGCGACGGTCAGCAGCACCTGCGGTGTCACCAGAGCCGAGAGCTCATCCATCGGACGTGTCTTCGGCATGCGGTTCATATGCGGCACGGCGAACCACAGCGAAACAAATGCAATCAGCCCGATGACCGCGACAAACGCGAAGGCGCTGCGCCAACCGTAAATCTGTCCCAGCACCTGCGCGGCCGGCACACCAATCACAGTCGCCACCGACAACCCCACGCCCGACAGAGCCACCATCTTGCCGCGCTGTCCCGGCTTAGCCAGGGAGGCAGCCACCAGCGCCGCCACCGAGAAATACGCGCCGTGCGGCAGACCGGCGATGAAGCGCGAGACCATGACCGCTTCGAAAGAGCCCAGTGTGCCTGCCCAAACCGTGGCACCATTGCCGATGGTAAATGCCGCCATCAGCAGCAGGAGCATGCGCCTGCGCGGAATCGAGCCGGTCAGCACGGTAATTAGGGGTGCGCCCACGACAACACCGAGTGCGTACATCGAAATCATGCGCCCTGCGGCATCCTCATCACGTCCGAAGGCATCAGCGATGTAAGGCAGCAGGCCCATGGCCACAAACTCGGTAACGCCGATGCCGAATGCACCGACCGACAGAGCCACAATCACCAAGATTCGGCGTAGATCAGAGATGTCGTCCTGCACCGGAACAGGACGGCGATGCGAGCTAAACGCTCCCGCACGACGCGCACGCGGTTTGTGGTCGTCGTTGTGGGTTGTTACTTCGCTTGACGACGTCATTGCGACCGTCTCCTTTTCTCTTCTTACGCCAGTTGGTGGACTCTCAGTTCCCCTCGACTTTCGACCCAAGACGGGCTCGCAAAACCGTGAGGGGAGCCGCAAGGGAAAAATGAGACTCTACTCCGCAACACAAAAATTTCGCTATTTAATCCGCCTGTTCCCCGGGTATTTGTGCGCGGAATAACATCTGCGGCCATTAGTGGAAGTCGCTCACTCAAGTTCTTCCCAATGCATTTTGTAATCGGCATTGTTTGCCGAGGACTACGAATTCCCTTCGAGCGCCACGGACTTCCTACCCATCGAGCGCTCCGGGTCTTCGATGCTGCCGTAATAGCTACCAGGTAAATTGTTTTAAAAGATATTTCGAACTGCAATACCGATAGGATCTTGATCCACTATGGGCGACCGCTATAACCTCTACGAGTCTCTGACGCTGGATAGCGCAGCCAGCACCGAAGAGCTCCATGCAAATCTTTCTAATCAACTCTCCGAACTGCGAGATGCTGGCGTCTCGGAGTACTCCGGCGAGTTCCAGGAGAAGCTCACTGCGCTGCAAGTGCTTGGCGATGAGGGACGTCGTCGCGAATACGACGCTTTGCTGGCCGATGAGAACGCCACCATCACCATTGCGACGCTGCGCGGGCTGGCAAATCGCCCGGTACCCACTGCGCAGGAATCCTCGTTCCAGACGCAAACCCAGCAAGCACAGTGGTCCGCCCCCACTCAAACCAGTCCTGCGACAGTAACCACCACGGTGACCACGGATGTACCACCGCTGCCTGCAAACGCCACACTGCCGAACATGTGGCAGCGCATGCCACTCATCCCCCGAATCACTACCGGCTTGGTCGGTTTTTCAACTCTGATTGGCATCATCGCAGTTCTGTACGCAATCACGCTCGGCATCCAGGGCGCCAACGATCTCGGCAGCCTAGAGTCATCGTTGGGTGATTCTTGGGATGACATCGGCTACATTATGGGCGCTGCAGCCGCCCTCGTTCTTGTTCCAGTCCTCTTACTGATGGGAATGATGCCTGTCACCTTGACCGCATACTGGATTCACTCCATCCTCCGCGGTGAAGACTCGACGGCACCAATCTTTTTCTGCGTCACCGTGGCACCACTGGCGTTGGCTATGACCATCATCCCCCTCCTGTTCTTGAGCTCCTGGGTGGATGTAGTCCTCTTCCTCGCAGGTGCCATGCTGATCGCGGCTTGCGTTCTTATGTTCCTCAAGGACATGCGCGCATGGTTCCGCGGCCAGAAACTGGTCAGGACTACCCAGTCGGCCCCGGGGCAGGGCTATGCTCCGCAGTACCCACAGTCTCAGAACACTCAGGGCTACCAGTTCGGCCAGAACAATCCTCCGAACAATACACAGAACTAAATAGGCTGCCCTGAACAACCGCGCCGGCGTGCACGACACCCCAGCGCGGTTTTTCGTATTTGAAGGGTTTGAGCGCGGGGGCCGTCGTAAAGCGAAAAATGGAATGAAAAGCGGCGAATAAGCGACAAATAATTGCGCATTTCGTGACTTACCTCACATAATTGCGTTATTCATATCACTATCACTGTTTTTGCGCTATGCCCCGACACAACCCAAGATTCAAAACTGGGTTATCGTGGAACAAAACAGATAGGAGACATGAATTATGGCGACAATTATTTGGACCCGTACTGACGAAGCCCCTCTGCTGGCGAGCTACTCGCTGAAGCCAATCGTGGAGGCATTTGCAAGCCAGGCTGGTGTCAATGTTGAAACCCGCGACATCTCCCTCGCAGGCCGCATTCTGGCTCAGTTCCCGGAGCGTCTTTCGGACGAACAGAAGGTAGAGGATGCGCTGGCAGCCCTGGGCAAGCTGGTCAAGGAGCCGGACGCCAACATCATCAAGCTGCCGAATATCTCTGCATCCGTCCCGCAGATTAAGCGCGCTGTCGCAGAGCTGCAGGAAAAGGGCTATGACATTCCGAAGTACAAGTCGCAGCCGGAAGGCGACGAGGAGACCGCCGACCGCGCCAAGTTCGACAAGGTCAAGGGCTCTGCCGTTAACCCGGTACTGCGTGAGGGCAACTCCGACCGCCGCGCTCCGGAGCCGGTGAAGAACTACGCCCGCAAGCACCCGCACCGCATGGGCGCTTGGTCTGCAGACTCCAAGACCAACGTCGCCACCATGGCCTCCAACGACTTCCGCCACAACGAGAAGTCCGTTGTCATGCCGGAAGATGACAAGCTGACCTACCAGCTCGAGGCTAACGACGGCCAGATCATCACCCTGAAGAAGGACATGCCGGTCCTCAAGGGCGAGATTATTGACGGCACGGGCATGAACGTCCACATCCTGGATAACTTCCTGCGCGCTCAGATTCGTCGCGCACAGCGCGAGAACATCCTGTTCTCCGTCCACTTGAAGGCCACCATGATGAAGGTCTCCGACCCGCTGATCTTCGGCGAGGTTGTCAAGGCCTTCCTGCCATCTGTTTTCCCGAAGTTCGAGTCCAAGCTGGCTGCCGCCAACCTGACTCCGGACAACGGCCTGGGCGCCATGCTCGATGGTCTACACAAGCTTGACGACGCTACTGCGGCGGCCGTCAAGTCCGCTATCGAGAAGGACCTGAAGGAAGGTCCGGCCCTTTACATGGTCAACTCCGATAAGGGCATCACCAACCTCCACGTTCCGTCTGACGTCATCGTTGACGCTTCCATGCCGGCCCTGATCCGCAACGGCGGCAAGGGCTGGGGTCCGGATGGTGAGGAGCGCGACACCCTCGCAGTCATCCCGGACTCCTCCTACGCAGGCGTCTACCAGGCTGTTATCGAGGACTGCCGCGCCAATGGCGCTTTCGACCCGGCCACCATGGGCTCTGTCCCGAACGTCGGCCTGATGGCTCAGAAGGCTGAGGAGTACGGCTCCCACGACAAGACTTTCCAGATTCCGGTTGACGGTGTCCTGCAGGTCATCAACTCCGCTGGCGAGGTTCTGATTGAGCACCACGTCGCCGAGGGTGACATCTGGCGCTCCTGCCAGACCAAGGACGCCCCAATCCGCGACTGGGTGAAGCTGGCCGTTAACCGCGCTCGTATCACTGGCGACCCTGCAGTGTTCTGGCTGGACCCGCAGCGTGCGCACGACAACAACCTGATCAGCAAGGTCAACGAGTACCTGGCAGACCACGACACCGAGGGTCTGGATATCCGCATCATGGATCCGGTGTCCGCTACCAAATTCTCCCTCGAGCGCATCCGCCGCGGCGAGAACACCATTTCCGTAACCGGTAACGTTCTGCGTGACTACCTCACCGACCTGTTCCCGATCATGGAGCTGGGCACCTCCGCCAAGATGCTGTCGGTCGTGCCGCTGATGGCCGGGGGCGGCCTGTTCGAGACCGGCGCAGGCGGTTCCGCACCGAAGCACGTCCAGCAGGTTCAGGAAGAAAACCACCTGCGCTGGGACTCCCTGGGTGAGTTCCTGGCACTGGCCGAGTCCCTGCGCTACGCCGCTGAGCATGACGACGACCCACGTCCGCGCGTCCTGGCTGAGGCCCTGGATAAGGCAACCGCTACCCTGCTCGACGAGGGCAAGTCGCCGTCCCGCAAGGCTGGCGAAATCGACAACCGCGGCTCCCACTTCTACCTGGCTCTCTACTGGGCACAGGAGCTGGCCAAGCAGGACGAGAACTCCGAGCTGAAGGAAGCTTTCGCCCCGGTTGCTAAGGCTCTCACGGAGAAGGAAGAGTCCATCGCCAAGACCCTGATTGATGCTCAGGGTTCCCCAGCTGATCTGGGTGGCTACTTCCTGCCGGACGATGAGAAGACCTCCGCAGTTATGCGTCCGTCCGCTGAGTTCAACGAGATCATCGACGGCCTGAAGAAGTAGGACTAGCTGCTTGCTCCTGGCTGGCCTAGTTGGCCCAGGCTGGCCTAGGCCGACCGCCGGTTTCGGGCGATAGCCCCTCGCTCATGTTGCATTTGATGCACATGGCGCGAGGGGCTTTTTCTATGCCCTGACTTCCTTAACGGTCTTGACAGTATCCAGTGCTTTTCGGCGCTTTACGGTACCCTTCACCCATACTCAGTCCCCTGTTTGGCTCACCTCGACACTCGGCACCGCAGTGCCTCACCCCATGAGTTACTGACTACCTTTATGACACTTTTGTCCAAAAAATTGCCTTCAAACTGTCATAAAGGTAGTCACTAACTCCTTCGGCAAACCGCCACCCGTCGAACACCACTCGCCACGCACCACCCACGCCCCCCATACACAGCAGCCTCCACACACACCTAGCCACAGCTCCCTACACACCCCACCCCCCACAACTGGCCACGCCCCAGAGCCAATCAAACCAATCCGTACTAAGCGGGCTATAGCACTCTCGACACAGATACACACACCCTCTTACCTTGGGTTTTTCCAAAACTTTGCAATAGACAGCTTGGTTCACTATTGTTTGTAAGCAACGTTTTGAACAATCTCAAAAACCGCAAGGAAGTATCTGAAATGACCACCAAGTACGACAACAGCAACGCCGCCAACTGGGGCCTGTCCACTCGCGCTATTCACGCCGGCTTCGCTCCCGACGCACAGACCTCCGCGCGCAACCTGCCGATTTACAACACCTCCTCCTACGTCTTCGATTCCGCTGAGCACGCTGCCAACCGCTTCAACCTCTCGGATGCAGGCCCGATTTACTCCCGCCTGACCAACCCGACTGTGGATGCCGTCGAGCAGCGCATCGCCAGCCTCGAAGGCGGCGTCGCTGCCGTACTGTTCTCCTCCGGCCAGGCAGCTGAGACCGCTGCTGTCCTCACCCTGGCTCGTGCAGGCGACCACTTCGTCGTTTCGCCACGCCTCTACGGCGGTACTGAGACCCTGTTCAAGGTCACCCTGCCGCGCCTTGGCATCGACTGCACTTTCGTCGAGAACCCGGATGACCCGGAGTCCTGGCAGGCAGCAGTTCAGGACAACACCGTCGGTTTCTACGGTGAGTCCATTGCCAACCCGCAGATCGATGTCCTCGATATCCCGGCCATCGCCGAGGTTGCACACCGCAACAACGTTCCGCTGATCGTCGACAACACGGTTCCGACCCCGGCCCTGCTGCGCCCACTCGAGCACGGTGCTGACGTCGTGGTTTCCTCCACCACCAAGTTCCTCACCGGTAACGGCTCCTCCCTCGGCGGTGTCATCGTCGACGGCGGCAAGTTCGACTGGACTCAGACCCGCAACGGCCGCTCCATCTTCCCGAACTTCACCGAGGCCGACGAGGCTTACCACGGCCTGAAGTTCGCTGACCTGGGCGCCCCGGCCTTCGCTCTGCGCGCTCGCGCTGGCATTCTCCGCGACACCGGTGCTGCCCCGGCTCCGTTCAATGCGTGGGTTCTGGCTCAGGGCCTCGACACCCTGGCTCTGCGCATCGAGCGCCACAATGAAAATGCCAAGGCAGTCGCTGAGTTCCTCGAGAACCACCCGCTGGTCGCCAAGGTCAACTACGCTGGCCTGCCGAGCTCCCCGTGGTACGAGACCCTGAACAAGCTGGGCCTTTCCGGTGCCAGCGGCGTGCTTTCCTTCGACCTGAAGGATGCCGACACCGCCAAGGCTTGGAAGTTCATTGACGCTCTGAAGCTGCACTCCAACGTCGCCAACATCGGTGATGTCCGCTCGCTGGTTGTCCACCCGGCCACCACCACTCACTCCCAGTCCGATGAGGAGGGTCTGACCCGCGCCGGCATTTCCCAGGCCACCGTGCGTCTCTCCGTCGGTATCGAGAACATCGATGACATCATCGCCGATCTCGAGAGCGGCTTCGCAGCACTCGCGTAGACCGTTTGTACACAGACACAGAACGGACTAAGTAGTCTATAAGGCATGAGCTTTTCCCCATCTACCCCGGCCGCCCTCCCACCCGAGGGCGAGCCGGGGCGTGTCTTTATCGGCGATGTCACAACCGAGGCTGGCGCGGTCATCCCCGACGTCACTGTCGAGTTCGAACGCTGGGGTCGGCTTAACGACGACTGCTCGAATGTCATCCTTCTCGAGCACGCTCTAACCGGCGACGCACACGCTTCCGGCCCCTCGGATGAGTACCACCCGACTGCGGGTTGGTGGAACGGGATGATTGGCTCTGCCCGCGCACTGGATACCGATGAGTACTGCATTATCTGCACCAACGTCATAGGTGGCTGTCGCGGTACAACCGGCCCCTCCAGCCCACATCCGGACGACGGCAAACCCTGGGGCTCTCGCTTTCCCGCAATCTCCGTGCGCGACACGGTGACGGTGGAGCACCTGGCGCTGCAAGAACTGGGAATTTCCCGCCTCCAAGCTGTCATTGGCGGCTCGTTGGGTGGGGCCCGCGCGCTTGAGTGGTCACTGATGCACCCGGATTTCGTCGGCAAGGCATTGGTGATGTGTGTCGGCGCACGTGCGTCTGCTTGGCAGATTGGTATTCAGTCTGCGCAGATTCAATTCATTGAGTCCGATCCCGATTGGCATGGCGGCGACTACTACGACCGCGGTGTGACTCCGGCCCGAGGTTTGGGGTTTGCACGCAGGGTCGCGCATTTGACGTACCGTGGCGAGCTGGAGATGGATGATCGCTTTGGCGCGGCAGCGCAGCCCGGTGAGGATCCGCTGGGCGCGATGCGCACGGAAGATCGCTTCCAGGTAGAAAGCTACTTGGATCACCAAGCGGAGAAGCTTGCCCAGCGTTTCGATGCAGGCTCGTATGTTGTGCTCACCGATACCTTGAATCGGCACAATATTGGCCGTGATCGCGGTGGCCTCAATGAAGCGCTGCACTCGTCAACCGTGCCGACCATGGTTGCCGGTGTGGACACGGACATTCTCTACCCCTTCCACCAGCAGGAGCACCTCGCCCGCAATCTGGGCAACTGCTTGGGGCTAGAAAAGATTGAATCCGCCGTGGGGCACGACGGATTCTTGACGGAGTTCGAACGAGTGGATTCGATTGTGCGTAATTTCCTCACTCGCGATGTCAGTTAGTGTCAGCTAGCTTCCCAGCGCATCCACGCTGACTGCAAGGAATACGATTCCCATCCCGATTATGGAGCAAAACCAAAGGTCAAAGGCCCGGGATCGCACAGAGAACACACCTAGAATGCTGTCCGGCAGGTACTGCCTAGCCACACCGAGCAGCATCATTGTGCTTCCCAGCATGAATGTGGCGCGTCGCCACCGCTCCAGCCCCAGAAACACAACGAAGGCGGACATGCCGAAAAAGAGCGCGCCGTAAATCGTATACTGCACCCACATTGGCCACGATGCCCCCGGAGGCGGGGTCTTCGGGCTGTGCGGGTTCAGCATTGGATCCGGCAGATCTTCCCGCCGGGCACGCTGCGCAATTTCCCTTTTCGACACGAGTTGTTCCTCCTGGCTGACTAGGCCAGGCCAGCGAGCTTTTCAGCGCGCTCGACGACATTGCGTACGAGGAAAGCGCGAGTCAGTGGGCCGACACCACCTGGGTTCGGGGATACGTAACCGGCAATGTCCCAGACGTCATCAGCAACGTCACCGGCCAGCTTGCCGTCGACACGCGAAACTCCCACGTCGAGTACAGCAGCTCCAGGCTTGACCATGTCTGCAGTAAGCATATGAGCGACACCAGCAGCGGCGATAATGACATCAGCCTGACGGGTTTCAGCGGCCAAGTCCTTGGTGCCGGTGTGACATAGCGTCACGGTGGAGTTCTCGCTGCGGCGAGTGAGCATCAAGCCGATTGGGCGACCAACGGTGACACCGCGGCCGATAACAACAACCTTGGCACCGTTGAGCTCGACGCCGAAGCGTCGCAGCAGGTGGATACAGCCGTTTGGGGTACACGGCAGTGGTGCTGGCTCGTTGAGGACCAGCTTGCCCAGGTTTACCGGGTGGAGGCCATCGGCGTCTTTCTCCGGATCGATGAGCCCCAGAATACGGTTTTCATCCAGGTGCTTCGGCAGTGGCAACTGAACAATGTAGCCTGTGCACTCCGGGCTTTCATTCAGCTCGGTGATTACTGCCTCAAGTTCTTCCTGCGTGGTGTCAGCCGGAAGGTCACGGCGGATAGAGGCGATACCAATCTGCTCACAGTCGCGATGCTTCATCTTGACGTAAGAGTGGCTGCCCGGATCATCACCAACCAACACGGTGGCCAGCCCCGGGGTGTAGCCGGCTTCCTTCAAACGCTCAACGCGCTTTTCCAGGTCTTCAAAGATTTCGTCTCGGTAGAGTTTGCCATCAAGCTTTGTCGCTGCCATGGCATTTATCTTAGGCACAGGAGCGAATAATGCCCAGAAATGCCCCGTAACAGCCCTCGCCTTGACCCTATTTACCGCCCATAAAGCCCTGCTGACGCCAGACTTCATAAGCAGCCACTGCTGCGGCGTTGGAAAGATTCATGCTGCGACGAGCTGGCAGCATCGGAATTCGGATTAATTGTGTAATTCGCGGATCATCGAGCACTGACTGTTCCAACCCGGTTGGCTCCGGGCCAAAGAGCAGTACATCGGTATTCGTGTACTCAATATCGGTGTGCCACGTGTCAGCGTGAGCGGTGAAAGCAAAGATGCGGCACCCTTGGCTGGCAAAGGTCTCCAATGCTTGATCGATGGAGTCATGAATACGCACATCGGCCAGGTCATGGTAATCCAGCCCGGCGCGACGCAGATTTTTGTCATCGAAGTTGAACCCCAGTGGCTTGGCCAGATGCAGCATAGCTCCAGAGCCCGCACACATGCGGATAGCGTTTCCGGTGTTCGGCGGGATGACAGGCCGGTCAAAAAGCACGTGGCAGGTGTGGCTCGTAATCCAGTCTGTGGAGTTCGTTGGCTCGGCGTTCGTTGGCTCGGTCGTGGCGCTATTCATTTCTTCCGTCAGTTCTTTTCCGCTGCTTCTTTTACTGCTCGTTGTTGGTTTCTGCTGCCGCTGTCGTGGCAGGCGCCGCATCGCACACACCGTGCTCGGTGAAAAACGCGATGATGGTCTCACCGATTAGCGCTCGGCTCCTCGGCTTCGAGAACTTATGGCCCTCTCCCTCGACCACTAGAAAATCGGTGGGCACGCCGTATGCGTCCATGGCGTTGCGCATCTGACCGGACTCTCGCGGAGGCACGTTGGTATCCCACTCGCCGTGGATAAAGAGAGTTGGAACCTTCATTTCCTCCGCACGGTGCAGCGGCGAGATATCGCGCAGAAGCTCAGCATCCTGGTACGGGTAGCCGTATCGGGGGAACGCGGCCTGCGCCAACCAGGGCTCGGTGGATTGGTAGTAGGTTTCAAAACTTGTCATTCCGCAGGCATCGACGATGGCCGCAAACTGATCCGGATACCATGCCGAGGCCAACAACGACATGAAGCCACCGTAGGATCGCCCGCCCAGAGCAATGCGTTCTGGGTCCGCCAACCCGGCATCAACGAGGAAGGCACGCGCCGCTGCGATATCCGCAATAGCGGCAAAGCGTCCATAGCGGTCACCTGCGTGCTCGAATGACCTACCGGACCCCGAGGAACCGCGCACGTTAGGAGTGAACACCACGAAGCCCGCCTCCACAATGCTGGCTAGAACATCGTGGTGGATGGGTTTCGCCTGCAGCTCTGGTCCGCCGTGGATGTGGATAAAAGCCGGCGGTAGTGCGTTTCCGGAAACGTCATTAGAACTATTGCGCACCGACTCCGGAAGGTAGAGCCAACCAGACAGTTCCAACCCATCGCGGGAGACAAAGTAGACCAGCTCTGGGGCCGGCATAGTCTCCAGATTCTTCTCTTCCAGAGCCAAAATCCGTTCGGTGCGATCCATGTCCAATGGCTCAATGACACCACCGATATTGCGCAGAATCTCCACCGTTGGCGCAAGGCCTGGCCCTTCTACTGTCAGGGAGATCAGCTCACCGTCACCGGAGATTGACAGCTCACGCGCAACCATGCCCGGCAATTCCACATTGCGGCGCACCATCACCCGCATGTCGTCAGTCTGCGGGTGAAGGCCAAGGGTAAGCACCTCAAGCGTGCTGACCCCACCGCTGTTCCACAGCACAGCCGCAGTGGAGGAATCCTCACTGATGACAAATTCTTCGACGTCTTGATCCGGATTGCCAATGAACTCCTCGACATCAACTTCGATGCCGATCTTCATATCCAAAATCTCCGCTGCGGTCGATTCCGCTGTGCGCGGCTCAGTAGTGCTGATACCGCTATCGGGAGTAATACCCAGGCGCAGGATGCGACGCTGTTCCGCGCCATGATCTGAGAGTACGAATGCGGTCAGCTTCTCCTGCCCCGGATGCGCCAATAAGACACCGGCATCTGTGGTGGAGCCGGGATCGGACGGCAACAGCGGCTGCCACTGCTGCCCCGGCCCGACCAGCAGTAGCTCACGGTGGCCTCGCGGCCCCACCCGCACGAGGCCAAACCCGCCTTCAGCCGCTACCAGCTGGCTGTCAGTGCGTTTATCAATGACCTCATACTTTGAGTTCGTCGGGTTGACCAAACGCGCATAGTTAATGCCCTGGGCATCGACCGCGTTCATCGCTAGGAGATCGTTATCCCATTCCACCAGTGTGGCGCGCATATCCGCATCCATACGCAGGGGGCGGGCACCGTCGACCTCCGGATCGGTGGATACCAGCCAGGTCTGCAGTCGCTCCGTACCGTACGGAGAGACCTCGCAGGCGATCCACTTTCCATCCGGGGAGTGCAGCACCCTGGTAACCGGGCCTTCCACCGGCAGTTTCACGGGGCGCTCCGCCCCTAGCCCCTCCGGAGTAATCTCCTGCTGTACCGCACGCGGGTAGCCGCTATCGCGGACAATAAAGGCGATTGCACTCCCATCCGGTGCTAACGAGGATTCATAGGTCTGGCGCATGACAATCCATTCTAGTAGTCAGCGAAAATCTCTACTTCGACCTGCCACCACTGGCTGCCCCAGAGCCTCGGACATATCCACCAAACGATCGGCCACGATTGTCACCGCACCAGAGGCTGTCTGCGCGATACCGCGCACCACCATCGCCCGCGAATTCACCGCTACCGGCCGAAATCGATTCCACAGCCCCGGCGTACACAGCACATTCACCAGCCCAGTTTCGTCCTCCATTCCCAAAAATGTCACTCCGCCAGCGGTCCCCGGACGTTGCCTATGCGTCACGACTCCCGCCACTTCTACTCGTGTTCCATCGGGCACTGTTTTCAGTTCCGCCGCAGGCACCACTCCACGTTCCTGCAGGTCTGCCCGCAACGCGGCCACCGGGTACTGCCCCGGGGTCACTCCCGTTGCCGTCAAATCGGCAGCTGCCAGCTCAAACTCCGTCATGCCGGGCAACGCAGGTGCGTCGGCAAGCGTGAGCCCCGGCAGCATGCCCTCACTTTCCGTCGCCGCCACGCCCGCCGCCCACAGTGCTTGACGACGGTCAATCCCCAGCGACCCAAGTGCTCCTGCGCGCGCCAGTGCTTCCATGTGCCCAACACCCAGCCGAGCTCTGCGGGCGACATCTGCTGCGTTGACAAATGGCCGCGCTGCGACGATACGTTCCGCCACGTCATTGCCCACACCGGCAATGGCGCCGAGCCCCAACCGAATACGCCCATCGATGACGCTGGCTTCCACGCCTGAAACCGAGATATCCGGACCATCGCAGCCGATACCGTGCCGGCGAGCATCGGCAATCAACGACTGCGGAGAGTAAAACCCCATGGGCTGGGCACGGAGCAATGCGACACAGAACTCCGCCGGATAGTGGTACTTAAACCAAGCCGAGAAATACACCAAGGAGGCAAACGACTGCGCGTGTGATTCCGGGAAACCGTAGGCGGCAAAGGCCACTATCTTGTTCCACAGTTGTTCCCCAATATCCGCATCAATGCCACTGGTGCGCTCCAGCCCAGCCAGAAAACGGGCATGGAGCGCTTCCATTTTGGCCACTGAGCGCTTCGACCCCATAGCGCGGCGCAGCGAGTCCGCTTCCGCCCCGCTGAAATCCGCCGCATCGACGGCCATTTGCATCAGCTGCTCTTGAAATAGCGGAATGCCCAGTGTCTTCCCGAGAGACTTCTCCAACACCGGATGCTCATAGGTCACCGGTTCGAGTCCATTTCGGCGGCGAATGTAGGGGTGCACGCTACCGCCTTGAATGGGGCCTGGGCGAATGAGTGCCACCTCCACCACCAGATCAAAGAACTCCCTCGGCTTCAGTCGGGGCAAGGTGGCCAGCTGCGCGCGCGATTCCACCTGAAACACGCCCACCGCGTCCGCGCGTGCCAACATCTCGTAAACCTCCGGTTCAGCGACATCTATTTCCCACAGGTTCACTCGGCGCCCATGCTGTTCATAGACCAAGTCAATGCAATGGTGGATGGCCTCCAGCATTCCGAGGCCAAGCAGGTCGAACTTCACCAGTCCCGCTGCCGCACAGTCATCCTTATCCCACTGCACTACTGAGCGCCCCTCCATGCGTGCCCATTCCACTGGCACGACATCCGCAATCGGCCGATCACAAATCACCATTCCGCCAGAGTGAATGCCTAAATGACGAGGCTGCCCACGAAGCTGCTCCGCCAGTTTTCGCACCGGCTCCGGCGGACACGCTTCCCGGTCTCTGACCCACGCATCGATAACGCCCGGCGAGTATCCCAACACCCGCGCCGCATCGCGCAATGCGCCGCGCCGCCGGTAGGTAATGACATTGGCTACCTGCGCGGCATTGTCACGACCATACTTTTCATAGACGTATTGGATAACCTCTTCCCTACGACCAGACTCGATGTCTACATCAATATCCGGCGGACCATCCCGTTCTGGCGACAAAAACCTCTCGAACAACAGCCCGGCACTAATGGGGTCAACATTGGTGATCCCCAGCGCAAAACACACCACCGAGTTAGCGGCCGAACCGCGCCCCTGCGCCAGAATTCCCGCCCGGCGACAGAACTCACAGATGTCGTGCACGATGAGGAAGTAGCCCGGAAAGCCCAACTCTCGAATCACAGTCAGCTCATGTTCTAACTGCGCCCACGCCCGCGCTTGCACGGAGCCGTCCCCAGCTCCATCGACCGGACCATACCGCCGCCGTGCCCCCGCACGGGCAATTTCCCGCAGCCAGGAGTCCTCATCGTGGCCCTCTGGCACTTCCCAGCGAGGCAACTCAGGCGCAATGAGGTCAAGCGTAAAAGCACACTCACCTGCAATGTCCTGTGTTGACCGCAGCACCTGCACCCCCAGATACCGTGTTGCCGCCGCTAGCTCCTCCCACGAACGCAACCAAGCTCCGCCTGCCGGCTCCAGTCGTGACTCGAACCCGCCTAAGTCCTCTCTCACAGCAAGAGCCTGTTTAGCCCCAGCCAACCGGCTTGTCGCAGGCGAAGCTGACGTCGCAGCAGAGGAAACCACCTCCCGCAGGCCATACTTCACAGCTGCGGCTGAAATAGCTTCCGCGTCATCGGCCGCCTGCGCGGTGGGGCTCACGCGGTGTTCGAGTGCCACATTCTCCGCACCGAAGGCCGCAATAAGTTCTTCCAGGTCGCCGAGCCAGTTAACGTCGGCAAGCACCTGCCAGAAACCACCTGCAGCCTCCCCCAACTTTGGCAGTGGAGGATAGCGGACGACGGACTTCTCCCCTGCCGACATATGCGCATCACACAGCGCGTGGCTCAGGCGCCGATAGCCCTCGGGCCCCCGCCCCAGCACCGTGAGGGGCCGCTGCGGAAGCCCCAGCTCCGCGCCGATGATTGTGGCAATACCAGCCTCCGCTGCAGCCTCGGCAAAACGAGCGATTCCATAGAAACCATCGCGATCTGTCAGCCCCAACACGTTTAACCCCAAACGCACAGCCTCGGACACCAATTCTTCCGGATCCGATGCGCCATGCAGGAACGAATAACTCGAACGACAGTGCAATTCCGCCTTAATATCCGCAGGCGTAAATGACATGCCACCTCTGCCACCAGCGCCGCTTTCCGGAGCTTCAAAAGCCCCAACGATGGAATCTGACAGCTGTCCCCGCCAGCCGTTGAAGCTACCATTAGGCTGTAGTTTTCCTGAAAATTTACCCGATAGAATACGCTCAATCCGCGACCAGCTCAGTGGCCGACCGGACTGCTCCGACTGTCCGTCCGAGATGTTTTCCATGCCACGAACATTAACCCACACCGCGGACTGCATTCAAACGTACTTTCGACTGGCATCTGCATTAAACGTCACCCCCGGGACGCATCCGTAAGTCACATCTCAGCCACGCTCGACTGTTTAGGCTGAAGTTGAATTTTCAGCACTACCTGGGCAAGTGCTAGCCTTAACCCCAGAATTAAAGACAGCTTGGTCTAGTTCTGCCTTAAAACTTCAGCTAACAAATCCCATTAAATAAGGAGACCCCTCGATGAACCTCAAGCGTTTTTCCGCCGGTGTACTCACTGTCGCATTCGCCGCAACCGGCCTTACTGCCTGCGGCAGCTCGGATGATGCCATTCGCATCGGCACCACGGATGCCAGCAAGAAGGCCTGGACCGTTTTCGAGCAGAAGGCTTCTGAACAGGGCATTGACCTGGATGTTCAGAACTTCTCCGACTACCAGACCCCGAACCGCGCACTCGATGAGGGCCAGCTCGACGTCAACCTCTTCCAGCACATCAAGTTCCTGGCTGAGTACAACGTCGGCGCTAAGTCGGACCTGACTCCGATTGGTTCGAGCGAGATTGTCCCGCTGGCTCTGTTCTGGAAGGACCACAAGTCGGTTGATGAGCTGAAGAAGGGCACCGAGGTCGTTATCCCGAACGACCCTTCCAACCAGGGGCGCGCTATTAACGTGCTGGCTCAGGCTGGCCTGCTAAAGCTGAAGCAGGATGACCTGCTGACTCCGTCCCCGGCCGACATCGATAAGGAAGCTTCCACAGTCACGGTCCTGCCAGTGGATGCCGCTCAGACCCCGGCCGCTTACGGCGAGGGCAAGCCTGCCATTATTAATAACTCCTTCCTGGACCGCGCCGGCATCGACCCGAATACCGCCATCTTCCAGGATGACCCGAACTCCACGGAGGCAGAGCCGTACATCAACGTCTTTGTCACCAAGGCTGAAAATGCTGACGACCCGAAGTACGCGGAGCTCTCCAAGATCTGGCACTCCAAGGAGGTCCAGGACGCAGTCGCAGAGGACTCCAAGGGCACCTCGGTTCCGGTTGACCGTTCGGCTAAGGAGCTGCAGGACATTTTGGACCGCGTCGAAGAGCAGCAGCGCGAGCAGAACTAACGCCACTGCCACTTAAGTACCGCCCAACACCAGGGAACACAGACCAAGGGGCACTGATTCATTCGTGACCAACAGGGGAACGAAGCTCGAATTCCGCGAGCTGAACAAGCAATTCGGCGACGTCACCGCGCTCGCCGACATCAACCTAACCGTTGAACCCGGCGAAATCCTCGGCGTCATCGGTTATTCCGGCGCCGGTAAATCAACGCTCATCCGTATGATTAACGGCCTGGAAAAGCCAACCTCCGGGCAGGTTTTGCTAGATGACACCGACATCGTCGGCATCTCCGAGCGCCAGCTACGGGGCTTGCGCCGCAATATCGGCATGATTTTCCAGCACTTCAACCTCTTCCATTCGCGCAACGCGATTCGCAACGTTGAATACCCGCTGGAACTGGCCGGCATGCCGAAGGCCAAGCGCCGCGCTCGCGCCCAGGAGCTGCTGGAGTTCGTCGGTCTCGGCGACAAGGCGGAGTCCTTCCCCGAGCAGCTCTCGGGTGGGCAGAAGCAGCGTGTCGGCATCGCCCGTGCGCTCGCCACCGAACCGACGCTCTTGCTTGCCGACGAAGCCACCTCGGCACTCGACCCGGAAACTACTTCCGGCGTCCTGGATCTGCTGCGTCGCATCAATCGCGAAATGGGTGTCACTATCGTGCTGATCACCCATGATATGTCGGTTGTACGCGGTATCGCTGACCGCATGGCCATCATGGAAAATGGTCACATCGTCGAAACCGGTACGGTCCACGAGGTTTTTGCCAACCCCAAGACTGAGGTTGGCCGCCGCTTCGCCACCACCGCACTGCGCGATGTTCCAATTGGCCGTGAACGCGATTCGGTGAATCAGTCTGCCGAGAGCGCAGCAGCTCGCCTGGTCACCATCACTATCAATGACGGTGTTGACCTCGGTGCCCTAGCACAGGCCACTAGTGCCCACGGTGTCGCCGCCTCGGTGGCACACGGCGCGGTCGCCAATGTGCAGGCGAAGTCCTACGGCCGCCTTACTTTGCGATTGACTCCGCTGACAGGCAATTCCGCCTCGGATTCCTCTGATTTCGATGCCGCCATTGCTGCTATTTCCGAACTGACACAGGTAGAGGAGCTTGCATCATGATCGGTCTCTTAAACTCTCTGCCATCGGTGAGTGGCAAGGACACCAACTGGGATAGCCTCGGCCCGATGCTGGGCGAGGCATTCGGCCAGACGCTCTACATGGTCTGTGTCGCCATGCTGATTGGCGGTGTCGCAGGTCTGGCAATCGGCGTGCTGCTCTACACCACCCGCGATGGTGGCGTACTGCGCAACAAGTTTGTCTACCAGGTCCTCAATGTCCTGATTAACTTTGTCCGCCCAATCCCGTTCATCATCCTGGTTACGGCCATCGGCCCACTGACAAAGAACGTGGTCGGCACCACGATCGGCACCGAAGCCGCAGTGTTCGTCATGTCGATTGCCGCCACCTTCGCCATCGCGCGCCTGGTGGAGCAAAACTTGATGTCCATCGACCCCGGCGTGATTGAGGCCGCCCGTGCGATGGGCGCAAGTCCGTGGCGCATCATCCGGACGGTCGTCGTGCCGGAGGCACTGGGCCCGCTGGTACTGGGCTACACCTTCGCCTTCATCGCCGTGGTCGACATGTCAGCTATGGCCGGCTACATCGGCGGTGGCGGACTGGGCAACTTCGCAATCACCTACGGTTACCAGGCATTCGACTGGAACGTCACCCTGGTGACAACCCTGGTCATCATCTTCATCGTCCAGTTGGCGCAGATCTTCGGCAACTGGCTCTCCAAGAAGATTATGCGCAGGTAGCCGCGCACATTAGCTAGCCACTAGCTAGCGGCGGGTTACCTCGACCGCAGCCCAGCCCTTCTTTGGCCCTGGAGCATCACCGCAGGAAGACACAACGCCTTCCGTGGTGATTTTCTCCAGGGCCACTTCATATTCCACGACCTTGTCGCGGTCGCTGGGGCCGTCGTAAAGCGCGACGACTGCAGTCGTGCCGTCGACGTCAACGCGTGCGACATCGTCTACGCCCCACGCATCTGCTTGACGACGCACAGCCAACTCGGCCGCCTGCCCCTGCGGGGTGTAGATACCACGGCCGCGGCAGCCCTCTGCATGCACGATGCCCTGCTGAGCGTCTTCGATGACCCCCTTGGCATCCATCGCACTCAGACGTCCAAAGCTGTAATTCCATGGCAACAGCACGCTGGCCGGCGCAAAGCGGTGCCCCTTAGAGTGCGAGGTTTCCCAAACAACCTCTGGGTAGAGATTGTGCATCGCAGCAGCGAGCGGGCGACCTTTAATCGCACAGCAACGATCGCGCTTACCGTGCGTACAGATGAGAAACAGTGGATGGTCCAGACGAGTGGCCCCCTCGGTGGGCTGGCCAAGGCGGATATCCAGAGTCATCAGGTCTTCAACATCGGCAACCATGCGATGTTCGAGAAAAACCTCAGAGCCATCCACTGATTCACAATGCGCGATATAGACGTTAACGCCATCACACGGCTGCTGGCCGATTCGGCCTGGCTTTCGAATCAGCTGCAACGCGCCGCCGCGTTCAGACAACCAGGCCTCTACCTGACCGGTGATCTCTGCTCCCCATACCCCGCCGTCAAAAATATCGTGCGACCAACCGAGTTGGTGCTCCAACGCAATAAAGAGCTTTCCGGTCTTCGCAGTACCGGGAAGCGGCTCAGTCATCCGAGCGGAACAGGTGGTATCAAATTTGGCCTGGCTCATACGCCTAAGCGTAATTGAGTGCCCCCTGCGATTGGGTCTTAGGTCGCAGCGTTCACCCCTGTTTTATTACTATTGTGCAACACTTTGACAACAAATACTTCTGACCTCGACTTTTGTAGTTCAGCTTGTTGAAATTCCGTAACTGCGCACATACCGTCAGACGTATGAATACGAAATCGCTGGATGTTTCGCGCACCCGTACCCGTATCGCGGCATCCCTGTGCCTCGCATTGGGCCTGGCTCTCGGCGCTTGCTCCTCTGACTCATCCTCAGACTCGGCTGCTGCAGTGTCTATGAAGACTGACTCAACCGCTGGCACCTCCGATTTGTCAAGCAGCTCTAGCAGCTCCACTAGCTCATCTGCGGCGGCGCAAACCACCATGGATGACGATGCTGCTCCGGAGGGCGATTTCAATAGTTCCTCCTCAGAAGCTGCCCCTTCCGATGGCGCTTACTTGGGTATTGAAGATGTCCGTGTCGGTTCCCACGACGGTTACGACCGCATTGTCTTTGAACTCATGGGCGAGGGCACTCCGGGATATTTCGTCCGTTACGAGGATGTGCCGACCCAACAGGGCTCCGGCAAACCGATTTCGGTCGACGGCACAGCCAAGCTGGTAATCGACTTGCGGGGCATGGGTTACCCCTTTGATTTCCAGATGGAGGACTTCCCCTCTGACCCGGTCAAGCCGACATCGACGTCCGTCATTAAGGAAGTCGTTGGCGGCGGAACCTTCGAGGGACAGACTCAGTATGTCGTCGGGCTCAAGGGCGATAAGACCCCATTCAAGGTTTTCTCGTTGAGCAATCCGAACCGCCTGGTTATTGACTTCCAATCGAAGTAATCGGGTTGCCCCGAGCTACGCCTCTACGCGTAAGCCCCCTCGATTCTCCATGCGCCGGCATGCCCTATGAGCAACCAGGCGGCGATGGTACCGTCATTCGCCATCGCACGGATTTGTATTCTTGCCGCTCGACGAGCCTCATCGGGCACCCACCAGCGCTCATCAATCGGCCAGGGCCCAGCCCACGATGACACGCGGTACGTTGTCACTCCATGCCGCACCAGAGATGGTTCCGCCGTCATGGTCGCTCGCCCAGTTACACCCACGATCTGCCCATTGGCATCGAGCACTTCCACCTCAGCATTAGCAGTCGCGGGAATAGTTGCCGGATTGGGAGCAAGAACGGCTCCCGGCCACGGCTGATTATTTTCCGCGGTTTTTGTGCTTTTGGGTTTTTCTCCGAAAGCGACAAATCCCACTCTTTCCCCTGGGCCACGCCCGCCCTGCATGATTGGTTGCTGTACTGCCTCTGACCCCAGTAACCCCTGCACACGCTCGGCAGCCCGGCGCGCTTTGGCTCGCGCATCATCGCTGCCGTGCCACAGATCCTGTTTTACAGTACCGGCGGCGACCACATCCAGTGGCTCTAACTGCAGCTCTACAATTCCGCGGCTGTCATCTCCATCATTTTCCTCAGCGCCGTCAACAGTTCCAGCAACAGTGCCGCTGCCTCCTCGTGGC
The DNA here is from genome assembly GCF_039907185.1 of Corynebacterium sp. c8Ua_99. Taxonomy (NCBI): domain Bacteria; kingdom Bacillati; phylum Actinomycetota; class Actinomycetes; order Mycobacteriales; family Corynebacteriaceae; genus Corynebacterium; species Corynebacterium sp. c8Ua_99. Next base: position 37,445 of record NZ_JASBOG010000006.1, read on the forward strand.
TGCTGCCGATTCCTGTTATTCAGCCAGCCATCCAGCTGCCACCGAACCCTGTCAGCCGTAGTCTGTTCTGCCAATGGCTCAGTGCAGCGCCATACTCTGCGCACCTCTGAGCCGTCACTAAATTGCGCCACCACCGCTAAGCGGTAACACGAATACCCATGGTTAAAAAGTTTTTCATGCAGTTGCCCAGCTAGAAAGCGCGCGACGAATGAGGCCTCATCCACTCTCCGGAGTGGACTTTCCCAAGACTGGTAACTCACAGCCAGTCCGGGCGGCAAAGATCGCGGCGCCACCAACCGCACTTCCCCACGGCAGGCCAAATCGTGCCATCTAGCCCCCTGCGCCCCAAACCTGTTGGCTATATCCCGCTTCGGTAACGCAGCGACATCCCCCAATGTGCGCAGGCCGAGTTCCTGCCACGACTTCGCAAGCTCTGCGGGCATCTCCAGTGCACTTTCCGCCCTCAGCTCCACCAGAGAGATTCCCTGCCGAAATCTTTTGCCTTCATCCTCCCCGGGAGCTACCAGCACTCCCCTGCGCGCTGCCAAAATAGCTGTCACAATATCGTCCGCGAGCCCCAAGTTGCAGTCCACGCCCGGTACCGCAGCGGCATCAAGCAGCTTTTCCAAGGCCACATCCTGTCCGCCGTAATAACGCATTACCCCTCGCGCTGCCACAACCGCCAAGCCTGGCCGTAGAGCTTCAACCCCAGCTGCCACCGCCTCCAACCGTTGCAGCACGGACTCGAATTCCGCAGCGTCGCGCACCGCACTTTCCTCGACAACATCCAGCTCCGGGCACAACGCTTCCGCATGCCGACGACTTTGCCCGCGCCGTACCCCTGCACGGCGCGCACTCGGAGAACAAACAGCTACTCCGCTATCACCCACAATCGCAACTGGACTGAGCGGATTAGCCTGTGACGTCACAGATGCTAGATGCGCTGCCTGCACTGGCCAATCAGGAAGCCAGAGCGCCACCACACGGTTCGATTGCGCCGCTACCACTAGGACCTCCTCTGTGCGGGAAAGGCGACCACATTGTTCTGTTCCACCTGTTCCCCCACCCGCCAACGGCACTGCCTCCGCGGAAACCGCGTCCCCGACACACTGACTTGGTAATCCACTGCTCGAATCCGGCCATAACCAGTACCAAGCCCGGAAACACCAGCAACAGAGCTGGAAATTTCCGACTCAGCGCCCGGCCACTGCTGCCCGACAAAAACCAGAGCACAACCACTCGTGCGCAGTCGTGCCTGCAGCGGACGTGCCTTCGACGGCGGCGGAGTGCGCGCCAACGAAGCCACCACCAAGTCAACGCCGTCCGCCAACAGCCCAATTACTTCAAGTGGCTGCATTCCAGGATCTGGTACACAGACAATGTTCGATAGCTTCCCGCCCAACTCCACTACGGAGAGCAACCCCTGTTCAGCGAGTCCAACTAGCGCAACATGACCTGTCTTCGTAACTTCCGCGATTAGGCCTGCCAATACCGCACCGGGCTGTTCAATGACACTGACAGCCCCTTTTCGCACTGCTCCCGCCAACGTATTTTCCAACGCCTCCGGCACCGGCAGAGCCTCACCGAGCCCAAAGGTTGCACCAGTTGCAGTCCCACCAGACTGGGCTGCCATCGCCTGCCGCAATGCCGCAATAGTCTGTTCCCTAGACTGCCCCGCAGCAATATTGACCGCCGTTGTCACTTCTTATTCCACCTCATCCCACTGCTATCCCACTGCCATCTCACTGCCCTGCCCACCACGAACACTGCTCGAATATTCTTTCCCAACAAGCGGATTAAACACTACCCTAAATAGCACGTACGTTCGATATTAATGTGCGAAGAAAAGCGCCGCACACCACCGCGCGACGCTCTAACCTCAGCCGAGTACTACATTTCGTACTACTTAGGCCTTCACATCGAGAACTACATCGAATTCGAGCAAATCAGCCGACGACGACACCGGCTTGCGCTTTTCGCCCTCATGCGAAGCCTTGAAGGCACGGCCCTCACGCCACCCCTGGTAGGCCTCCTCGCTCTCCCACTCGGTAAAGACAAAGTAGCGGCTCTCTCCTGCAGTTGGACGCAGCAGCTGGAAACCAATGAAGCCCGGCACATCGCTCATCTTTGAAGAGTTTGCGGAAAAGCGACGTTCGAGCTCTTCTCCCGAACCCTCAGGAACGGTAATAGCGTTAATTTTTACAATGCTCATGGTCATAACACTAGCCACACAACTCTCAACAATCTATAGTTCCATCGCTACTAAAATTAAGAAGTATGACAGATTCCAGCCGGCACCAACACTCTTCAGGCTCTTACCAAGACGGGGCCGAACGCACGACAAAATTTATCAATAGTCCCGTGCGCCTGGGGACGGCAATTGGCGTCACCACCGCAGTGATCGCACTGCTCGCATTGCTTAAAGCCCACATCATCGGCTCCATTGGCTGGTGGATCATGATAGCGCTTTTACTGGTACTCATCGGCACCACACTTTTCGTGCGCCAGGCAAAAACACCCACCAAAGAAACTCGGCCCTCCTACTTCGCAGAGCCGATGCGTGAGTCACCAAACGACATCTCGTGGAATAGCAGTATAAGCGTGCTGCTCATCTTCCCCGGAGCATGGATCATTGCCGCCGTCGCCGAACGAATTTCCTCTACACCGGTCGCCTGCATAATGACCCTAGTTCTGTCCGCCATCACCGCTACCTGCGCAATCCTGCCGCGGCAATTCGGATTCCTCCCTCTCGCCGCGCATCTTCCTGACAATTTCGCCCAGCGCTGCCCCTACCCCGCCGACTCACCAGAGGCCCGCATCCTCACAGTCCTCTTCATCGCACGTCTACGCGACGGCTACGTCTTCTTCACCGACCAGCTCCCCTATTTCGCCATGCTTGACGACGATACCGTGAGCGCAGCTCTCCACACCCTAGCCGCCGATAAGCGCATCACCATCGCCAAGAACAATTCGGCCCTGACGGAAAAGGGCCGTGCCCGCGAGTTTGCACAACTCACAGACACGGCCCTTGCCAACTAGTGGCTTACTCCCACTCAATGGTTCCCGGTGGCTTGGAAGTCACATCCAGGACCACGCGGTTGACCTCAGGCACCTCGTTGGTGATACGAGTGGAGATTTTCTCCAAAGTGTCGTACGGAACGCGGGTCCAGTCAGCGGTCATCGCATCCTCAGAGGAAACCGGGCGCAGCACGATTGGGTGGCCATAAGTACGACCATCGCCCTGGACACCGACCGAGCGGACGTCGGCAAGCAGGACGACCGGGCACTGCCAGACAACCTCGTCCATACCTGCGGCCGTCATTTCCTCGCGTGCAATGGCGTCGGCGCGACGGAGGGTATCCAGACGCTCCTCATCGACAGCGCCGATGATGCGGATACCAAGACCCGGGCCCGGGAACGGCTGGCGAGCGACGATTTCTTCCGGCAGCCCCAGTTCGCGGCCGACCGCACGGACCTCGTCCTTGAACAGCAGGCGCAGCGGCTCAACGAGGGTGAACTCAACGTCATCCGGCAGACCGCCGACGTTGTGGTGGCTCTTAATGTTGGCGGTACCAGAACCGCCACCGGACTCAACCACATCCGGGTACAGGGTGCCCTGGACCAGGAAGTCCACGGTCTCGCCCTCCGGAGCGCCCTCCAGCGCCTGTGCGACAGCGCGCTCGAAGGAGCGGATGAACTCACGGCCGATGGTCTTACGTTTGGTCTCCGGATCGGTGATACCAGCCAGAGCATCCAGGAAGACCCTGGAATCGTCGACGGTAATCAGCTTCGCACCAGTGGCGGCAACGAAATCCTTCTCAACCTGCTCGCGCTCGCCCTGGCGCAGCAGCCCATGGTCGACGAAGACACAGGTCAGACGGTCACCAATAGCGCGTTGCACAAGCGCGGCGGCAACTGCGGAGTCAACGCCGCCAGACAGACCGCAAATTGCGCGACCGGTCTCACCGACCTGATTACGGACCTGCTCAATCAGCTCTTCCGCGATGTTAGCGGCAGTCCAGTCCGGCTCCAGGCCAGCAATCTCATACAGGAACTTCTCCAGAACCTGCTGACCATACGGCGAGTGGTTGACCTCCGGGTGGTACTGCACACCGGCCATGCGCTTTTCCAAGCACTCGAAAGCCGCTACCGGAGCACCCTTGGTGGACGCCGTAACGGTGAAGCCCTCCGGTGCCTTAGACACCGCGTCACCGTGGCTCATCCACACCTCGTGTGCCTCCGGCACACCAGTGTGAGCGACACCGCCACCGTCGACGACGTTCAGCTGCGTGCGGCCGTACTCACGGTCACCGGTAGCAGCGATCGTGCCGCCGAGCACCTCAGTCATCGCCTGGAAGCCGTAGCAAATACCAAACACCGGAATGCCCAGCTCAAGCCACTCTGGGTTGAGCTTCGGGGCACCTTCGGCGTAGGCACTGGACGGGCCGCCGGACAGCACCAGCGCAGCCGGGTTCTTGGCCTTAATTTCTTCGGTCGTCGCATCATGCGAGACCACTTCGGAATAAATTTTTGCCTCGCGCACACGTCGCGCGATGAGCTGCGCATACTGCGCACCGAAGTCCACGACGAGGACGGGCTTAGTCACCTGTTCAGACACGCCCTAAAGCTTATCAAGACTTACGGACTGCAGGCATACCCAGGTTCAGTGCAGCCGGAGCATCTTCCGGCACAGCCGGGTTCACCGGAGCAATCGGATCCAGTCGCACGTAGGACTCACCCTGCGCCGGACGCTGATCTTCCTCGCCCTTGTTCGGCCACAGCGACGTCGCACGCTCCGCATTCGCGGAAATCGACAGTGACGGGTTCACTCCCGGGTTGGCTGCCATCGCCGAACCGTCGTGAATCGAGAGCGTCGGGTAACCCCACACACGCAAGTACGGATCAACGACGCCGTTTTCGGGCGAATCCGAAATCGTCGCGCCGCCAATGAAGTGAGCTGTCAAAGGAATGTTTGCCAACTCACCGATAGTGCCGCCAGCCAGCACGCGACCATTCCGACCACGTGCACTGAGCTTGTCCGCCGCACGTTGCGTAGCTTCGTTACCCGACGGAATCCACGTCGGATTCGGCTCCCCCTCGCCCTGCTTACTCATCAGGAAACGCACCGGCCCAATCTTCTGCAGGTACGTCGTAATCGAGTTGTCGCGATTCTGCATCACCAGAGAAATCACGGTGCGCTGCGACCACTTACGCAGATTCACGAGCTGCGTCAGGTAGTTAGGATGCTTTACGACGGTTCCCACAGCCTGCAACCATCGCGGAGTCCGACGACCTCCTTCGGTCATAATCATCTGCAGCATTGCGATGGCATTAGAACCCTTGCCATAGCGCACTGGCTCGATATGGGTGTCCTCATCTGGGAAGAATGACGAAGTGATGGCTACACCGTTAGAGAAGTCATTTTCCGGGTCCACCTTCGTACCCATCGCGCCCAAAATAGCCTCGGAGTTAGTGCGGGTCAGCTTGCCCAAAGACTTCGGCAGCAGCGGCAAGTGCCCATCGGTCTGCTGGCGATGCAGCAAATTCTGGGTGCCCCATGCACCGGCGGCGAGAATGACGCGCTTAGCGCTAAACTGCTGCTTGCCCTTAGCTACCCAACGACCAGTGCGCTCAGTGTCAATAACCCAGGAGCCATCAGCCTGAGGATGCAGACCGGTAACGGTAGTGCGGTCAAAGACCTGCGCACCAAACTTCTCCGCCAAGTAGAGGTAGTTCTTAACCAGGGTGTTCTTAGCATTGTGACGGCAACCAGTCATGCACTCACCACATTCCGTACAAGCAGTACGGTCCGGGCCAATCCCCCCGAAGTAAGGATCGGAAACTGTTTGCCCCGGCGCACCCTGACCACCGGTCTTGGCGCCAAAGAACACACCCACCGGAGTCGAGCGGAAAGTATGGCCCACACCCATATCTTCGGCTACCTCACGCATGACGACGTCGGCAGGCGTGTCGGATGGGTTGGTGACCACCCCGAGCATGCGAGATGCATTGTCATAGTGCGGAGTGAGTTCTGACTCCCAGTCGGTAATGTGCCCCCACTGACGGTGCTGGAAGTACTCGGTGCCCGGCTTATACAGAGTGTTTGCGTAGTTAAGAGAACCACCGCCGACGCCGGCACCAGCGAGAATCATGACATCTTTCAACATGTGCACACGCTGGACACCAAAGAGTCCCAGCTTAGGAGCCCACAGGTACTTGTGAAGCCGCCAGCTGGTCTTGGCAAAGTCTTTATCTTCGAACCGTCGACCAGCTTCGAGAACTGCCACTCGGTAGCCCTTTTCAGTCAACCGCAAAGCAGAAACAGAACCACCGAAACCGGAACCGACGATTACAACATCGAAATCACGTTGTTTACTCATGGGAAAAGCCACCTTCTCTAAGGGCGTAACGCTAATGCGCGGAACTCATGTTCCTAACCCTAAGCGGAGGTGGCTTTTCAGTAAGGTAGTTTTGCGAAAAAACTATCCGATTACTTTAATTAAAAACCCTTTGGACGTACCGACAGCTCAACGCGGTGGAAGGACTTCAGGTTGGTAAAGCCGCACTTGGCCATTGCGCGACGCAGGCCACCGGCGAGATTGCGGTCACCGAACGGCGAAGCGGAAGGGCCAAACAGAGCCTCTTCCAGGCTGACCAATTCCTTCTCATCGTCGACGACCGGCCACACCGCACCGCGCGGGTACTTCGGATGTGCCGCAACAGACGGCCAGGCGTAGCCCTGCCCCGGAGCTTCGTGGACGGTTGCCAGCACACTGGACAGTGCCACAGCATCCGCACCGCAGGCGATTGCCTTGGCAATGTCACCGACGGTATCAATGCCGCCATCGGCAATGATGTGGACGTAACGCCCCTCGGTCTCATCGAGGTAGTCCTTACGGGCAGCTGCAGCATCCGCAATAGCGGTAGCCATTGGCACATCGATACCGAGCGCATCCGGGGACGTCGTAAAGCCCGTACCGACAATCACACCAGCGGCACCTGAACGCATCAGATGCAGCGCAGTCTGGTAGTCGACAACGCCACCGGCGATAACTGGAACGTCCAGGCTGCCGATGAAGTCCTTGAGGTTTAGTGGTTCACCCTGAGCCGTGACATGCTCTGCGGAAATCAGCGTGCCCTGGATAACCAACAAGTCGATGCCGGCCTTGATAGCCAGCGGAGCCAGCTCACGGGCATGCTGCGGGGAGACACGAACTGCAGTGATCGCGCCGGTTGCGCGAATCTCCTTGATGCGCTCAACCAACAGGTCAGTATCAATTGGAGCAGAGTGCAGTTCCTGCAGCTTGCGGTTCACTGCCTCGGATTCACGCTTGGTGGCGGCATTCTTTGCCAACTCCACCAGCTCGGCGATCTTGTCCTGCGCATCGGCGTGACGGGCCCAGATACCCTCGGCGTTGAGAACCGCCAAACCGCCCAGACGAGCAAACTCAGCGACGGATTCCGGGCTGGCGATGGCATCTGTCGGATGCATCATCATCGGGAGTTCGAAATCGTAGGCGTCAATTCGCCAGGAGGTATCGACGTCCTTGGACGACCGGGTACGACGAGTGGGAACGAGTGCAATATCGTCCAACTCGTAGGTCCGGCGTGCCTCGCGGCCAATACCGATTTCAACGATGTCGCGCATGAGCTTTCCTCACATGCCCTTTCCGTGGAATTTAACTCGACTAAGCCAGTTTAGCGCTGGTAGTAGTTCGGCGCTTCGACAGTCATCTGGATATCGTGCGGGTGCGACTCGCGCAGGCCTGCAGCGGTGATCTGGACGAACTGTGCGTCGTGCAGCTGCTCGACGGTAGCGGAACCGGTGTAGCCCATAGCTGCGCGCAGACCACCGACCAGCTGGTGAACGATGGAGTCGATGCTGCCGCGGAACGGAACACGACCCTCAATGCCTTCCGGAACCAGCTTCTCTTCGCTCTTGACATCAGCCTGGAAGTAGCGGTCCTTGGAGTAGGATCGCTTCTCACCGGTCAGGCCACGGCCCTGCATAGCACCCAGCGAGCCCATGCCACGGTACATCTTGTACTGCTTGCCGTTGACGAAGGTGACCTCACCCGGAGCCTCAGCGGTACCGGCCAGCATCGAACCGAGCATGACGGAGGATGCACCGGCTGCCAGAGCCTTGGCGATGTCGCCGGAGAACTGCATACCGCCATCGGCGATAATCGGAACGCCAGCCTTCTTAGCTGCGACAGAGGCTTCCATGATGGCGGTGATCTGCGGGGCGCCCACACCTGCGACAACGCGAGTGGTGCAAATCGAGCCTGGGCCGATACCGACCTTGATGGCATCTGCACCCGCGTCAATCATGGCCTGTGCAGCGCCACGGGTAGCCAGGTTGCCACCGATAATCTGGATGTTCTCGCCGAATTCCTTCTTAACGCGGGAGACCATCTCAAGTACACCTGAGTTGTGGGCGTGAGCGGTATCAACAACGAGCACGTCTACGCCTGCGTCAGCCAATGCGTGCGCGCGCTTCCAGGAATCCTCGCCGGTACCGATGCCAGCACCGACCAGCAGACGGCCGGAACCATCCTTGGAAGCATTCGGGTACTGATCCTTCTTGACGAAGTCCTTGACGGTAATCAGACCAGTCAGGCGGCCTTCGCCATCGACGATCGGCAGCTTCTCCACCTTGTGAGCGCGCAGCAGGTTCAGCGCCGCATCGCCAGACACACCCTGCTCAGCCACGACCAGCGGCATCGGGGTCATGATTTCGGAAACCTTGCGGTTCAGGTCTGCCTCAAAACGCATGTCGCGGTTGGTGCAGATACCGACCAGCTTGCCGTCCTTATCGACGACCGGCAGGCCCGAGATGCGGTAACGAGCGCACTTGGCATCTACTTCGGCGATGGTGTCATCCGGGGAACATGTCACCGGGTCGGACACCATGCCAGCCTCAGAGCGCTTCACAATCTCGACCTGCTGAGCCTGCTCCTCGATAGACAGGTTGCGGTGCAGGATACCCATACCGCCCTGGCGGGCCATGGCAACTGCCATACGAGCCTCGGTGACGGTGTCCATAGCAGCGGACACAACCGGAATGTTCAGACGCAGCTCACGAGTGAGCTGCGTCGAAGTATCAACGCCGGAGGGGATAACGTCCGAAGCATCCGGCAACAGCAGGACGTCATCGAATGTAAGGCCGACTAGTGGAATCTTGTTGGGATTGTCTCCGCCGAGGCTAATTCCCGTGGGGTTGGTCATGGACTCCTCCTGCTCCACCCTTGCCGACATCCGGCCAGGGGCGCTATCGCTTCGTGGTTGCCAAACGTTATATACAGGGTAGTCCTTCAGTGATGAAACGCGACAATTAGGCGGAGCGACAGGTGCCCGACAAGGGTTAGCCGAAAGCTAGCTGAGGGTTATTCCAAGGTGAACTAAACCCCAACTAAGTGCATCGCCAATCGACAGGATTGCCGTACAGAGCTGTTACGGTAGTGGTTGTGAACCACAACTTTTTCTCATCCATGCCGCGGGATCCGTTCGAAGGAGATCCCAATGACCCGGCAAGCTTTCTCGAGCCGGATGAGCCGTTTGCTCCACTGACAGACCAGGAACGTCGAGAGGTTCTTGAAGATCTGGCCGCAGTTCGCCTATTCCGTACCGCTTTGAGCCCAGAGGGATTACTGGGCGTCTGTATGTTGTGTGAGGACTGCGGTGACGAGCACTTTTACAACTGGGAGGTTTTGGAAAACCACTACCTGATGCTCCTGTCTGGACAGGCATCTCCGGTTCACGAGCCACAATTCGATCCAGACCCCTCCCGTTACGCCCCATGGGACTACTGCGCAGGCTTTGTCGACGGTTTGCGTTCTCGACGACCTGGCCGTTTCTAAAAATTTGGTAAGAGTTTGACGGAATTGTTTGCGTAGTATCCCGGCTGGCCTCCTTAGGTTTACCAACCGTTCATTGTTGGTCTCCACACTTGAGCTCACTGCTTCAAGAAAGCTCAATGAAGGAGACATCAATTCCGATGACGTACATCGACCACTTGCCCGGGCCCAATGCGGATTTGTGGGATTGGCAGCTGCACGGCTCGTGCCGCGGGCAGGACTCCGCGACCTTCTTCCACCCGGAAGGCGAGCGCGGACGCGCACGCAGCCTGCGTGAAGCCCGTGCGAAGGCTATCTGCCGTTCTTGCCCTGTTCTTATGCAGTGCCGTAGTCACGCACTCAAGGTTGGTGAGCCATACGGTGTCTGGGGCGGTCTCAGCGAATCTGAACGAAATGAAATCCTTCGAGCTAAGCCGGCTGCACGTGAACGCGAACTTGAACGCGTTCTAGTCACTGCCATGTAGTCCCTCTCCTCTCTCGGACTCCAGCCGGTTCACATAAAAACCAAAATGCTCCCCACCCTCAGATTGAAAGGTGGGGAGCATTTTACGTGCCAAAGGCCCGGGCACTAGCTCACTTGCGATTAGTGAGCGTGATCGTGCTCTGGTTCCTCTTCCGGCTTATCCACAACGGAAGCCTCAGTGGTCAGCAGCATACGCGCCACGGAGGTTGCGTTGACGACTGCGGAGTGAGTGACCTTGACCGGGTCAATGACGCCGGACTCAATCAGGTTCTCGTAAGTGTCAGTAGCAGCGTTGTAGCCGTTGCCGTTCTCCAGCTCACCAATGTGGTAGACAACGACCGCACCGTCCTTACCAGCATTCTCAGCAATCCAGAAAGCCGGACGGGTCAGAGCCTTGGCAACTGCACGGACACCGACTGCCTCGTCGCCCTCGAACTCGTCAGCGAATGCCTCGAGTTCACGGGAGATCTGCACCAGTACGGAACCGCCGCCGGCGATGACACCTTCCTGAGCTGCCGCACGAGCAGCGTTAATGGCATCCTCGACACGCAGCTTGCGCTCGTTGACCTCGGTCTCGGTAGCAGCGCCGACCTTAATGACAGCCACACCGCCAGAGAGCTTCGCCAGACGCTCTTCCAGCTTCTCGCGATCCCAGTCAGAGTCAGTGCGCTCAATCTCGGCACGGATCTGGTTACGACGCTCTTCCACAGCCTCAGCGGTGCCAGCACCGTCAACTAGGACGGTCTCGTCCTTGGTAATGGTGATGCGGCGTGCGTTACCCAGCACCTCAAGTCCAACGTCCTTCAGCTGCATGCCAGTGTCAGCCGTAACGACGGTTGCACCGGTGACAACTGCCAGGTCATCCATGAACGCCTTACGACGGTCACCGAAGTACGGTGCCTTCACTGCGGCAACCTTCAAGGTCTTGCGCATAGCGTTGATGACCAGCGCGGACAGAGCCTCGCCCTCGATATCCTCAGCCATGATCAGAGTCGGCTTGCCGGACTCGGCAATCTTCTCCAGAATCGGCAGGAACTCCGGCAGGGAGGAAATCTTCTCGCGGACCAGCAGCACCTGTGCACCGTCGAGAATTGCCTGCTGAGCCTCAACGTCGGTAATGAAGTACGGCGAGAGGAAGCCCTTGTTGAAGGACACGCCCTCGGTCACGGACAGCTCGGTGGCAATCGACTGCGACTCCTCCACAGAGACGACGCCGTCCTTGCCAACCTTGTCCATGGCACCTGCAACCAGGTCACCAATTTCAGTGTCGCGCGAGGAAACGGTTGCCACCTGTGCGATGGCAGCAGAGCTGCTGACCGAGGTGGCGCGCTGCTTCAGCAGCTCAACCGCCTTGTCGGATGCAGCGTGAATACCGCGGTTCAGCGAAATCGGGTTTGCGCCGGCTGCAACGTTGCGCAGACCCTCGTGGACCAGCGCCTGTGCCAGCAGCGTGGCCGTAGTAGTGCCGTCACCGGCAACGTCATTGGTCTTGACCGCAACGGACTTAACCAACTGCGCGCCGAGGTTCTCAAACGGATCCTCAACGTCGATGTCGCGGGCGATGGTCACACCATCATTGGTGACCAGCGGACCGCCGAAGGCCTTGTCCAGGACAACGTTGCGACCCTTCGGGCCAAGCGTGACCTTGACTGCGTCGGCAAGCGTGTCCACACCGCGCTTGAGGCCTTCGCGAGCCTCTTCGTTAAAAGCAATAAGCTTCGCCATGTGTGGGTACGTCCTCCCTTTAGTTCTCGATAACAGCCAGGATGTCGCGCTGCGACAGCAGCAGGTACTCTTCGCCCTGGTACTTCAGCTCAGTGCCGCCGTACTTGGAGAAGATGACGATGTCACCCTCCTTGACGTCCATAGGAATGCGGTCATCGTCATCGGCCCAACGACCCGGACCAACTGCGATAACGGTAGCCTCCTGCGGCTTCTCCTTAGCGGAGTCCGGGATAACCAGGCCAGATGCCGTGGTGGTCTCTGCTTCGTTGATCTGGACGAGGACGCGATCCTCCAGCGGCTTGATGTTGACGTTCGCCACGATGAATTCCTCCATACATGCGGTGATGTGATGTTCTTGTGCCGGTTGGTCTGCCGTGCACAGCCGTCGTCGCGGGTGAACAACTGTGTGTCAAACAACCTTCGTTAGCACTCTACCCCTGCAAGTGCTAACACTCAACAATAGTGAGCGCTAATGCTAATTGGTCAGCTTGTCGGGGTTACACGCCATACGACCGAACGCAGTAACCGTCATTCCGTGTTCCTTGATGTACTCATCGCTAAAGCACGGACCACCAGAACCGGTTGTGTAGTTACTGTCTGGCTCCCTCCTTTGCCAGGCACCTTCGTCCCATTGGTAAACCGCCAGTCCACCACTGTTTGCGCGCCCACCCAGCGCCCACCATCCGTCACAGGCGACGATCGTAAAGTTTTCCTCCGTAGTCGGGAACGCCGACGCCTCGCAATCCCCACTAATCGGATAATCGGGCGCAGCCGTACTCGTGGTTTCCCTCGTCTTGGTTTTCTCCGGCGACTTCACCTTCACGGTCTCCGTCGCAGTCGCAGTAACAGTGAGCTTCGGCGCTACTTCATCCTTGGCACCTGCACCAAACCATTGCTCACCTCGACCACTCACAACTAGGTAAAGCACCACTGCTACAGCGACGATCACCACAAGCAGCAGAGCGATGACTGCCCATAGCACTCCCCCAGCACGACCGCGCTGATGTTCAACTTGCGGTGCTTGCGGTACTTGCAGTTCGCCCTGCGGCGCAAACAGCTCAGTCTGATTATGCGAATTATCGGATGGCTGAAGTTCCCACTCGCTGTAGTCTTTACTCATTTTTGGGCAAGCGCTTTCCTGTAATTGTCCTGCGATCCATGGCACAGAAACAAGTCAAAGTCAGTTAACGAAACTTAACATGGATCCGAGGGGCAATCACTGCTTATTGCATTACAGGATCTTCCACTGGCATCGATGGGTCGGTCGGGCAGGCGTAGCCAGAGGGCTTGACCCCCGCGGCAATGAGGTAGGCGGCAGCTGCGCCAATCATGACACCGTTGTCGGTGCACAACTTAATCGGTGGCACGTGCAGCGTAATTCCCGCCGAGGTAGCTCGCGCCGCTGCGAGTTCACGCAACCTCGAGTTCGCAGCCACACCACCACCGAGCAGCAGCGTAGTGGCCCCCACATCCTGAGCTGCGCGAACGGCCTTCTTGGTCAATACATCGCAGACCGCCTCCTGGAAGGAAGCACAGACGTCCTCTACGGAGTATTCACGACCCTCCTTCTCTGCCGCCTCGACATAGCGGGCCACGGCGGTTTTCAAGCCGGAGAAGGAGAAGTCATGGCGCGCATCCTGCTGGCGCATCATGGCGCGAGGAAACGCGATGGCCTTGCGATTTCCCTGCTTAGCCAACTTATCGATAATCGGGCCGCCCGGGTAACCCAACCCAAGCAACCTCGAAACCTTGTCGTATGCCTCTCCGGCTGCGTCGTCAAGCGTCGATCCGAGCTCCTCCATCGGACGACCAACCCCCTGTACGCGCAGCAGCTGCGTGTGCCCGCCGGAAACTAGCAGCGCCACTGCGTTGGATAGATCTGCGCCATCGAGAGCTCCGACAGCAACGTGGCCACCAAGGTGATTAATGCCGTAGAAAGGCACACCCCAGGCGGCGGCATAAGCCTTCGCGCCTGCCGAACCGACCAGCAGCGCACCGGCGAGACCGGGTCCCACGGTAGCGGCGACGGCATCTGGGATAAAAGTATCGATACCGAGCTTGGCAGCTGCTTGCGCGCGCGCCTCGGAGACTACTGGCTGCAGGGCTTCCAAATGAGCGCGGGAAGCAATCTCCGGAACCACACCGCCGAAGCGGGCGTGCTGTTCCATGGAGGATGCGACGACGTCGGCAAGCACTTCCACCTCGGGAATGGCGGGGGTGCTGGTGTCGGTGTCGTCGTAGCGCACACGCATCACTGCAGCGCCAGTCTCATCGCAGGAACTCTCGATTGCCAGCAGGGTCAACTCGGTCATAGCAGTCATGGTACTAGCGCACCACCGGGTCACTTACCAGCGACCGAGTTTAAATTTCGAGGCGACCGAGGTTCCGCACAGCGGCACGCCAGAGAGCGTATTCCTCTGGGTAGTCATCGCGGTAGTGGCGCACGGCGCGCATACCGTGCTTAATACGCTCGATTTCCTCGTCGCCGATATCCTTGCCCTCGGCGTCGACAAATACGACCGTTCCGCAAATTGCGGTGGTGGGGTCGGTAAAGAAAGCCGAGTTGCCCGTAGCAGCCTCATTGCGGCCGAGGGACGCGACCGGATTCGGTTCAGCGCCCTCAGCCTTGGCCGTCGGGTTGTAGAGAGCGGCGTAATCGGCGCCGTCTTCCTGAAACGCCACCGAAACACGGTCGGAGGAAACTCCGCCGAGGAATGTAGCAGCGGCCTCCAACTCAAATTCGACGATGCGATGCGTCAGGTCAGGGTTCACCAGAAAACCTTTAATCATGGAAACAGAGGTACCGCACCGCACCCACTCCCGCATCTCGAGAGCGCTACCCCCACTATGGCCGCGGGATGTTGCGGAGGTTCGACCGTGCCATGTTGATCATCTGACCAACGCCGCCGCCGAAGACGGTGCGAGTAGCGGCCTTGGAGAATCCCATCAGCATGTCCCAGGTGATGTTTGCCGGGATGGACAGGGCATTCGGGTCGGTGATCATATCCACCAGCACCGGGCCGTCGTATGCCAGCGCCTCTTGAATCAGGCGAGGCGCATCGGCCGGATCTTCAATTCGGATGGCCTTGATACCCAACGACTCTGCGACTCCGGCGTAGTCCACTGCGTCGTGGTCGGTCTCGTGCTCCGGCAGCCCCTGAACCAGCATTTCCAGCTTGACCATGCCGAGCGAGGAGTTGTTGAACACAAACATCTTGATGGGCAGCTGCTCCTGCTTCACGGTGATGAGCTCACCGAGCAGCATTGACAGGCCACCGTCACCGTTGAAGGTAATGACCTGACGGTCCCGGTCAGCAGCCTGCACACCAATGGCCTGCGAAAGTGCATTGGCCATAGTGCCGTGACGGAAAGAACCAATCTGCTCTCGCTTGCCATTCGGCGTGACGTAGCGTGCAGCCCAGACATTGCCCATACCGGTATCGACGGTGAAGACGGCATCGTCATCGGCGTACTTATCAATCAGGTCGGCCACATACTCCGGGTGAATCGGGCGCATGTTCTCAACGTCGTGGGTGTATGCCTCGATGACGTGGCTGAGCAGGCGCTCGTGGTTCCGCAGCTGCTTGTCCAGGAAGGAACGGTTGGTCTTTTCATCCAGGTGCGGCAGGATGGTTTCAATTGTGGCAGCCACATCGCCGACGACTGGGTACTTCACCGTGGTACGACGACCGATGGCACGACCATCGATATCGACCTGTGCGACGTTCTTAGTCGGCAGGAAGTCGTTGTACGGGAAGTCAGTACCGAGCAGAATCAACAGATCAGCATCGTTGGAGGCATCGTGGCAGGCGCCGTAGCCCAGCAGGCCGGACATACCGACGTCATAGGGGTTGTCGTACTGGATGTACATCTTGCCACCCAGCGCATGTCCCACCGGCGACTTAATCTTCTCCGCAAGCTTGAGCACCTGTTCGCGGGCGTCCTTCACACCTGCGCCACAGAAAAGCGTGACGGTTTTAGCCTCGTTGATTGCGTCGGCAAGCGCGGCGGCCTGGCCGGCGTCAGGGAATACGACTGGGCGACCACTGCTGATAGTGGAGGTGACGAACTCATCATTTTCCACCTCATGCGTTGTAATGTCGCCCGGCAGAACCAGCACGGAAACACCGTGGCCAGTCATGGTCGACTGGATAGCGTGATGCAAAACGACGCCACCCTGCTCAGCGGAGTTGACCATCTCGCAGTAACCGGAGCACTCGTTGAAGATGAACTCCGGATGGGTCTCCTGGAAGAAGTTCGAGCCAATCTGTCGGGAAGGAATGTGCGATGCCAGCGCCAGCACCTTTGCGCCGTTGCGGTGGGAGTCATACAGGCCCTGGATGAGGTGGGTATTACCCGGGCCGCAGGAGGCCGCACACACTGCTAATTCGCCGGTGACCAGGGACTCCGCGCCGGCGGCGAAGGCGGCAGCCTCTTCGTTGCGAACGTGCACCCACTCAATGGAGGACTCGCGCACAGCGTCGACAATGGGGTTCAAACTATCTCCAACGAGTCCGAAGATTCGCTTGACACCCTGCTTCTCTAGGGTTTCTACGAGCTGTTTTGCAAAGGTTTTAGCCATGTGCCCGGTCTAACGCAGATTAGTCAATACGTCAACATCTAGCTGGCCGACTCAGGCCGACACATCGTGTACGCATCCGCCCCAGAGCCCGGATAATAGTTCTTTCGCAGCCCCATATTTTCGAAGCCATAGCGCCGATACATGGCGATTGCGGGTTCGTTATCTGTGCGAACTTCCAAAAACACCGGGCCCGGATCCTCCGCCACAGCTGCCATCAGCGCGTCCATCAGCTGCGCCCCAAAGCCCCGGCGCTGCCACTTCTTCCCCACCCCGATGGTGTGAATCTCGTATTCGGCGGCCCCCGCAGGCCCCAGCTTGGTAATCCCCGCATAGCCGCACAGTTCTTCGTCCCCGTCCGCCTCTGCGATCAGCCCGATGTAGAAATTGTTCGGCGCGGCCAGCTCTGCCATAAAGGCCGATTCCGGCCAGGGATCGTCGCCGGCAAACAGCTCCGCCTCAATCGCCGCACACGCCTTGGCCTCAGGAGGTCCGAGACGCACTAGCTTGACGACGCTCATCTCATAGCCTTCGGGACAACGGCATCCGGACGGCGCAAGTACAGCGGCACCAGTGGGCCCGGCGCGGAGTCAAAGTCGACCGCTTCAACCATGGCTGTCGGAGTGGGAAAGACTTGTTCGGCAGCAACCTCAAGCCCGGCAATTTGCTCGATGTGGCTGAGACTGCCGCGGGCCTGGCTCGGCGCGAAGTCGGCGGCTTCTGCTGCAAGTTCTTCCTTGAGCAGCTCCATGACGTCGGCTGGCTTGGCCACTCCCGGGCCGAAAACTCGCTGGCCATCGCGGTAGGCGGCGAAGTACACCTCGCGGCGGCGGGCATCGGTGACGACCAGTTCATCGCCAACGCCACCCGCGAGCGCATCCAGGCTGCAGATGCCGTAGCAGGGAATTCCCAGAGCGTCGGCGAAGGAGGCTGCGGTGGCCATACCAACGCGCAAGCCCGTAAACGGCCCCGGCCCACAGCCGACAACCACGGCATCTAGCTCGGTTGCCGCCACCCCACTGTCAGTGAGGCACTGCTGAATCAGCGGCACCAGCACCTCGTTGTGCGCACGGGCATCCAGGTGCAGCTTTTCGGCCACGGTTTCACCATCGCGGACAATTCCCGCGGTGACCTGTGGAGTCGATGTGTCAACGGCCAAAATGTTCATACTCAGTAACCTACTTGAACCGACTTGGAGCTACTTGCTCCACTTCCAGGTGACGACGCGGGCATCGTCGTCACGCGAACGATCGATACTCACCTGTAGATAGCGCTCGGAGAGCACCTCGGCGAGCCCCATTCCCCACTCGGCGACCACGACGCTGTCCTCGAGGTCGGTATCCAAATCGAGCGAGTCCAGCGCATCGAAGGCCTCGCCATCGGAGCCGGGGCCCTCTTCGCCAAAGAGTCGATAGGCGTCGACGTGGATGAGGGTGACGCCGTCGGTTGCAAGCGGACGGTGCTCGCGGGCGATGGTGAACGTCGGCGACGTCACGCGACCGCGCACGTTCATGCCACGGGCGATGCCCTGCGTGAGGGTCGTTTTGCCCGCGCCGAGTGGGCCATCGAGAATCACCAGATCCCCAGCTGCCAACTCCCGGCCAATCTCCTCGCCGAGGTCACGCATGTCCTCTGCGGTTGGCGCGAGCCGGCTGCGCACCCACTTTCGCTCGCTACGCCCCTTCGGTGCGGTGAGGATTTCGTAGTTAATGGTGCCGGATGCCTCCGCGAGGTCATCGAGACCGGGCTCCCCCAGTGTGGGATCACCGACGATAACCGCAGTGTCGCCGGCCTCGACTTCGGTGTCGGGCCCCAGGTCGACGACGAATTGATCCATACACACGCGCCCTACCTGCGGATAGCGCGTGCCATTGATGCTGACCTCGAAATGCCCGGAGGCCGAGCGCATCATACCGTCGGCGTAGCCACAGGGCACGATGCCGATGGTGGTATCGCGGTCAGCTGTCCACGTCTGTCCGTAGGACACCGACTGCCCCGCCGGCAGCTTCTTGACCAATATGACCGACGCTTCCCACCTCATCGCCGGACGCAATCCATGGGTGATCCCCACAATTGGCTCGCCACCATAAATCGCCAGCCCTGGACGCACCATATCGAAGGCCAGGTCAGGACGTGACAACGATGCCGGCGAATTCGCCGCATGGTTAATCAGCTCGTCCAGCCCCGCCTCACGCAGTGCCGCAATCGCAGCACAGAAATTCTGTGCCTGCTTATCGACGCTCTCGTGGCCCGGCTCATCCGCGCACGCAAAGTGCGTGAAAGCACCGGTGACGTTCAGAGCACCGGTCTTGTGCAGCTCAACCAGCTGAGCGACCGCATGCTCAAAGTCCCCATTGGCCATAGAGAATCCCGAGCGCCCCAAGCCCGTATCGACCATCACCGTCACACGTGGTGTCACCGACAGCGCCCGCCCGGCATTGGCCACGGCCAGCGCATGAACCATCGACGGCAGACCGAGGTCAATATCTGCAGCCACAGCTCGCTGCACCAACGAGGTGGCCGCTGCGTCCCAGATCCAGGCAAGGATGGGGATGGCGTGGCCGTCGTCAAGCGTGGCGCGGAGTTCCTCGCGGAGGGAGAGCGCCTCGTCGATTGTTGCGACACCGAGCTGCGTTGCCCCGCCGGCCAGCGCGGCACGCGCGGTCTGCAGCGCACCCTGCGAGTAGCCGTCCGCCTTGACGACGGCCATGAATTCCGACACCCCTGCGATGGCCTTGACGGTCTTCACATTGTGGGTGATCGCGTCGAGATTAACGGTATGGGTCAGGATGGCTGGTGCCGAGGAAGTCATAGCCGTATTTTGCCACTGCTGCCTTCGTTGGTGAACCATGCGGTGGCATCTCGGATGGATTCGGCGATGTCCTGGGCGCTGCAGGGTGCTGGTCCGAACTCTGTCTGCGCGGCCAAAAATGCGGCGCGCGCATGAATAATTGCTGGTAGATAGAGGGCTTCGCCACGCGCTACCCAGGCGCCGAGGAGCCCGGACAGTACATCGCCAGAGCCCGGCGTGGCTGCCCAGGAGCTACCCGCGTCAATCACGACTGTGCGCTGCGTTGTCGGATTGACCATCACAGTGCGGCGTCCCTTGAGCAACACTTCGGAGGAGAACTGCTCGGCAAGTTCACGCGCATCTGCGATGGGGTTAGTGACCTCGTGCCCGGTCAGGCGCTCGAATTCACCGGCGTGCGGCGTGAGAACAGTGCGCAGGTTGCGCTCCTGGCCGCGCTCACGAACGAGCTGTCGGATGTCCTCATGCTTCGACAGCAGTGTCAGTGCGTCAGCGTCGATGACCACTGGTTTGTCAGTGGCCAGAATGTCTCGCAGTTCCTCGGCGGCTTTCTCATCAGTGCCCCGACCGGGACCGACGACCCAGGCATCGACGCGTACCTCTTTGCGATCCACCGAGTCCTGCTGCGTAATGACCGTCGGCAAGGCTGCGGTGATGCGGTTACGTGCGGCCGCGTCGCCGACATAGATGACCGCGGGACTGGTCGCATGCACGGCAGCGGTGACGCACAGCTGACCTGCGCCGGGATACGCCTCGCTACCGGCGGCGATTCCTGTAACTCCAGTGGAGTACTTGTGGTCTGCAGCACCGGGTTCGAGCGGGGTCATCGCGCCAAGTGGTGCCGGAAAGCTCCCGCCTAGGGCTTCGTAGAACTCCACGGTCGGAGTCTGGTGGTGGACGGCATTGTAGGTACCGTTTTCATAGAGCGTCTGCCCCAGTCCTGGAAGTTCGAGGGAGAAGGCATCGAGCGCAATTTCGTGTAATTCGACGGTGCCACAGGATTCGGACAGCGAGTGCGCGTAGCGCAGACCGCCGAAAGTCACCGTTGTCGTGGCCTCGACGTGAGATGGCAAGTACGGGTTCTGTCCCTCCTCCAAATCAGGGTCTGGATTGATGGTCTGGGCAGGCGGGTCAAAAGTACGCCCAGTATCGGCTTCTACGCCGCTCGGCACATCAACCGCGAGAATGGGAACTTTGCCCAACCGCGCTTCGCGCACCAACCACGCGGCCTCTTCACGCAGCGCGCCGTGACCTCCGAGCCCCACGATGCCGTCGATGATCAATGCGTAGTCTTCACTAATCGACCACAGAATCTTCGATAAATCCGTCTCCCGGTCACACCCCAACGGCAGCACCCGCCCACCTGCGAGTTCAAAAGCTTTCAGCGCCCGTTCATGCGGCTTCGAGCCCAGCAAAACCGCATCCACGCCATGCCCATCCGAGGACAAGTTTCGGCCAGCATAGAGTGCATCGCCACCATTGCCTCCCGATCCGACCAACAGCAGCACGCGACCGCGACCAGGCTCCGGAGATGCCTCTGAGAGCATCCGCTCCGCCACCTCCGACACAGCGGCGGCTGCGTGGCGCATGAGTTCGTCGTCACGCGTTTGTGCGTCCAGATAGGGCTGTTCCGCGGCGCGAATTTCGGCAGCTGTGTAGCAGTACGTCATAAACCCAGCCTACGATTAGCCCCTATGGATGACTACTCCCCGAGCACGCGAGTTTTCGGCCCTCTACTGCGCGCCTTTCCGCAGGCATACCTGCGCTCGTTGCGTCATCCCGAATGGATCCCCCACGGCGTGCAGGACGTTCGCGAAATCCTCGACGGCAAAGTCACTCCTGACCTGGACAGATACAACGGTCGCACACCAATTGTCCTGGTTCACGGCACCTGGATGAACTCGTTCAACTCCTTCGCCATGTTGGGGCCGTTCCTCGCCCGGAATCGCCCCGTATTCTCACTCGATTACGGCTCCGACCCCGCCGCGCTGGTCAGCCGTCTCCGTAGCGTCAAAGCCACCACCGATTTGAGCGATGCGCTCGCTGAAGTCACCGACCTTCTCGACCGCTTCCGTGCCCACCTCTCCCTACCCCGCATCGACCTCATCGGTCATTCCCAGGGCGGTCTACACTGCCGCAGTTACGCCAACGCGAGCATCGATTCGCTTTACGACGACGCCCTCAACCATGGCCTCAACGAAGAAGAAGCCGAGCAGTACGCCTCCGACAACAGCCCCGTGCGGGCAGTCATCTCTCTTGCGGGAAACCACCGAGGCACTACTGCGTGGGGCATGCGCCGAAGGCTCAGTGCCCTTGAGCGATGCGGCCTACCGATGCACAAACTCGTCGACCGCCTTGTCGGCCGTGCCTGCATTCAACAGCTGCTGGACTCTGACTACATTGCGACTCTGAACCGCGCAGCGCGTGGCATTACCCGACGTGGTCCGCACTACCTGAATATCGGCACCCCTTTTGACACCGTGGTTCGCCCGTGGACCGGCGCCTTTTTGCCCGAACAAGAGGGTCACCACATTACGAACGTCAACAATGCCACTGGCGGTGGCGACTGGTCTGATCACCTCGCACTGCTCTACTCCCCCAATACGCTCGAACGCATTCACGAGTTCTTGGAGGAACTGGATGGCGCTGAAGCTGGTGATGTCCCGCATCATCCGCGACAGCGAGTCCTGCCTATGTACGGCGCTCTGCCGACAGGTCTCGGGCGGCGGAGTCTCGGGCGGTGGGGTCTCGGACGGAGGGACCGGATCTAATTCAGCACAGAATTTTAGAACGTATTTCCAGAATTCTATTGACAGTTTTTCAAACAGGTGTACGATTTAGGTTGTAGGGAAAATTTGTAAGCGAAAGTTCTTTGTCTGGTGCACAGAAGTCGGCGGGACTGGTTGACACAGCCTCCACCACGCTTCTCTCCACCACAGAACACAATCTTCAATTCTCCGGCGGACACGTAGTAATCAGGGGGATAACCAATGTCATCGCCGCCCACAGAACTTCCAGCACCAGGTCAAAAGCCCTCATGGGCCAACCAGCAATCCGACGACCCGATTAGCATCGCGGCCCGTGCCATCAACGCCGCAGACCTTCAACTCATCGATATCTGCGCTCCCGGTGACGAGGTCGATGTCAATCACCATCTTGCCCGCATAAGCATTCGAACCGGCCTTAGCCGCGGCAAGTGTTCTACGCTGTGCGAAATTGCGCTGATGTTCGAACGCCTACCAAAAGTCCGGGCTCTCATCGAATCCACCTTCTGTTTCTCGTTAGCCCATCTCCGCGCCATCGCCAATGGCGTTGCCGGGCTGTCACCAGATCGGTTCGACACGGTAGAGCCCCATCTTTTGGAAATGCTCACTCCGACGCGACCTCGACAAGCAATGGTTGGTGTCTACACGCTGTCTCGTCTAATCGGCGACTTGGTTTCTGAGTACAACGACTGCGCCCGCAACGACGGCACCCAACGGGTTCCAGAAGGCGAAGCGGTCGCACTCGCCGACACGGGCGATGGCAAGCACAAAAAGGTCACAGCAATCCTTGAAAACGACCGCGCGACCGAGCTCATGGCAAGAATCCAGGGGATTCGCAACACCGCAATCAATCGCGGTGAACAGTGCACGCAGGCGGAAGCGCTACTACAGCTGGCACAGAATTCGACCAATGCCGAGATTGTCATCAATGTCTACCGCGAGGTCGGCGGTGGGCCAGCATGGATTGATGGCGTCGGCTGGTTGAGCGAGGTAGCCACCGAAGAATGGATTGCTCGCGCAACTCACATCCGTATCTCCGCCGATAGCAAGGTGGATGGTTACCGCCCCACCGAGAGCCAGGTGGCTCGCGTCCGTGGGCGTGACGGTACCTGCCGCTTCCCCGGCTGCGACGTCCCGGCAGCCAAGTGCGACCTGGACCATATTCAGCCGTATAACTACGACAATCCCGAGCAGGGCGGGCCGACTGACACGGAGAATCTGCACTGTCTCTGCCGCCGACACCACAACCTAAAAACGCACGAGGGCTGGAACATCGACAGGTACCCCGACGGAACAGAAGTGTGGACTTCCCGTGATGGAGACACCGCGACTAGCATTCCAGTTGGGCCGCTAAAGAACGTCGGCAAGCAAACTTTTCATCAGCGCGTGACACGGAAGATGAAGACGATTCAGAAACGCAACCTCGATTGGATGTTGTCATTTTGCGACGTACCTGACGAGGTCTGGGAGCTAACAGAGGAGGAAGAAAAACGCATCGAGTCCCTCACGGATGAAGAACTCGATGCGGAGATTGAGCAGTACCGACGAAAGCAGGACGAACTACTCGACGGTGACTGACTTAGCCAGGTTGCGCGGCTTATCGATGTCCTCGTTACCGCACTGGCGAGCGATCTCAGCTGCCAGGAACTGCATCGGAATCGTAGACAACAGCGGCTGGAGCAGCGTGGACGTCTCCGGGATTTCAATCAGGTAGTTCGCAAAAGGAACCACCGACTGATCCCCTTCTTCGGCAATCACGATGGTCTTGGCACCTCGGGCTCGAATCTCCTGGATGTTGGAGACAATCTTGGAGTGCAGCACGGCGCGCCCCTTCGGCGATGGCACTACGACGACGACCGGAAGATCATCCTCGATGAGTGCAATTGGGCCATGCTTGAGCTCGCCTGCCGGGAACCCCTCTGCGTGAATGTAGGCAAGCTCCTTGAGCTTCAGCGCACCCTCAAGTGCGACTGGGAAACCAACGTGTCGGCCGAGGAAGAGCATCGTCGGAATAGCACCGATTTCCTTGGCCGTGTCGATGAACTCATCGCCCTTAGCGACGACCTTGTCAATCAGTGCCGGGATGGTCTCCAGCTCTTCAAACTCGCGAGTGACCTCGTCCGGGTACTTAGTGCCGCGTGCCTGGGCAAGAGCCAAACCGACCAGGTAGTTTGCGGCTACCTGCGCCAGGAACGACTTGGTTGCAGCAACACCAATCTCCGGGCCGGCGTGCGTATAGAGCACGGCGTCAGACTCACGTGGAATCTGTGCACCGTTGGTGTTACAGACAGCCAGCACGCGGGCGCCCTGGCTCTTTGCGTGTCGCACGGCCTCAAGGGTGTCAGCAGTCTCGCCCGACTGCGAAATAGCGACCACCAGCGTCTGGCGGTCCAGCACCGGATCGCGGTAGCGGAACTCGGACGCGACCTCAATCTCGACCGGGATACGAACCCAGTGCTCAATGGCGTACTTGGCCAACAAACCGGAGTGGTATGCGGTACCACAGGCGACGACGAAGACCTTCTCGATGTCACGCAGATCTTGGTCACTCAGGCGGGACTCGTCGAGAACGATGCGGCCGTCAACGAGGTGACCGGCCAACGTATCGCGGACGGCGGCAGCCTGCTCGTGGATTTCCTTCATCATGAAGGAGTCATAGCCACCCTTTTCGGCTGCGGCGAGATCCCAGTCGATGGTGAATGGTCGACCCTGCTGCTCGTTGCCGGCGAAATCCAGGATGCGGTAATCATCTGCGGTGATGATGACGACGTTGTCCTGCCCCAGCTCCACGGCCTCGCGGGTGTGCGCGATGAAAGCCGCAACGTCAGAGCCGAGGAACATTTCGTTTTCGCCCACTCCGACAATCAGCGGAGTGGAGCGACGAGCAGCGATGATGCGATCCGGGTGGTCTGCATGAGTAAACAACAGCGTGAAAGCACCCTCGAGGCGGTTGAGCACGGACAGCGCAGAGGCCTCGAAATCACCAGCGGTAGATCCGCCGTCGGAACCGTCCAGGGCACGTGCGAGCATGTGCGCGGCGACCTCGGAGTCGGTTTCGGACTTCAGCTCAATGCCGGCATCCTCCAGCTCCTGACGTAGCGGAGCAAAGTTCTCGATAATGCCGTTGTGGACGATAGCCACCTTGCCGTCATAGGACTGGTGTGGGTGGGCATTCTCATCAATTGGGCGACCGTGGGTAGCCCAGCGGGTGTGCCCAATTCCGGTGGTTCCAGTGATTTTGTCGCGCCCATCCGCATCAAGGGCAGCCTCGAGGTTGGCGAGTTTACCGGCCTTCTTCTCTACAGTGATATGCCCCTGATCGTCGACAATGGCAACCCCCGCGGAGTCATAGCCACGGTATTCCATGCGTCGTAGCGCATCGACAGCAATATCCAGGGCGGGCTGATGGCCCACATATCCAACGATTCCACACATGCCCTACAGAATAACCCGCGAAGCGGAAAATCGTCATAACGAAATAGACATTCTCGCTCATCCTGGCACTTTTTCAGCAAAGGTATGCACCTTATAGTTAAGCTATTCACTGTGGCTGACAACTTGAAGACTCTGACATCTAATCTTTCCAAGCGTGGACCGCACCGCGTCATGGTCGGTGACCTAGCTTTTACTGGCCTGCCGGGAAAGGTCTACACGCCTGCCGAGGGCAATGGCATCCCCGGTATCGCCTTCGCACACGATTGGCGCACACCGATTGAGGAGTACCACGCCACGCTGCGTCACCTAGCTTCGTGGGGCATCGCGGTCGCTGCTCCGGACACCGAAAATGGCATCGTGGCAGATCACCGTGGTCTCGCCAACGATTTGGAGACAGCGCTCCAGATTCTCGCTGGTGTCCGCCTCGGTGAGGGCAAGGTCGTCGTCCACCCGAAGAAGCTTGGCGTTGCCGGTCACGGCATGGGCGCGGGTGTAGCCGTCCTCGCCGCTGCTGGTCACGACCTCATCTCCGGCGTTGGCTGCGTCTTCCCCGCAACTACCGCGCCTTCCTCCAGCGCCGCTGCAACTAATGTCTCGGCCCCGGGCCTCGTCCTGGCCCCTGGCGAGGATCAGTGGCTCGATCGCGGCAACCCGGCTCGCCTGGCTGTTCAGTGGAAGGGCGATGTCGTTTACCGCGAAGTAGACAAGGCTGACCAGGGCAGCTTCTCGGAAACAACTCTTCTCCGTCGTCTAGCGGGCTTCTCTTCCTCCAAGGTGAAGTACCAGGAGGTCGCGCGCGCCGCACTCACAGGCTTCCTGCTGGCCACGGTCGGTGACGACAAGAAGTACTCAGATTTCGCAGACCCGACCGCCACTATCAAGGGCACAACTAACCGCGACATGGAGTGGCTCATCAAGGAGCTGCCGGAAAACCCGGAGCACTCGCTGATTCCCGGCAAGTAGTCACTAGGCCACGCTTCAGGACACGCCCCGAATCGACTTCACCGTCGGCGTCCCTTTCCCCGCCCGCCCGAACAACCGCGTAACGGTTCCCTTCGGTCGGGCGGTTTTTTGTTGCTTTTCGACGCCCGCCGCCACCTCCCTCTCCTTAATTTCGCGTGCTTTACGACGCTCCTCCAAACCCTGCAATTCTTTCTGTGCCCTCTGTACCGCCGTATCGAACTCCTGCCTAGTCATTGCAGCAGCGTCGTAATAGGCCTGCCCAATCCGGTCATATTTCGCGGCATGCTTACTCCCCATTACCACTCACCTGCCGTTGGCGAATTGACCGCGCCCACAAGCTCCTGGGCGTTGGGCTGCTCAGGGGGCTCGGGCACAGCTGAAGCAGATTCCTGCACTGATGCTGCCGAATCCTGGGCTGGTGCTGGCTGCGGCTCTGCTTGTGGTTCTGGCTGCGGTTCCGCTCGCTGTTCTGCTTGCGTCTCCTGTGGCAGCTCGATTCCCAAGTGCTTTAGTTTCTCAGCTGGAGGAGGCGGTTCAGGAACATTTTCAGGTTCGGGCTCGGGTTCAGGTTCGGGCTTGGGTTCAGGTTCGGGCTTGGGTTCAGGTTCGGGCTTGGGTTCTGGTTCGGGTTCCGGCACACAGTCCTCCGGCGCAGGAGCTGGTGCTGGTGCTGGTGCTGGCGCAGGTGCCTGTTCGCACACTGGCTCTTCCGTCTCCGTGCACATGTCTAAGTTGAGCAGTGAGGACGCGACACTGCCTGCAACCCCGACAGCTCCCGCAATTCCAGCGATACTGGCCGCCCCGGCAGCGCCAATGGCACCTCCAACGGATATTCCAGCAGCAACGCCTGCCTCTATCCCAATATCAACGTTGGCAACGACCCCAATTCCACCAGCGGTAGCACCGTTGCCACCGGTTACAGTAGCTCCTTCGCCACTCCCAGACTCAGCCACCTCTGCACAGGCCGCCGAGGTAGCACCCGAACTGGCTGGAACAGTAGGAGGCTGCGGCGGGGTGGCGACCACCGCGGCCTCAGTGTCACACGCTGCCTGCTCAAGACACTGCTCGATGCAACTATTACGCGCATCGTAGAGCTGACCAGTGGAGTCGACGAGACTGTTACACACCTGCTGGGCCACTTGTGCGGCTTCGGCGCCGACCTCCGGATCGTCGACAAGCGCTTCGCACTGAGAGAGGATGCCGTCGGTTTGCTCAGCCATATCTTCGGCCTGCTTCTCGCAATCCTCAAGGACCTCGTCGACTTTCTTGCCGCACTCGCCGACGCTCTGCGCGCCATTGGCGGACTGCTCATCCTGATTCGCACAGTCCTGCGCAGCTTTATCGCAGCGCTCCTTGGCGGCGTCGGCGGCATCGCCTTTCAAACCGCCCCAATCGAAAGCCATAGCAATAGTTATCGCGGAGGCTATCAACCCCACGGAGTTAGAGAACTTGGACAGGGCGCTGCCCTTCCAGCCGTCAGCGCGTCGCACCTTATCCAAGACTTTGGGCAGATTCTTGCCGATGCCGCCAACCCCGCGCTTGGCTCCAATACGGCTTCCACGGCCAATAACACGCACCAATATCGGAAGAATTCGAGCAACCCATGGCATCAGTCCACTACCTCAATTCCACCGAGGTCGGCGCTCCCGGCGCTGTCACAGCCTGCAAAGACACGCCACTGTTCCCGCACTGCCGGAGCATGATTGCCAAGTCCCGCGTACATCGATTGCCCGTGCTCACGCAGCCTCGCTGCCGCCTGCTGCAGACGGCGCCCCTGGGCGGCAAAACCCTGGCCACAATCTGCTGGGGAAATATCAGGAGCGCTTCCCCACCGCTCATGGCCTTCACGGCCGCGCTGCTCGATCTCTCGGGCAGCCGCTGTCACTGCATCTTCCGAAAAGTGCAGCAAGCCTCCGCCACTGCCTCCAGTAAAACGTGCGGACACGAAAAATCCCCTTCCCCGCGAAAAACAGTTCTTATTACTGTTAGGCGCGAAAAAAGAGGATTCGGTTCCGTCTAAGTACTAGCGCGGGTGCCCCCGGGGGCTAACGAGCGCGGTAGATGCGCTTACACCCCTCAACACCGGTGAAGCTGAATGGGCCGGTGCCAATCAGGGCGTCGTCTCCCAGGTTGGAGTACTCACCCGGATCTTCATGCGTCACCTGAGCGTGGCGGTAGTAGGTCGGATCATCGAGCTTCACGCGTTCAGCCAGTTCACGCGCATTATCTGCGGCGCGTAACTGGGACTCGTAGCCCTCGACCACATTGCCGGTGAGGAACTCAGCAACCGAGCCGGAACCGTAGGAGACAACAGCGACCTTCTTACCAGCCAGGTCCTTCTCGGTATCCAGCAGCGAGAGCAGGCCGAAGTAGGCCGATGCGGTGTAGGAGTTACCGATGATGCGGTTGTACTCGGTGGTTGGGCCGAGCTGGCGGGCCTCGTCCTCCGCGGTGAGCTCCACACCGTTATTGGCCGAAAGCTGCCGGTGCGCCTTGTAGGCCATCTTGGTAAACGGCTGGTGGTAGCTGAAGTAGTCAATCTCGCTGAAGTCCACACCGCCGCGGGCACGGTAGTCCTCGTAAGCACCCTGAACAGCGTCGATGTAAGCACTAATAGAGAGCTTGCCCTCCACCAACGCCTGGCTGCGGTGGTTCGGCCGCCAGAAGTCCATAACTTCGCGGGTAAAGACGCCCGAAGCCGCATCGATAGCCAGGATGCGCGGATTAGCGGTCACCAGCATGGCTACAGCACCTGCGCCCTGGGTCGGCTCCGCAGCGGAGTCCAGGTCATAGCGGGCAATGTCGGAGGCGACAACGATGACCTTCTCCTCCGGATTGCGGGCCACCAGAGCGCACGCGAACTGCAGCGCCGCGGTACCGGAGTAGCAAGCCTGCTTCAGCTCGACAGAGCGCGCGTGCGGGTCAAGACCGACCAACTCATGCACATAGACAGCAGCGGCCTTCGACTGGTCGATACCGGTCTCAGTGGCGAACATGATGGTGCGCACGCCGTCGATACCGTGGCGGTCGACGATCTTCTTCACCGCGGTCGCGGCCATCGTCACCGGATCTTCATCAGAGGCAACCACGCTGGAGCGTTCCTGCCCCAGGCCCTTGTGGTACTTTGCCGGTTCCGCTCCGAGTCGGGGCGCAATATCGGCGAGGTCAATGCAGTACGAACCCGTCGCAAAGGCGATGTCATCAATACCGATCGGGGTCACATTGCTTGTTGTCATCAAAACCGTGCCTTCACTACCTCTACAGATTTTTAAGAAATAACGGGCAACGAAACATCCCCCATGTCATCAGAACGGCCATCAGAGCAGTCATCAGACCACGGGATATTTTGCCCACAAAATGTTAATTGCCTACTACAGAAATCTAGCGCGTTTACCTGAGATTTGTCTTAGGTTTTGCGAATTGTCGCAAACGACTATTCACAAACCACTACTTCGCACGCTCGATAGAAACGTGCGCCTCCATCAGCTCACCCGGGTTCGTCTGTGCCGCGAGCAGGGAAAGCTCACCACACCAGACGATTGCCGCGCAGCACGCTGCTAGACGACGGGCATTCTCGCCCGGCTCACGGTCCTCCTTGCAGCCCAGCGCCGTGAGATTCTTCTCCACGAAGTCCAAGCCCTTGCCGTTGCCCACGGAACCGACGATCAAATGTGGCAGGGTGCAGCTAAAGCGCACGGAGCCGTCGTCAAGCGCCTCTACCTGCGTCAGCCCCTGCGAGCCTTCGACGATATTCGCAGCGTCCTGACCGGTAGCGAGGTAAAAGCCCAGCAGCATATTGGCGTAGTGCGCATTACCGCTGCGCAGCGAACCGGCCATGATGGAGCCGACGAGGTTCTTGCGTTCGTTGAGCTCAGCCAGGCGCTTGGCAGTTGTGCGCAGACGCTCGCGGACAACCGGCTCCGGAATGACGGCCTCGGCGATCACGTACTTACCGCGGCCCAGAATGCCGTTGACTGCGGAAGTCTTCTTATCGGTACAGAAGTTGCCCGAGATCGAGCCATAGCCCAACTCTGGCATCTGTTCCATCAGGTAGGACATCAAACGCTCAGACGCCAGCGTGGCCATGTTGTGGCCCGAGGCGTCACCGGAGAAGAAGTCAAAGCGGACAAAGAGAAGACGCGATGCGATCTGGAAGTGAATATCTACCAGCTTGGCAAAACGCGAGGAGGACTCCACGACCTTCTTCAGCTCGTCATAACGAGACAGGATGTTGTCGCGCGCAATGACGGCATCAGCTGCCGAGTCGAGAGTGAAAATCACCGATCGGGTCATCTTCTCACCGACGAAAGTGCAGGTAATGCCACCTTCGATCATGCGGGAGACCTTCGCACCGCGACCACACGACGGCCACAGCGGGGTCTCGTAAGTCGCCAGCGGAATCTTCACCTCGTCATTCATGACGTTGCCACTAATGCGCACCGGACCAATCCAGCTCAGCGGTACGTGTGCATATTCCAGGTCGTGCGAGCTCTTTTCAGCCATTGTCCTAAGCGACCCTTTCTAGCTGCATGCAGCTTCGGTTCCCAGCTTCTGTAAATTTCAGCTGTCTTAAATTCTACGGTCAAAAAACTGTGGTCAAAGTTGAGCGGCCAGCTTCAGCGGCAACGGCTGGATGCCAGCGGTTTGCCAGCGCGCGGTGATGTCCGCGGCAGTCTCCTCGGCATCGGCATCTTTTGAGACTCCCACCAGCGCGATTCCACAGTCACCACCACCGGAGCCACTGCTCTTGCCCGCGGCCCCCGCGCCATCGGCGATGTCGGCGAGCGCTTTCAGTTTCTCCGTCTCGATGCACACAGCACGCTCACGCTCATAGTCCTGCAGCAGCGTCCGATTCTCACGCAGGCAGGCAAACGCCGCCGTGTGGTCGCCGTCGGCAAGCGCCTGCCAGAGTCTTTCGCTTATCGACGAGACCCCGCGCACAAAATCACGGTCTGCGCCACCGGCCTTCTTCAACTGCGAGTCCGTCTTCACCGGACTGCCCGTCCAGCCGACCAACAGTTGTAGCCCACCGAGGTCGGTGCGGGCGTCAATGCGAAGATTCGGCCACGGTGCCGCCACGGCAGCGACAGGATCAGCCGCCACGAGCTCTGCGAGCGCCGTCGGATTCGGCCGGCGATAGAGCACCACCCCGCCGTGCGCGGAGCACGCGATATCGCCGCCGGAACCAGCTGCACCAGCCAGAAGCGTGGCCACCATCGCAATCTTGTACACGTCCAGTGAATCCAGCTCCAGACCTAGGTGCGTCCCCAGCGCACGAGTTACAGCCACA
Source organism: Corynebacterium sp. c8Ua_99 (assembly GCF_039907185.1). NCBI lineage: Bacteria > Bacillati > Actinomycetota > Actinomycetes > Mycobacteriales > Corynebacteriaceae > Corynebacterium > Corynebacterium sp. c8Ua_99. The sequence goes on from NZ_JASBOG010000006.1 coordinate 69,331, forward strand.
GCGACAGCCCCGGAGGATCCCAGGCCATACTTCGCACCACTGTCGGCGTCATCGAGGTCTGATTCAATGACGATATTGATGGGACTCTCTGGGATATTTTCCAGCTCACCCGCAGCAATGCGATAGACCAGGGAAATCGTATGGGTCGCGATGTCATCTGGTGCATCGATATCAATGGCACGCCCCTGCGGGCCGTAATAGCTGGAGTACACGCGAGAGACCGGCTGCGATGGTTCGGCACCGTGGCACCGAACCGTCACATAGCGGTTGACTCCTGCGATGACAGCCAGCCCCTCGACATCCATCACCGCATACTCACCAGTGAGGTACAGCTTGCCGCAGCCACGGCCGATGGACTCGCCTTCGATAGGTCCGCCTTTAGCGTTGCTCAACTACTCCCCCAGCTACACCAGGTAAGCGCCAGGGCCGGAACCGGAAACCAGCACGTCAATATCCTCGAACTCTGCGCGGAAACGATCCGCGATGTTCTCGGCATCGCCGCTGCGGCACAGCACCTTCACGTTCGGCCCGGCATCCATGGTGGCGTAACACTCGGTGCCCTCGTCACGCAGCGTAGCGACGAGATCGAGAGCCGCCACTGAATCCGGATTCCAGTAACGCACCGGAGGCAGAGCCCCCAGCATGGTGGCGTGCATGCGCATGGCGTTGGCCTCAGCGAGCTCACCGACCGCAGTGAAGTCCGCAGCGGCAATGGCGGCCTTCATGTCCTCGATATCACGAGGCACCTGCTCCACCCAGGCCGGGAAGAACGGTGATGTCTCGACCGTGCGACGCATGGCGGCACGGCTGTCAATCTTCTTGCGCCCCGGGGCCAAAACCGCCACGACCAGGGAGAGATCCAGGCCGGAATCCGGCAGAGCCACTGCGTGGCTGGAAGCATCGTCATCGCCGGGCAGCCACTCAACGAGGCCGCCGAAAATAGAGCGACAGGCCGAGCCCGAACCGCGACGGGCCAGAGCCGAGAGCTGTTCCGGGGTGTAGTCCAGGCCGTAGGCCTTCGCCGCGGCCAGCGCGAGAGCGCCAAAACCCGACGCGGACGAAGCCAGACCCGCACCCGTCGGAATCTCGTTGGTGCTGGTCACCTCTGCGAAGCTAGTGCTGCCCGCACGCTCGCGGACCAAATCCAAAAACTTCTGGACACGGGAGAGGTCCTTGCCCACCATCTCCTGGCCGTTCAGAGTGCCCGAGTCCGCGGTGACGCTGGGATCGTCGATAAGCGACACCGTGGTCGTCGTCGGAGCGATGCCCAGAGTAAGGGACAGCGAACCTGTGGCCGGTAGCTGCACGGCCTCATCGCGCTTGCCCCAGTATTTAATCAGGGCGATGTTGGGATGAGCGACGGCGGTAGCGGTCGTGGTCACGAGGGATTTACCTCCACAGTCCAAGTAGCAACGGCATTGGCGCCCATCATGGCATGGCTAATCAGTTCCGCGTGATCGGCGGACTCTGCCAGCGCCATCACACAGCCACCGCAACCGGCACCAGTGAGCTTTGCCCCGTGGGCACCTGCCAGTCGGGCGGCAGTGACGAGATCGGTAATGGACTCATGCCCAACACCTAGTTCCTCTAGCGCTTCCTGCGCCGAGTCCATGCGATGTCCCAGACGGGCAAAATCGCCCTTGGCCAGGTTGTGCACCGCGCCATCGGCCAGCTGCCCCAAGTGGTCCAGCAACTCTTGGCCGTGGACTCGGTGGGAATCGACGAAACCACGCACGCGGGCAACGGCCAGCGACGTCGAACCACGCACACCGGTATCCCCCAGCACTAGCCACATCTTCTTGGCCACCTTCAGCGGATGGAACTCACCCTGCTTGAAGTAAACCGGACGCGATGCGCGGGCAACCGTGGCATCCAGGCCAGAGGGGTTACCGTGCGCCAGACGCTCAGCTTCCTGCACCAGGTCAAAGCGCTGACGCTCGGTCAAAGTGCCATCGGCGAGGTCACGCACTGCGTCGATAAGCGCATGTGCCACTGCGGCAGAACCACCCAGCCCTGCGGCGGGCGGGATACCGGAGCGGAGACGAACCAGCAGGTCGCGTTCGGGAATACCGAAGGTGCGCAGGCCAGCGCGGAGTGCAGCGGCGATGGAGGCAAAGCGCTCCGGCAGCTCGTCGATGTCAATGACCTCGCCGTCCATGGAAAACAGGACTGGAGAATCCTCCACGCGGTCAATCCACGCCATCGTGCGCAGCGACGTCACCGGCAGTGCGATAGCCGGCTTGCCGTAGACGACAGAGTGCTCGCCCAACAAAATCGACTTGGCATGGCCTTCACCGAATGCGGCACCCTGTTCATTGGCCAGGGCATAGAACTCCCCGGTCTCCAATTCCTCGGACTTGTCGAGGCCGAAGTCGTCGACGCTGGCGTTTTCTACGCTGGTCACGAAGCTACACATCCTTTTCCGAAACCGACTGCGCGGCAGCCTGCGCCTCCGCTGGGCCATGGATACCCGGCACACCCGCAATGTCGAAACCGTACTTGGAGAACTTCTCCGCCCCGACACCCCAGACGTGGTTAAACCACTCCGTCATCGGTTCGTTCGCACGACGTTCTGCGAGCTCCTGCGGGGTCACGTACACCACTTCATCGACCTCATCGGGGTTGATATCCACCGACTTCGGATCGACGATGCCGGCGTACACGTGGTTGTACTCGTGCTCCGCCAATCCCGAACGATCATCGATGACCTGGTAGATAACAATGCCGATTTCCTCCAACTGGGAGACATCCGCACCGAGCTCTTCCTTCGCACGACGCTCAACGGCATCGGCCACCGGCTCCCCCGGCAGTGGGTGCGAGCAGGTCGCATTCGTCAGTAGCAGTGGTGAGTGATACTTCGACTCCGCACGGCGCTGCAGCAGCATGCGTCCCTGCTCATCGAAGAGGAAAAGAGAAAAAGCACGGTGCAAAATTCCCGGTGGAACGTGTGCTTCAAGCTTGCCGACGGTACCGAGAACCCGACCGTCACGATCGACCACCTCTACCTGGATGTCGGCTTCACCCGGGGCAAAGCGGGCTTTAATGTCCTCTGGCGCGTCATTCATTTCCACACTCCTGACTCTAGACTGCGGCCACAACCGCAGCTAACTCCCCGGCAATCTTGCGGGCCGATTCCGCATCGGCGGCCTCCACCATGACGCGGAAGAGCTCCTCGGTGCCGGACGGGCGCAACAGCACGCGACCGGTGGAACCCAGCTTCTCCTCGGCTGCATCGATGGCGGCCTTGACCTCATCAGACTCCAGAATTGCGGCCTTGTTGGACACCGGCACGTTGATAAGAGTCTGCGGCAGCACCTTCATTACGGAGGCCAGCTCAGCCAGAGACTTACCGGTGCGTGCCATCCGCGCCATGAGGTACAGACCCGTGAGGGTGCCGTCACCAGTGGTCGCATGATCCGGAATGACCACGTGTCCCGACTGCTCACCGCCGAGCGAGTAACCGCCAGCGTTCAAATCAGCCAGCACATAGCGGTCGCCGACCTTGGTGGTACGCAGGGCGATATCGTTTTCCTCCATCGCCAGCTTGAGGCCGAGGTTACTCATCACAGTGGCCACCAGCGTGTTGTGGTGCAGTAGCCCCTCTTCCTTCATGGCGACGGCCAGGATGGCCATGATTTGGTCACCATCGACGATGTTGCCCTGCGAGTCCACAGCCAGGCAGCGGTCGGCATCGCCATCGTGAGCCAGCCCCAGATCCGCGCCGTGCTCCAGCACTGCCGCGCGCAAAACCTCAATGTGGGTGGAACCGCAGTTGTCGTTGATGTTGTAGGAGTTCGGCTTGTCGTGAATAGCGACGACGTCGGCACCGGCGGCCGCGTACGCCATCGGGGCGGCCTGCGAAGCAGCACCATTTGCACAATCCACCACGATGCGAATGCCGTCGAGCTTGGTGCTGACCGCACGGGAGAGGTGGAACAGGTAGCGGTCGAGCCCGTCTGGGGCCTCCTCGATGACACGACCCACTCCGGTGCCCGTGGGGCCGGTCTCCGGCAGGTTGTGGAGAGCGTGTTCGATTTCCTTCTCCACCGCGTCGTCAAGCTTGGTGCCGCCCGCGGCGAAGAACTTGATGCCGTTGTCCGGCATGGGGTTGTGAGAAGCCGAAATCATCACACCCATGTCGGCACCGTAGTCGTCGGTGAGGAAAGCGACAGCCGGAGTGGGCAGCACGCCGACACGCAAAACGTCGACGCCCTGGGAAGCCATGCCGGCAGACAGCGCTGCGGCGAGCATCTCACCGGAGACACGCGGATCGCGGCCAACAATGGCCAGGGGACGACGCCCCGACGGATTCGTGCCGCTAGTCAGCACAGTGGCCGCAGCAGCACCCAGCCGCATTGCCAGCGGTGCGGTCAGAGTCTTATTCGCCAAACCGCGGACGCCATCAGTTCCGAAAAGACGTGCCATTGTTGCTAGACCACTCCTTGGGGGTTTTATGAGTTTTGGTATCGCGGACTATTGCATTGTCAATGCTGTATTACTTTAGCCGGTCGCGCAGGCGAATCCAGACTAGCCACAGGACACAATTGGCTGCGGGTCATAAACCGTAGTCTGAGTTTCACGCGATATTTCCGCGCCCGAGAGGTCCCGAATGACGCGTGTGTCGGAAGTGGTAAAGCCCTGCGCACCCGACGACGGCTGGCAAGAGCTGCCACTGACCTGCATACGCTGCGGTTGCGTGTATGCCCAACGGCCACCATTGATGGACTCGACGTTGACCTTCTTCACACCCTTGATGCGCACAGTGACGTCGGAGCCAGTAGTAACAGCCTCGATGAGAATCGGAGTGTCGGAACTGTTCTTAAACGCTAGGTCGATTGCGCCCTCGTACACCGTCGCCTCACGGCCGGCCGGGTAACGCGAAATGTAGTAACTGTGCGGGGTGTGCGCGACATCCTCCATGCCCGCAAAGTACGAAGCATTGTACAAAGTGGTGGCGAACTGGCTAATGCCACCGCCGACAGCCTTATCCGCATGGCCGTTGAGGATGATGCCCGACTCGACAAAACCCTGCGCAGTACCGCGCGGCCCCGTGTAGCCGTTCAGGCTGAATGTATCGCCCGGCGCCACGAATGCGCCGTTGACCATCTGCGACACCAGGGCAATGTTTGTTCCCGATGCCGAGCTGAAGCCACCGGTGGTGAACTCACCAATGACATCATCGAAGGTGGCACTTTCCGCTTGTTCGGTGGTGTAGGTGGCGGGCTTGTCCTCGTAGACCGCATCGAACTCGCGCTTATCCGTCGAAGTCACACGCTCGGCGAAGTCCTTCATAGTTTCATCCCACTTCACGGCTACGCCATCAACCGAGGGGACCACTTCACGCGCACCACCGCTAAAGCGTATCGACGCATTGCGCTTATCAACCTCGGAAGCAGCCAGCCCCTCCTCGAGGATCTCGCGTGCGCGGTCGACATTGATATCGGCGGCCAATCCACCGTCGCGCGGCACAAAGCTGATGATTTCAGCCATGCGCTCCGGCGGAATTACACCATCTTTGCCATCGCGGCCCTTGGCAACAATGGGGCCCGACACCGCATCGGCGGCCTCTCCTTCAGCTGCCTCACGGACCTGATCCTCACCGATAGCCGGGTCGTGCGCGGTGGTCTCTACATCGATGCCCTCCGGCGACAACCACTTGGCGGCCAAATCCCCGCTGACCGCATTGCGGTCGACATCTTGGCCGATGACCGGTGGAGTTGTTTCCACGCGGCCGTCGACAAGCTTGACCTCACCATCGACGGGAGCAATAGTCAGTTCGCCGACGAGACGGTCGACCTGCGGCTCGAACTTAGAGCTGTCGATATCGCTGACCAAATCCAGCTCACGGGTAGTAAAGAAACTGCGCACCCAGGTAACTGGGTTCGCCGTCTGCTTGCCCGCCTGCGCGACCGTCTTCTCCCAGTCGATGCTCAGCCCCGCGTCCTCGGGCAGAACCTCCGCCGTGCGTTCGCCGGCACGCAACGCCACTGGATGAGTGGAAAGATCACCGAGCTGCTCTTCGAGCTTCGCCTCAGCGTGATTCGCGCTCAGCGTGCTGATATCAATCCCCGCAACGGTCGACCCGCGCGGGACATGGTCCTTATTCAGCACGTAATCGACAGCGTAAAACACACCGAAGAGCGCGAAGATACCGAGGACGATGCCGAGGAAAATCTTTAATCCGCGGTGACTGGAGGAAGACTTTTGTTTGGCCACAGCCACTTACTTTACCGTGGAAACACTACTAACTAGATTTTTATTAGATTCCGCAGGTGTCCGGAATGCGTTTCTTGTTCTTCGCATACTGCTGGAAAGCATCGACCACGGCATTGGCATAGACCTCAGCGCCATCCGGGGTCGGGTGGATAAGGTCCGCGCGCAGCTTGGACACATCGTCACGCACACCATGGCACCAGTCAGCCACATAGACATTGTCGCGCTTCTTTGCCGCGTCGAGGACTTCCTTCTCCGACTGAGGCATCCACACGCGATCACCGTACGGGTTGATTAGGACAATGATGCGGTCGTCACCCAGCGAATCGAGAATCTCATCCAACAGGTGTTCGTCCGATGCCGCAGCCGACTGGTTGATACCAAGACCCAGCACAACGAATGGATCGAGCGTACCCGCCGCCTTCATACTGGCGATAATCTCCGGCGCGGCCGGATAACCACGGGAAACTGCCGCATCGATGTAGATGCCGGGCAGCTTCTCCTCCAACGCGGACGCCGAGGCGAGCATCACAGAGTCGCCGATAGCGGTGATCTGGTCACCACGCGGCATAACGCGCTTGGCCAACTCGGCTTCCTCCGCCTTCTGAGCCTGCGCACGGCGCTCAGCTGCCTCCTGTAGCTGTGCCTCCAAACGCGTCATCTTCGGCGCCGTAGCCATTCCCACAACTGCACCAACCACGACGACCAGCGCCAGCCCTGCTGCAACGCGCGGCTTCCAGGAACCGGCAAACTGCGTGCCCGAAAACTGCGCCATCCAACGGCGGTAACCCATCCGGCGAATTGGCGATTCCACATTCTTGTATGACCAGTTCGCCAAAAGCAGCGATAGCGCAATACCTGCGCAGGCAGCGAGGTTCTCATACTGCATGGCCTCACTGCGCTCCAACAGTTCGCGGATGAGCACGATGACCGGCCAGTGCCACAGGTACAGCGAGAAAGAAATCTTTCCCAGCCAGCACAGTGGCTTGAACTCAAAAATCTGACGCACGGGTGAGACACCGCGAACGACAAGATAGAGAATCGCCGCCGACAGCAACGGCGAACACCAACCCACCGCGGTAAGTCGCCGACGCGGTATCCGACATCATCAGCAAAACCAACGAAAGGAAGATCAGCGGCAGCGAGGCCACTACGAAAGCCTGGGCGGAACTGCCAAAGAAGTCCCGCAGCAGGGGTTCTGTGCGTGGCCAGGAGTCCGCTTCCGCGCGTGACGACGTCGACGTCAACCACAATGCGAGGGCCGCGCCAAACAGGAGTCCAAAGGCGTGAGTATCGGTGCCGTAGTAGACCCGCGTGGGGTCGACCTTCGGATCATAGAGCGAGACCATCCACACGAAAGAAGCAACCGCCCCAATGCCCGCCACTGCTGCCAGCTTGCGAGATGCCAGCTTCAGGGCGAGAAGAGCCACAAAGATCAATGGCCAGAGCAAGTAGAACTGCTCCTCCACCGACAGTGACCAGTAGTGCGCTAACAGCTGCACTCCGGAATCCGCGAAATAGGACTGAGAACCCGCAATCTGCGTCCAGTTATTGACGAAAAAGACCGTGCCGAGAAACTGCGTCGACAAGCCAACAGCGGGATCCCCGCCGACCAGACCTGCGACGGCGATGGAAATAAACAACACGAACATCGCAGCCGGAGCGATGCGGCGCAGTCGACGGAGCCAGAAGTCCTTTAGATCGATGCGCCCAGTGACCGCGCGTTCGCGCACCAGAAGCGAGGTGATAAGAAATCCGGAGAGCACGAAGAAGATATCCACACCGATGTAGCCACCGGGCAGCACATTATCGAAGTAGTGGTAGATCACCACTGTGGCAACGGCCAGACCGCGCAGCCCATCAATGCCTGGTACGCGTCGAATGCGGAAGGGATGCTTCGCCACCGACGACGAGCTAGAGGAGCTCTTCGCGTCGGAGGTCTTGGTGGCTGTGGTGCTCACCGCCATACGGTTTCCTTCTTCCCATCGCACTGCAATCGCACTTTCATCGCACTGCAATCGCACCGCGATAAACGATTCTCGCGGCAGTTTTTAACGGATAAAAGTCTAACGTACGGGGCTTGTCCCAAAAATGCAGCCATGCCTGGTCACTGCGGACTTTAACCAAAAAAGCACCTCGGCTTGCGTGTAATACGCAAACTGAGGTGCTTTTCGAAGCAGTAAAGCTTAACGCTTGGAGTACTGCGGTGCGCGACGGGCCTTGTGCAGACCAGCCTTCTTGCGCTCGACAGCACGAGCGTCGCGGGTGAGGAAGCCAGCCTTCTTGAGAACGCTGCGCTCCTCCGGGTTGAACTCGTTCAGGGCACGAGCAATAGCCAGGCGCAGAGCACCGGCCTGACCGGACGGGCCACCACCGTTGATGTTGGCCTTGATGTCGAACTGGCTCTCGCGCTCGACCAGGACCAGCGGATCCTTGATCTCCTGCTGGTGCAGCTTGTTCGGGAAGTAATCCTCGAGCTCGCGGCCGTTGCAGACAATCTTGCCGGAACCAGCGGTCAGAACGACGCGGGCGACAGCGCGCTTACGACGACCGACAGTCTGAATCGGACGATCCAGGGTCAGCGGTGCAGCCGGAGCAGCCTCAGCCTCGGTCTCGGTAGCAACTGCGTCGCCGATGGAAGAGGTGAACTCTTCAGTGGCAGCAGCAGCGGCAGCCTGAACATCATCGTAGGAAGCCTCGGTGGCCTCTACGTTCTGGTTCTCATTGACGTCCTGTGGGTTGGTCACTGTGCCACCGCCTTGATCTCGTAGTTTTCAGGCTTCTGACCGGCGAACGGGTGCTCGGAACCGGCGAAGACGTGCAGCTTCTTGATGGACGCACGCGAAAGCTTGTTGTGCGGCATCATGCCCTCAATAGCCTCAGCGATAACACGCTCCGGGTGAACCTCGAGGGAACGACCCAGGGTCATCGACTTCAGGCCACCCGGGAAGCCCGAGTGGCGGTAGCGCATCTCACGTTCCCGCTTGTTCGAGGAGACGTGCACCTTATCGGCGTTGATGATGATGACGTGGTCACCGCAGTCGACGTTAGGGGCGAAGTAAGCCTTGCCCTTACCGCGCAGCAAGTCTGCGGCGTGAGTAGCCAGACGGCCGAGAACAACGTCGGTAGCGTCGATGACGTACCACTTGCGCTCGATGTCACCGTCCTTCGGATGGAAAGTAGACAACATGACTCCTTTTAGGGTCCGTGTAGATTTGCCAGCCACCGTGCACACTGTTGTTATTCCCCGGCGGCCGGTGGAGACCCGAGGCAACATTCACGTGTGCGCACACAGTTTGACTACTCTACCTTGAGATGGCACTAGAACAAAAAATGCCAAAGCCAGTCTCAGCCGCAAACTGCTGAGACTGGCCTTTCCCCCCTGGAGTGCTGCTAGCAAGAGTACTTCAAAGGCAGATACCTAACTGAAGATCTCAATTGAGCAATGTCCTCCCCTCCCCCGGTTACATAGCTCAATCAAAAGTGCCTCAAGCAGGAACCAAGCTATCCCCAGCTAGCTGCCGCGCGGCGGTTAATATCCGCCATTCGCTGGCTACCTGCGCTGACCGTATCCGCGATAGTCGTGAGAATCATATTGAGCTCCTCCGCTGCTGTGTCCCATTCACGCTGAGCCTCCTGGTAAGAATCCGAAGAGTCACCCTCCCACGTAGAGACCATCGGCGCGATGCGCTTCTTCAAATCTCCGAGCAGCCCGTTGATGGTGCCAGAAGTGGACCGAATGTCATCGGCAGCACCGTCGATGCCGCCAAAACTGTACCTAATTGGTTGCATTAAGAACCCTTTCCCCAAAAGGTGATGTGTGTTGTGTGATTCAGTGTTGTGGTTGTGCGATTCGATAAAACGTTTAGAGGTTCAGCAACGACGCACCCGCTGCTGCCACCTGCTTGAACGACGACGCCCCCTCGTCCTCGCCCGCATCGAAGCTGCTGGAATTTGCGCGGATGTTATCCGCGATATCCGTCAGCGCATTGGATAGACGCATAGCTGCGTCATCCCAACGAAGCATCAGATCATCGAAGCTGTCTTTAGCCTGGCCCTTCCATTCCCCCGCCAGACCGTCCACGACGCCTCGAATGCGACCCAGCTCGCCCTGTACTTCCGAGTTGACGCCATCGACGTCCCCCGCGGTAGTGGTCATTTGATCTGATTCGGCTGCAAATAGGTTTGCCACTGTTTCCCCCTTATTCGTGTTGAGTGACTGATTAACGACGGCATTTTTACCTCCCCGCGCGAGCCAGCCAGCTTCCCGCGTTAAAAACCCGTCATATTGTTTGGCGCGAAAAACCCCGATTCGGTTCCATTTTGGTTTTCCAACCTTTACCCCTGCCTACCCCCCCCGCCCATCCCCTGGTCACCTTCTCTACGCCCCTTGCGTATTACGGCACCGGCCGAGCGCTTACTACTGCCTGGTCGCATACGGGTCGTACCGGCGCAATAGTCCTTCCTCTGAACTGGCACCCCACACTGACTTGAGTTCCGTCCATCACTTTGTGATGCCAGAGCACTATCGAATTACCTGACGGCAGCCGCTCCTCGACGACTACGACATCGGTGCCCAGTACTTGTCTGCGTTCCGGCGCGGACTTTGTCTCATCCCCGGCAACGGAGCTGCTCAAAGCGGCGGCTAGATGTTCAAGCGCCATGTCCTGCGAAAGCGGGCTAGCGAGCACCAAGACGCGCATATCTCCGCCATCCACCGCAATCAGACGGTCTAACGGACTTGCCGAGTCAAGCTCCCACCCGCCGGGAAACCGAGCTTCCACGCCCGCATTGGTCAGTTTGACTATTGGAGCAGAATCGGGAACCGGTTTCGATGTAGGTGGAGGCTTAGTTACAGGTGGCGTAGTAACAGGAGCAGCCTGTGCGTGCGACGTCTCACGCTGCTTCTGTCTTCCCTCGTTCTCGCTGGCTATGCCGCCACTAACGAGCCATGCAGCGATCCCAACAATCAGAACCACCAGCGTCAACAAACCAACGGCAGCTACTGACACAACTGTGCTTTGCTTCGACGCTGAGTTGACTTCTGCCCTGGCTGCAGGACGCCGCCCCGCGAAATCCTCCGACCGCTCCACTTCACCGACTTCAGCGTCGCCGATGTTTTTCAACCAGGCCGGATTTACGCACTCCCCGAGCCGCGAGGCTGGGCAGTCGAAGACTAGAAATCCACGGTCGCGCAGACGATCGACTAGTAGAGCTCGCCGCGGGTTCGCTAGCCCGGGTGGAACCTCGCCGACGATGAACTCAATATCCTCCTGCCAGCGGGGCGGATACTCGGTGATACCGCGCCCACCACTAACTTCCACATCATCGGGTATCCCCTGGGGCGCATCCGGATACATGGTCAGCTGATAAGCCAGCGCAATGACTGTTTCCACCAATGGTGCGCTGTCGTTCGCTCCGACCAAATGTGTCATCCGACTGGCAATGTGGCCCCCGCTCAGACGAGTGACACAGACACGCGTTTCCTCTACTTCCACCAACACGCTATGAGACACAGTTGCCTCATCGAGTTCCACAACGGCGTCGGCAAGCGTCAGGATGTACGGATTGAGTTCAGCAGCCAATAGCGCGGAGGCCAACCGGCACTGTCGCACAGCACCCCAATAGCTGGGCACAATGACTGTTTGCATGCTCTCGAGAAGCGGTCTAGGGCCATGCACCGCCGGTTCTGCGGTGTCTGCAGGTGCCGCGAGTCCCCACAGGTGCCAGGTGCCGTGGCGCAGCGTCGGGGTCTGGGTGGTGGAGGAAGATTCGACCCGAATCATCAACTGTCCTCCTGGTCACCAGCGGTATCCAACCACCCCAACTGCACAACCTGCGGACTCTGGCCGTGCGCCACCCAATAGCCACGACCCGGCGGCTGTTCGCAGGGTTTTACGCCGAGGATGGGGCCGTCATCACGTGTACCGTCCATGACAAAGACGCTGGCCCCCTGATCCTTAACCGCACCCATGACCGGGTCGTGGAGGGAACGCAACGCCCCGCTGATTCGACGGGCGAAAAAGATATTGAGCCCAATGTCGGCGGCGTGAGCGATGACTTCTGCCAGCGGCTGCAAGGGGTTACCCCGCGAGCCGGCCACGAGGTCATAGTCGTCCACGATGACATTGATGGTTGGACCACTCCACCAATTTCGGGCCTTCAACTGCGCTGGGGTGATATCCGGTTGCGGGAGACGAGCCTTCAGTACCTCTGCCAGCTCTGCCAGCATGGGTGTCGCCACCGCAGCCGAGCCCGCATAACCGGCCAGCCGCTCTTGGGGCACGGCCTCCATTAGCCCACGGCGGTAGTCGATTACGACGAATTTCGAGTCCGACTGCGAGTACCGCAACTGGTGAACGATACCCCTCAACGCGGCGGTTCTGCCACTGCCTGCCGAACCGAATATCAGCAGGTGACGATCCTTTTCTGGGTGGAATATCACCGCGCCCAGACCGGCTTCTTCGAGCCCCACTGCAATCGCACCTCTCGTCGCGGCCGCTGGTCGTGGCAAACGCGCAATATCAATCCGCCGCGGCAACAACTGGAGCTTTGGTGCCTGCTCACCGTGCGGCGCCGTCTCTGCAATCCGCTTGGTGTCCGCAGCACCGGTGAGAGCTACCAACATCGCAAACCCGCCCGGCGCGACTCCGCGTCCTGGGCTCTCCGGCACCAGCTCCGCCGCCTTACGATCAATCATTGAATCCATCGACTCCGCCTGCCGCAGCTCAATCCGAGTACCAATCAGGTCGCGAACGGCAGGTCTCATGTCCGTCCAGCGATAGGCCGTGAGCAGGACATGAATTCCCACCGCCAATCCATCTGCAACCAGCGCCTGCACATCGTCACTCAGCGCCGGAAACTCCGTTTTGAACGCACCCCAGCCGTCAATGACCAACACCGAATCCGGCTGTCCTGCCGCCCGTGCTACTTCCGGAGAGAGCCATCCATTAGTGCGAAAGAGCTGTTCCCGACGACTTACCTCACGACGCAAGAAACCAATCGTACGGCGAATAAGCTCCTCGTCTCCGCGGTGTGCAACCGACGCGACATGCGGCAACTCAGCCAGGTCGCTCAAGCCGCCCGCACCACAGTCGACGATATAAAAATGCAGGTCACGGGCGCTGATGCCGTCGGCAAGCGCGAGGATCGCTGTGCGTGCGGCAGTGGTCTTTCCTGACCGCGGCGCTCCGACGATTGCCATGTGCCCGCCGGTCGTGCGCAGGTCAATACGCAGTGGGTCCTGACGCTGAAACAGCGGCTTGTCCACCAGCCCAATCACACCGGTCAATCGCTGTCGCGGCAGCTGCTCGTCGGGCTGAAGCTCGATGGCCTCCGGTAGTGGCGGCAGCCACACCCGATGCGCACGTGTCGGTACGTGCGACACCGCTGCCACCACGGCACCGAGCACCGTCTGCTCCGATGTCTGCGCAGGCGGGTCCACCATTCCACCATCGCTTAACGACGCACCGAAAGCCTCCCGCGTCCAATTTTCAGCGGTAAATTCAGTGACAGCTGCGACCTGCCCCTGCAGCCTCTGCTCTGCCCCAGCCGTCGCACCGTCAATAGGCTGCGGACGGACCACCGGGCCGGAAACATACGCCGACCGAAACCGCACCGGTTCGGCGGCAGCAGATTTGATATACCCAATGCCCGGGATGGCCGGCAGATGATAGGCGTCCGGAACACCTAGCACGCTGCGGGACTCCGCGACGGAAAAGGTCTTCAACCCAATGCGATAGGAAAGATGGCTTTCCAGCCCGCGCAAGCGGCCTTCCTCCAGACGCTGACTGGCCAGCAGCAAATGCATGTGCAAACTGCGCCCCAACCGACCAATCGCAACGAAGAGCTCAGCAAACTCCGGGCGTGCGGAGAGCAGCTCTGAAAACTCATCCACCACAATCAGCAACGCGGGCATGGGTGGCGCATCTATCTGCCCAGCGCGCCGGGCTTGCTCATAATCGCTGACACCGGCGAAATTCCCTGCAGCGCGCAGCTGCTCTTGGCGCCGCGTCATCTCACCGCGCAGTGCGTCTTCCATGCGGTTGACCAGGATAAGCTCCTGCTCCAAGTTGGTAATCACCGCCGAGACATGAGGCAATTGATCCAGTCCCAGAAACGTCGCCCCGCCTTTGAAGTCCACCAGCACAAAGTTCAACTGATCCGGGCTGTGCGTAGCTGCGAGCCCTACCACGGTCGTTCGGAGGAATTCCGACTTACCCGACCCTGTGGCACCAACGCACAGACCGTGTGGCCCCATGCCGCCCTCAGCACTCTCCTTAAAATCCAGATAGACCGGAGCACCACCGTCATCAGCTCCAACAGGAATGCGCAGACGAGCACTGCCGTAGCGCGGTCGGTAGCGCAGAGTTGTCGGAGGCGGGTACAGCCCGAGCTCCTCCATGACCGGGTCTTCCGAGGTCTTAACAGAATCATCTGCGCTTGTTGGCACTTCAAAACGCGCCAAGCTCCGCCCAAGCACCTCCGCTTCTGCTGGACTCAGCTGATCAGGTACGCCAATCTCCTCCCGTCCGGACGCGGTTTCCGCATGCACAGCAGTAGTGGAAACAACCAGCGCGATGCCATGGTGAACCGCTGCCTCCCACAACGTTGACTGCGCTTCCACGACGGTCAGCAAAACTACCGAGGTCTCCGACCCCGCCGCGTCAAAAATCGGTGTCAGTTCAGTGACATCTAGCTGTCCGTTCGAATCCGTCAGCACAATCAGCACAGCAGCTGGCAGTGTGTCGATAGCCGTGAGCAGCTCAGTCAGCTGCACACACGTCGCCGCCCGCAACCGCGCTGGGCCACAGGCATCAGTAACTGCGGGGTGTCCGTGGTGTGGCGTCCATTTCAGCCATTCCCACTCATCTCCCACAACTGCAATCAGGCAATCCTCCGGATGATGCAGCGCAGCAGCTTGGGCGACCATCGCTCGAGCCAGCCCCTGCGCCGCGGTATCTCCAGTGAGCGCGATAATCTCAAAGGCCGACACATCTATGGCAAAGGGCACTCCCTCAACCTGACGAGCCGATCGAATAACTTCCCGCAGTGCTACGGCGGAAACCGGATCCAGTTTCTCGGGCGCCGGAATTGCCGGTGGTGTTACAGGCGTTGCGGGCTGCTGCGTTGCCACCCCGATGCGCAGCTGCAAGAAATCCGAGTCCCCCTTTCGACGCTCGCACGCCCGCCCCATCGCCCCCAGCTGCCACAGAGTTCCAGGCCGAGGGTGGATAAACTGCGCCGATTCACGCTGCATCCTCGCTGCTTTCGCCACCGCGCGGCGAATACTGGACAAATGCCTCTGATAGTCCTTCCGCGCCGGTGCCATGTCCTTATTTCCCGCCCCGCCCGACACCATCATGCCCACAGTGGAAAACACCATCATCAGCGGAAACATAAACGACATCGGGTTACGTCCCATCCCAGAGACAAACATCAACACCACCATGCCGACCACCGCCACGACCATGATTAACGGCATGAGTGCACGCATCAGCGGCACCGGCTGTGGCTCCGGCGCTTCTGGAGGCGCATCCGGCGCGATTGTGCCTGTCATAGGCTGCGGCCCCGCTTTTCGGGTAGCCGAAATCTCCGCCTGTGCACTAGTCACAAAAATCCCCCCGCTATGTGTCGCCCCTTGTGTTCACTCGACGGCCAATCCCCCGACCAATCGGTGTACGCATAGCTTAAATCACACTCCGGATTCTCGCAGCGCATGACCGAAACTGATAGCGGGGGCACGCGCAGTTACTACTCCGAGTAGCGCTCTAGCGAGTTGTACGACACTCTAGAGGGACTAAAGCATGCAGAATTCATGGGGGAAATACATGCTGGGGGAACTCATTCGCGTGCGCATTGATGCCGCACACATGCCCGAAGACACCAACCGAGCACACGCAGACCTTGCGTTACCGACCAACGTCGCAATCGCCGCACTTGTACCGGATATCCTGCAAATTTTCGATATCGACATTGCGGACTTCCCGCTGGCGCAGTGGCAGCTACGAACCGCCACCGGCACGATTTTGCTTGCCGACGACACTCTGAACGAAGCCGGTATTTCACCAGGTGAGCGTCTCGTGGTTATCAACGATCCAGGACCTGTACCCAAACCTCGACTCTTCGATGCCGCCGATGCCATTACCGACACCACCTATACCGACGGTATCGGGACGGCTGATTTGGTTGTTGGCTGTACCGCAGCCCTCGTGGCCACAGCTTCAATCGCAGCTGCCTCATTGAGCTTGAGCAGTACCGATTCCACACTGGCCGCGGCAATCAGCTTCATCGCGCTGCTGGCAGTAGCCGGTGGACTGCGCCTGGCTCTGTTGCGTAGCGCAAAACCGGCGATTGTCATGTCCCTGGAGCTGCAAGTGCTCATTCTGGGCACCTCTTCGGGGCTCTGCTTCGTTGGCCTCGACCTACACCGCATACTCACCGACTGGCCGCCGACTGCTGCGATTAGTGTCGCGCTTGCCGTCATCGGTTTGATTTTTCTCATTTCCAACACCGGCGACGGCGACAACCGCATCACCGTTACCCTGGGCGCGACGAGTCTCAGTGCTGCAGTTACCTTCGGTATTTACGCTGCGGCTGTCGCACTTTTCCACAACTCGGTTCAATCAGGAGCGCTCACCGCTGCTAGTGCAGTCATCCTGATACTGCTGGCACCTTCCATCGCTATCAAGGCTGCCGGTATTCGCGTACCCAAAGTCCCTGCCGCCGGCGAGAGCTTCGATGACAGCGAAACTCCCGAAATATCCCACAACGCACCTAAGCGAGCGGGGTGGATTCTCGATGGCATCCTCTGCAGTGGCACCGGAAGTCTCAGCATCTTCACCCTGGTGGTACTTTTCTCCGGAGCCTATGCGAACAAGTGGTGGCCTCTAGGCATGGCTGCTGCTGTCATAGTCTTTTGTGCAATTCACTCCCGTGGCCAAGCCCGGAAAGTAGCTTCCACCTGTACTGCTTTAGCTGGTCTTGCCGTCATTGTGGCCGTCGCCTTTCAACAGTGGTTCGAGGGCAATTGGCCAGTCGCCGCTGGCCTGGTCGTCCCCATGCTTGCAGCCACCGCCTTAGCCGCATTTCCCGCGTCACGCATCTCACCTACAACGCGCCGCATAGCTGAGCTAACCGAGGCCTGCAGTATCGCCGTTATTTTGCCCATTGCGGCCATCATTGCCGAATTCCCTGAGTTCGTAAGTGGGTTCTTCCAGTGAAAAACCCACTTTTCATGAATGCCATAAAAACTCGTCTCACCGCCACGGCCGCACTTTCCACAGTGCTTATCTCGACGTTGACGGCGGCCACCGCAGTAGCACCGTCGGGCATCGCACCAATAGCGGCTGCCCAGAACAGCCAGGACTGCGTGGCCACGATGCTGTCGTCGGAAAGCGCACTGCATGAACCGACGGTGATCGAAAAAGCTCTTCGGTTTCGCCAAGCATGGCAACTGACGACGGGTGCGGGGATTACGGTGGCGGTAATCGATACCGGGGTCTCACCCAATGAGCGCCTGGGCGAGGTTCTCGACGGTGGCGATTTTGTCGACGGCAACAGCGGGTTCGTAGACTGCGACGGTCACGGAACTCTAGTAGCCGGCATTATTGCAGGCCGGCCCGGTGCCGATGGTTTCGCGGGACTCGCGCCCGACGCGCACGTGTTGTCGATAAGGCAAACGGCCGATGGCGAAGGCAATTTGGAGTCGCTGGCACAAGCTATCGACAGGGCCGTCGCGGAGGGCGCGCGGGTCATCAATATCTCGCTCACATCGTGTGCCCCGGCAGGCGTAATGCCCCAAGGTGCAACGGATGTTGCCGAGAGCGTCGCTCGCGCGGAAATCTCGGGCGCAGTAGTGGTCGCAGCGGCAGGCAATAAGGGCGATAGCTGTCAGGACGGATCCGTAGCGTGGCCCGCAGTCCTGCCGGAGGTAATCGCAGTATCAGCAGTACAGTTCGACGATGCTGGCCAAGCACAACCCGCGGAGTATGCAATCACAGGACAATGGGTCAATGTTTCCGCTCCCGGCGGCCCCGTACTCGGCCCCGATCCGCGCACCCCTACCGGTCTCATAGACCGCCACGTGTTCGGGTCCGGGGATAACACCCGAGCTCAACAGATTGCCGGCACCAGCTTTGCCACACCAGCCGTGTCGGGCACAGCTGCCCTACTGCTGGCACGAAACCCAGAGCTTTCCCCAGCACAGGTTCGCGACATCATCCTTAATTCCGCGAGCCCAATTAGTTCCGGGCTCGGCCTTGGTCGCGGCATCATTGCACCTTATGACGCTCTGATTTGGACCACGGTGGACACTGCCGCGCAGCACGCAGCCAACCCCGCGGCCGCACCGGCTCCACCGGATCTGCTTTCTTCGCAGGAGCGCAATGCACCGCTCCGGGCGACTGGACTGCTCCTGATATGCGCACTGGGCCTAGGTGCCTGGCTGCTCTCGCGCCCCAGACAGCGGCCCTAGCGCCGCCTGCTTACTCAGCTCAGGGCCTCCGCGCAACGCGGCCAGCACTTCCCAGTCCACTGGTCGCGTGCCACCGCTATCGGCATTGGTTGATGCATTAAACCCGAGGGCAGCCAACGTCGTGCGATCGTGCACAGCAAAGCGCATCCCCTCTGGCGAAATGACGTGTACGGCCCCATTTACGCTTACTGCAATTGAGCTGCGCTTACGACTGCGACCATCCACGAAACCGTCGACGGCCGCACCCGAACCGTCGGCATGTGGGTAATCCACGTGCCGCCCCTCCGGAGCATGCTGCGACCACTGCACCAGAGCTTGCGGCCGTCCTGCTATCCGGCCGGCACACAACCAGCCATCAGCATCGGCAAACGTCAACGGCTTTTCAGGTAGTCCCGGGACTGCTGGTGCATTCGCAACGGGAACTGCCGCCAGCTGCCCCTCACTGGCCTGCAGAACTGGGCTATGCGCAGCTAATAGCTCTCCTAGCACCGGGGAGAGAATCGCGGCACCGTCGTCAAGCACGATAACGCGCCGCTGCCCGACCTCAACCACATTGCCGACTGTGTCGAATGGAGCGGCGAAGTGCGTGGGTGCGCCGCGGTTCGGGATTGCTGGCGCGGCCAGAATCGGAACCTCCGGAATCGTTCTGAGCAACGCAGGGCTGACAGGCCGGACTGCGGCGCGTTCCAACCCCAGCGCTCGAGAAACAGCGGCGTGCTCCGGGTGGTTGACATCCAGCCGCGAGCGGTAGCCCTGCGTAATCAGCCAGAGGTTTTGGCCATCGGCAACGACGGCACTGTCCGAGTGGGTTCGGGTAAGCTGCTGCGGTTCCCCACGGACTTCTTCAAGACGCGCAAGCGACTCTGCAACAATCCACGGCTGCCCGAGGTCTTGCACCGTCCGCTCGCATAAAGACAGTGCCAACTCCGGCGCACCTGCACTGCCCCTCTTGGCAGCTCCCGAGGCACCAGAGCCTGCCGGCGCGGCCGGAACTGCTGGTGCGCCCTCAATCCCGACAGCAAAACTGATGTCCTCTTTGTCCAACTCGCTACTGCGCACCCGCTTCGGCTCAGCAGGATTGCCCAAAATTAACCGCGCCGATGCGAGATTCGCGACTGGATGCAATCGACCATTGACACGTACATGCAGGCCCTCCGACCCCGATACGACAATCAGCTGCTCATTGGAGCTCGAACCGCCCTGCGGCCGCACCAACGACAGCACCGCAGTGCCGGCGGCCAGTAAAACCACCAGCGCACAGCCGATAAACAGTGCTCGCGTACGCGTGCGCAGAGGATCGTGCAGCATTCGCGAATCCGCACGCACAAGCGCATGCTCAATCCGACGAATCAAGAATCGATGACCGCTGACCTGGCTAGGCGTAGTCGGCGTACGTGGCATGAGTTTCCCCCAAAACTATTCCCCCAAATAATCTCTACCCTGCAGAGTAAGCCAGGCCGCGCTACTGTGCGACCAGGGGAATTTTAGTGGGGAACATATTGGGGGGATTTTCACATGCCATTGTCATTGTGGCTGCTCATTACAGCAATAACCATCACTGCAGGCGCGCATGTCCCTGTGCGCGGCCGCAGCCTTCGCGACCGCCTGCGACGCACCGAACCAGGACAACTCATCGGGCTACGTCTCACGCCAGGCCTGCGCAGCCAGCTAAGCGCTGCGGATATCGTCTCGCTTGCCGACGACAGCCCAGTGACCCTGGATGCGCTGTGCTTTTATCACATTGCGCCGGAAGTCCGCGGAGAGCATGCGCACCGCTACTTCCGAGCAGCCGAGCGCTCCGGCACAGCCCCTGAACCCTGGACACATCTGGTGGCAACTCTTCCGGTGGAAGCCTCCGCTGACAAAGCCCTACGCTTCCTCATCCACCGGCTGGGAACCCTTGGTATTCGCGCACGGCGATTGACGGCACCGGAATGTGCTCTGACTGAGAGCTCTGCGGAGGTCGTGCAGCTACGCCGCACTGGACGCTCTCATCATGTGGCGGCGTTGGGACGCAAACCGCACCTGTGGTTAAGCCGACAACGTGACATCGCTATCACTAATGGTCCGGCGCAGGTCATAGGGGCCGGGAGCAGCGGACAAACCATCACAATGTGTCCCGCGAACCTCCCCCGATTGGAGGTCGACTGCGGCAATCAGGACATTTGTGAGCTGCTCATCGGAATGCTCTCGCTCGGCTATCGAGTAGGAATTCGCACGTCCCGTCCACATTTCTATACTGTGGCTCTTGATCTGGGCGCAGTACTTCTCGCTCGAGCTGGAGACGACACCGTCGATGTGGTTGTTGTCGAAGAGTATGAGCCCGACCTGTGTACTGGAATCGCGAGAATCATCGAGGTCAGTCGTACAGGTTCACCCACGGCAGCAGCAGCGGAAATGCCAACTTCGTGCCCTCGACTGGTGATGGGCGAATTCACCTGGACGCTATCTACCGCCCGCACTACCGATGAACTGCAGCCACTGGCTATGCGGGCAACTAGCGGTTCAGGCCCGGAATCAACGCACCCAAATCTGGCAGACCGCCCGGCGCCTGGGAGCCGTCAGGCTCCCCCTGCCCCGCTGGGTCATTCGGAGCGCCATTTTCTTGGCCACCAGGCTGACCGCCTGCTGCAGGAGGCACATCCTCCTTCGGCATCTGTGCACCGGTGACATTGCCATTGTCGATAGTGGCAGCGCCCGCTGGTCCCGAGCACTCCAGAGTAGACGGGCCATAGGCCGCGCAGTTGTAACCGAATGCGCTCAACTGAGAATTCGCTGGCAGCGTCTTCATCTCACCCGCCGGCGGGAACGTAAGGACCTCGTAAGTAACTCCCCCCGGGTTCCAGGACACAGCATTGGCGGGAACCTTGTTCCCCGTGCCGTCATCGACCATCGGAGGATTGGCAAGATTCACCTGGCAGGCCAAGTAGGCGTCACCGCTCAGATCGTTGAGGAAGCAGCGTGTCGTGCCATCCTCCAACTGAAAGAGTCGAGTATTTGGGCCGTCCGCCGGGGTGTAATCCGCATCATTGACCTGGGTGATTGCAGGAGTTTCCGTCGGCGTCTCTGATTTTGTCGGTGTCGTCGACTCCTCAGTCGATTTCGGCGGAGTCGAGGATTTGGTCTTTGCGGAAGAACTGACGGAGCGATTCGAGACTTCCGGCTTAGCCGGCTCGTCGTCTCCACATCCGGCCAGCGCGAAAGTCATCATCACACCGGCTGCGATCGTTGCCATAAATTTATTCATCCGCATGGTGTCCTAACCTACCCGACCATCGCTCCATCCCCTAGTAGCCGAGGGAGGAATTACTTCCGGAGAACTAGCCCGCATCTCGTCGATGCGCTCTGGCGTAATCACATCATTGAAGGCGAAGATAGTTACTTCCCTATCTCGATAAACAGGGGTTACCCCTGGAGCTACCCAGAGCCCTTCACCAGGAAACTCTAAATCCTCCTTGGAATCCCAAATACCCGGGGGTGACAAATAGATGAATCCCACGTTCAGCTTTCGGGCTGAGCGATCGACATCGTTCACCCCATCCGGCCGGTCGGGGTCTGGAAAACCGAGGTAATCAGCGTGCCAATACAGCATTGAGGTGGCAGTCCACTTATTCGCCACTGGCCAGTCATAGTGCGGGAACACTACTGGCAAGTCATTGCGAGCGTACATCCAGCTGGACCCCTCCGGCGGATTGGTAAACGTGCGGTACTTATGTGCCTCCGGCTGCTCGGCCAACCAATCAAATGCCTTCAAGTCAGCCTTGGAAATGATTTGCCATTCCCTAGGGCTCTTGTAGGCGAAATCCGCAGCGCTAGCATTAGACGCCACTCCATAGACCACAAGTACAGCAGAGCTCACCGTCGCTAAGCTCAACCCCAGAACCCGCCCCGTCGATGGCACCTTTGACTCACTAATTCGAGCCGCCCACGCGCAGCCCCACGCAACGGCGATACCCGCAAACGCGGAATACAGGTACGCGGTGACCATCACCAACCGGTGAGGCGTGGAATAGTGAAGATCCGTGTACAGCGCGAGAATATCGCCCGGCACGCCACCAAAATGATTGAGCGCGTGGGTCGTCATCAACACCGAAACAAACCAGGCCGGTACTACCCACACCCGTCGGCGCGAAGTACCTGCGAAAACCAAAACCGCCATCCCGATGAAACCGAGGATGATAATTGGCCAAAACGGCCGGAATTCCTCAGTGTGGCGAGTCAGCATTGTGGCGCCTCGATACCACGCATCGAAACGATCGAGGTCGTCTACTTCGGCGCTAACCGCGCGCACATCCTCGGTCTGAGAAGTTCCCGTAAGCCACTGCGGCAGGAGAACTGCCACTGCTGGCACGAAGGCGGCTGCAATCACCGCGACGTCGTAAAGCCTGGCGCGAACCGCACCCAGTTCAGGATGCGCGGGACGCGGCAGGCGGTAGCACAACCACCAGATTGCACCGAGCATAACGACTGTAGGCACCGATGCCGGATGGAGCTCTCCGATACCGATTATCGAAAGCGCGGCGCTCAAGATGCGCTGAGGTGCGTGCGGGAGCGACGTAACAAAGGCAAAAACGGTAATCGCTAGTGCAATCGAGACCTGGTACGGCCAGGCCCCCACGAAGACCCCGACGGGCATCAATACCGGAAGCGCTGCGGAAACAAGCGCTGCAACCCCCGCGGCAACGGCAGTGGACAGCTTTCGGCGATCAATAATTCTCCAGGTGAGCGCCGCAGCCGCCGTGGGTATGGTCACGGCCGGAATGATAATGCCGAGGTAATTGACTGCCTCGGTGATTGGTAGACGGACAATCAATACCCAAAGCGCACCGAACGCATGCCATGCGGCGGGATAGTAGGACACCGCCTGAGTTTCCACATTCTGGATCTCGCCCATCCTAGTGGCCGAGGCCATGCCGTCTTCCGTAATCGAACGGAGCACACTTGCATGCCAGAGTGTGTCCCAGCCTTGCTGGATGGTCGCCATCCCCTCGGACATTGAAGCGATGCGGCCGATAGCGCTCCACGTGAGAACCGCCGCTGCGATGATGACCCCGATACTTGCGATTAGCCCATAGCCCAACTCGCGCCATCGACTTGCGGCGGGCGGCTGCGTCTCGGCCGACACTGAGCGATCGACACTACCGCGCCGCCGCCGAATCAAAGCGCTGCCGCCACTCCAGCAAAGCGCGAGAAGTAGTGTCACGGCCCAGCAGATAGACGCACTGACCAAGGTGAAGCGCACATCGATAGCGCCGAGCGCCCACCCTGCAGTACCTGCGATACCAAACGTCACCGCAGGACCGAGGGCCAGAGCCCACGGAGTACGAACGCCGCTGGCTCGCACTACAACAGCGCCGGGGATTACGAGCAGCGCAACCAAGCTAACAATTGCCCACACCACTACCGAACACTCCTCCTACGGTCACTTTCTTCAGGGAATATTACCGAGAGCTTGTACATTTAAGCCTCGTCCACATCTGTCCGGGCATCACGACGCTCGCGGGTCTGCTCCGCCCTGGCCGCCAAATCAGCATCGCCGGGGTAATCAACACCTACCAGGCTGAGCCCACGCGCCTCTGCCACCGGGACCAACGGGGAACGCTTCTCTTCACTCAACAACTGTTCAGTGAATCCAACCGCACGTCGCCCCTCACCGACACTAAGGCAGGCCCCAACCAGTGAGCGCACCATAGACCAGCAGAACGCGTCGGCAGTCACATGGGCCTCGTACAGCTCTGGTTCTTCCCGCGTAGATACGTCGAACCACTGGAACTGCTGTAAATCTCTAGTGGTCGTCGCATGCGGCTTGTGTCGGCAAAAAGCGGCAAAGTCATTGAGCCCCAGTAGGGCATCAGCCGCCACCTGCATGCGGTTGATGTCCACTGACCGCCGCCAGTGGGCCGTATCGCGAGCACGGGTAGGAAGCGGGCCACTGACGCAACTAGTGACACGGTAGACATAGTGCCGACGTAACGCGGAAAAACGGGCATCGAAACCCGGGGGCGCAAACGAGGTGCCCCTAAGCGTCACGTCCGCGGGCAATAGTCGCGCTACACGACGAACCAAATTACCCGGATCCCCTGCGATAGAACGTGTGTCTAAACAGGAGACAGGAACATCTGCGTGAGCCACCTGCCCGGAGGCATGGACACCAGCATCTGTACGACCGGCCACAGTCAGTTGCACTGGAGTGCGCAACACCTTCTCCAGAGTGGATTCCAACGTCGCCTGCACAGTCCGCACCGGTTCTCCCGTGGGCTTATCGCGCTGAGCAGCCCAACCGTGGAAATCTGTCCCGTCATAAGCAATGTCAAAACGCAACCGAACCAGGTCGGAGTCGGTGCTCCCCATAGCGGCACGATCGGGAGAATCGCACGGGGCATCCGGAGTCGTTGGAGTAAGTGATGTCACGGTTAACAGATTGTAGCCGGGACCCCGGATTAGAGAATCAGCAGTTTCCACCGCAGGGTCTCCGTATAGCTCTCAATGTTGGTGCGAAATCCGTCGGTGTAACCGGAGGCAGAACTGGGGACGGGCGCTATGCACCGTCGTTAAGCACAAAGAACCCCCGGGAGAGCGTTCAGATATGAACTGCTCAACGGGGGTTCAAAGCTGTGAAGGCCAGAAGCCGTCGGCGAGGGGAATTACTCCTCCTCTGCAGCCTCAGCCTCAGTAGCCTCAGCCTCTTCGGCCTTTGCCTCTTCAGCCTGCTTGGAAGCAGCGGCGCGAGTTGCGCGAGTTGCCTCAGCAGTTGCGGTCTCTTCCTCAACCAGAGCGATCAGAGAAATCGGGGCATTGTCGCCCTTGCGGTTACCCAGCTTGATGATGCGGGTGTAGCCGCCGTCGCGATCAGCGAACTGCGGACCGATCTCGTCGAACAGCTTCTTAACTGCGTAGTTGTCGTTAAGCAGCTTTGCAACGTTGCGGCGATCTGCGAGAGTGCCGCGCTTTGCCTTGGTGATCAGCTTCTCAACGTACGGACGCAGCAGCTTGGCCTTGGTGTCGGTGGTCTTAATTTTGCCGTGCTCGATGAGCTGCTTCGCGAGGTTGGCCAGAATCTTCTTCTGGTGCGAAGCGGAGCCGCCGAGACGGGAACCCTGCTTAGGGGTAGGCATAGGTATCTCCTCGTTTTAATGAAGTCGCGTCGGTGAACTACTCGTCGTAGCCAGCGCTTGCGCCATCAGTCCAGTCAGCGTCATCGCCCGAGGCAGCGTCCAAATCAGCGACAGCAGCCGGGTCGAAGTTGTTCGGGGAATCCTTCAGAGCGAGGCCAAGCTCAGCGAGCTTCTCCTTGACCTCATTGATGGACTTGTCACCGAAGTTGCGGATATCCAGCAGATCCGACTCGGTACGAGCAGCGAGCTCACCGACAGTGTGGATCTCCTCACGCTTGAGGCAGTTGTAGGAGCGCATAGAGAAGTCCAGATCCTCAATCGGAGTCTGGTACGCAGCGACATCCTCAGCCTCGCGCGGGCTCGGGCCAATCTCGATGCCCTCAGCAGCCTCGTTCAGCTCACGTGCCAGACCGAACAGCTCAACCAGAGTCTTGCCTGCCGACGCCATCGCGTCGCGGGCGGTGATCGAGTTCTTGGTCTCGACATCGATGATCAGCTTGTCAAAGTCGGTGCGCTGCTCAACACGAGTAGCCTCCACCTTGTAGCTGACCTTCAGAACTGGCGAGTAAATCTGGTCCATCGGAATGCGGCCGATTTCGCCACCGGAGTTCGGGGTCGCCGGCACGTAGCCACGACCACGCTCAACAATCATCTCAATATCCAAGCGACCGGAATCATTGAGAGTAGCGATGTGGTGGTCCGGGTTATGAATCTCCACACCTGCTGGGCACTCAATGTCTGCAGCGGTCACCGCGCCTGCACCTTCGCGACGCAGGTAAACGGTAGCCGGCTCATCGAACTCGCTCGAGAGCACCAGACCCTTGATGTTCAGGATGATATCGGAGACATCTTCCTTCACGCCCGGGATAGTGGTGAACTCGTGCAGCACACCGTCAATGCGGATGCTGGTGACTGCAGCGCCCGGAATGGACGACAGCAACGTACGACGAAGGGAGTTACCGAGGGTGTAACCGAAACCCGGCTCCAGCGGCTCGATAACGAACCGGGAGCGAGAGGAATCAATGTAGTCCTCAGTCAGCGTTGGGCGCTGGGAAATGAGCATTTTCGAAAATCCTCCAGGTGGCGACCGCTATATGACGCCATAGGGAATGAATGGATGCAAGCGAAGTTGGTTATTACTTCGAGTAGAACTCGACGATCAGCTGTTCCTGAAGCGGAATGTCGATCTGTGCGCGTTCCGGGGTCTGGTGCACGAGGATGCGCAGGGACTCAGGAACAACCTGAAGCCATGCCGGGACGACAGCGTCGACCAGGTTCTCCTGTGCCTCTTCGAACCAAATCATCTTCTGCGACTTCGGGCGCACGTCGATGATGTCGTACTGGCTTACCTGGAAGGACGGCACGTTGATCTTCTTACCGTTAACGGTGAAGTGGCCGTGGGAAACCAGCTGACGAGCCTGGCGACGGGTACGAGCCAGACCAGCGCGGTAGACAACGTTGTCGAGACGCGACTCCAGCAGGACGACGAGGTTATCGCCAGTCTTGCCCGGACGACGGTGAGCCTCGGCGTAGTAGCGACGGAACTGCTTCTCCATCACGCCGTAGGTGAAACGTGCCTTCTGCTTCTCCTGGAGCTGGAGCAGGTACTCCGACTCCTTGATACGAGCGCGGCCAGCCTGCCCCGGAGGGTAGGGACGACGCTCAAAGTTCATGTCGCCACCGACGAGGTCGACGCGGAGACGACGGGACTTACGGGTTGCGGGACCGGTATAACGGGCCATTTCTGTTCTCTCCTTACCCTATTCCTAGACGCGACGACGCTTCGGCGGACGGCAGCCGTTGTGCGGCTGAGGGGTCACATCCGAGATCGAGGACACCTCAAGGCCAGCGGCCTGGAGGGAACGGATGGCGGTTTCGCGGCCCGAACCCGGACCCTTAACGAAAACGTCAACCTTCTTCATACCGTGCTCCATGGCCTTACGAGCAGCGTTCTCGGCGGCCATCTGAGCAGCGAACGGAGTGGACTTACGAGAGCCCTTGAAACCGACGTGACCAGAGGAGGCCCACGAGATAACAGCGCCCTTCGGGTCCGTGATGGACACGATGGTGTTGTTGAAGGTGGACTTGATGTATGCGTGGCCCTGAGCCACGTTCTTCTTTACAACGCGACGGCCGGTACGACGGCCGCGTGCGGACTTCGGAGCTGCCATGTTTTACTTCTTCTTTCCGGCGATCGTCTTCTTCGGACCCTTACGCGTACGAGCATTGGTCTTGGTGCGCTGACCACGGACCGGCAGGCCACGACGGTGGCGCAGACCCTGGTAGGAACCAATCTCAATCTTGCGGCGGATATCAGCCTGAACCTGGCGGCGGAGGTCACCCTCGACCTTCCAGGTAGCTTCAATCACGTCACGCAGCGCAGCAACCTGCTCATCGGTGAGAGCGTCGGTGCGCAGATCCGGAGAGATGCCGGTCTTCTCCAGCAGCTCATTGGCACGGGCGGGGCCGATGCCATAGATGTAGGTAAGAGCGACCTCCATACGCTTGTTGCGTGGCAGGTCAACTCCAGCAAGGCGTGCCATACGGCAATTTCCTTCCGGTTGATGCGGTGGTTTACTCCACTGCCATCCTTCCCAGACCCGGCTTACTCGGTCGGACGCCGAGTCGCGCAAGTGTTATAGAAAGGCTCCAGCCACCGTTGCCGGAGGTATTCTCGCTTACTTCTGTGGAAAAGCTTTCATAAAGAACCGCCGCGCTAATCTGCTGAGACACCCGGTCTCAACATCACGCGGCCGTCACCAGAAGCAGCTAGGACGGTGGAGTTTCTGTCTAGTTAGTAAATAAGCCCATAACCACTACCAACAGTGGTCAGGTCGATTTACTTGTAGCGGTAGACGATTCGCCCACGCTCGAGATCGTACGGAGAAAGCTCCACTACGACTCGGTCTTCCGGGAGAATACGGATGTAGTGCTGGCGCATCTTGCCACTGATATGGGCGAGCACCTTGTGCCCGTTGTCCAGCTCCACTCGGAACATCGCGTTCGGCAAGGGTTCGACGACGCGACCCTCAACCTCAATTGCGCCTTCCTTTTTAGCCATGTCCTCCACGTCTCTCTGGCGGATACCCGGGACAATCCCGGCACCAGTTGGGAAATCTCTACTCTGCCTGGTGTTTTAGCAGTTCCGTGCAGGGATAATCATCACTGCAGCGACACTGCGCCCACACCATCGCCCAACTTTACACGCGACCTGCGTTTTTACCAAATACGACCACTATGGGACCGCCTGCAAGCGATGGCAGGCGGACTCTCTCTCCGCGTTCAGAATTCATCGCAGCCTTTATGGCGACATTCTGACCTTTCGCGTAGCCCCTCCCGCACTAGTTATTCATTTCGAGGAGTCAAAATACGGGGGCCGTCCGCTGTGGCGGCAACTGTGTGCTCCCAATGGGAGGCCGGCATTCTATCGGCGCTGACGACCGTCCAGCCGTCGTCAAGCTCATCACTCCCCCACTCGCCGCCGAGAATGAGCATCGGTTCAATGGCCAATACGGAGCCTTCGACGATGCGGGGACCCTTTCCAGCTTTGCCTTCGTTGGGAAGGAAGGGGTCCATGTGCATCTCACGCCCAATACCGTGCCCGCCGTACCCATCGACGATGCCGAGTTCAATATCGTGGCGCAGTTCAGCCTCACGGGTGGCCATTTCAAGCGCATACGAAATATCGGTGAGGCGAGCGCCCGGCACCATGGCCTTAATACCTTCGGCGAGGACCTCTGATGTCGCAATGTTCAGTTTTTCGACATCGTCACTCAGCTTTCCGACGCCGAAAGTAAGTGCCGAATCGCCGTGCCAGCCATCCAGGATTGCGCCACAGTCAATTGAGACTAAATCACCATCGGCGAGAACCGTAGACGAAGACGGAATGCCGTGGACAATCACTTCGTTCACTGATGCGCAGACAGATGCCGGGAAGCCTTCATAGCCAAGGAAGGACGGCGTTGCGCCAGCATCGATAATGACCTGGTGCGCAATCTCATTGAGATCTGCCGTGGTGACCCCTGGCTTAGCGGCGTCTCGGCAGGCTAGCAATGCACGACCGACAATCTCGCCGGCCGCTTGCATCGCATCCAATTCTCCCTCGGTGCGGGCAGGAACTACTTTGCGGCGGCGTGGAAAACTCATCACGCTGGTTGAGTCTACTCTGACTTAAAAGGGAACCACCGGCTAGCCGCACCCCGCCACCTACGAGGGCGCCGCTCGGATCGCTGCTACTTCCGAGAAATTTACACCCAAAGATGAGCTGCCCTACGATAACTGGCATGCATTCACTGTTGAAGTCCGCGCAGACTGCGGGCGTTGTTATTGCTGCCAGCTCGCTTTTCCTGATTGGCGCATGCTCAAGCAACCCCGAACCGTCGCCAGCGCCGACTGTCCCCTCCACTTCCCCTGCCACGGAATCGCCGGAGGCCCCTGGAAGCACCTCGGGTTTCATGGGCGCCTCTGCACTGCCTGAGTCGATTCAAAACTTCACACCTGATGCAATTAAGGAGGCGATTGGCAGCTGCGTCGAGTCGGATGACTCTAAACCCGTCATTTTTGGCAGCGAGAGCGTACATGGCTTCACCTGCGTAATGGCAGTTGGCGACGGTGGCACCGCAATGCTCAGTACGGCCGAGGACCCGGCCACTGTCGAGCGCATTAACGAAAAGGCTGAGTCCGTCGAAAACTACGCACCATACGAGCTACCCGGCAAGCACGCATTTAGCGGCATCAGCAAGGGGTCCCCTTTCGTTATGGTTATCGACGAGGATAACCGCATCTACCAAGAGTTCGTTTTCGCGAATATTGGCGCCGAGGCCGCACAGCCACTTATCGACGAAATCATTCAGGACTTCCAGTAGCCCTCACTATCGGCTGCCCCCCCCCCGCCCCACCCCAGCCCCAACAGCCACACACAAAAGCCGCCCTTCCAAACCTCAACGGTTCGAAAGGGCGGCTTCAACAACCATCTACAACCGGCAAACCCATCGGCCCCAGCCAGCGAAAAAGCTAGAGCGTCTAGTTACCCGGTGTGCCAGGAGCCTAGTTCAGCTTCTCCAGCTCAGCCATCGTGCGCTCGTTAATCTCCTCAACGGATCCCTCAGCGGCAATCTTGATGATCTTCTCCGAGTAGTAATCCAGCAAAGGAGCGGTCTCATTGGTGTACACATGCATGCGGTTGCGGATGACCTCTTCAGTGTCGTCTGCGCGACCACGGGCCAGCATGCGCTCGACGACGACATCCTCAGAAACGTCGAACTGTACGACCGCATCCAGCTCAGTGCCGAGGTTGGACAGCAGACGCTTCAGCTCTTCTGCCTGACCAACAGTGCGTGGGAAGCCATCCAACAGGAACCCCTTGGCAGCGTCGTCCTCATTCAGACGGGACTCGACCATACGCACAGTCACGTCGTCCGGAACAAGGTTGCCGGCGTCGATGTAGGACTTCGCCTCAATGCCGAGCGGAGTGCCTTCACCGATGTTTGCGCGAAACAGGTCACCGGTGGAGATGTGCGGGACACCGAGCTTCTCCGAGAGGATAGCTGCCTGAGTGCCCTTGCCTGCACCGGGAGGACCTACAAGTACGAGTCGCATTACTTCAAGAACCCTTCGTAGTTACGTTGCATCATTTGGCTTTCAACCTGCTTGACCGTCGTCAGCGCAACACTGACCAGAATCAGCAGGGCTGTACCTCCAAACATACCGCCTGTACCGGAGTTCGCGTCGCCAAGCCCCATATCAAGAGCGACATTTGGCAGAACAGCAATCAGCGCCAGGTACAGCGAGCCGACAGTCAGCAGGCGAATCAGGACGTAGGACAGGTATTCAGCAGTCGGACGTCCCGGGCGGAAGCCCGGAATGAATCCACCGTATTTCTTCATGTTCTCCGCCTGCTCGTGCGGGTCGTACTGCACGGAGGTGTAGAAGAAGGAGAAGAAGATGATCATCAGGAAGAACAGCAGAATGTACTGCCAACTGGACGGCGCCAGCAGGTACTGAATGACATTGCGCTGCCACCAGTTGTCCATGTTCGGATTCGACTGACCGGACTGAACAATCTGGGTAATCAGAACCGGCACGTAAATCAGAGAGGACGCGAAGATGACAGGGATAACACCGGCCTGGTTCACCTTCAGCGGCAGGTAGGTGGAAGATCCGCCGTACTGGCGACGACCAACCATGCGCTTTGCGTACTGCACCGGAATACGGCGCTGTCCCTGCTCAATGAAAATAACGCCGATGATGAGAATCAGCACGGCAACAATCACGGTGGCGAACACGACACCGGTGGTGGAGCGCAGAATGTTCGCTCCCTGCGCCGGCATACCAGCGGCGATACCGGAGAAAATCAGCAGCGACATACCGTTGCCGACGCCTCGGTCAGTGATGAGCTCACCCATCCACATGACCAGCACGGCACCGGAGGTCATCACAACGACCATCACCACGAGGTCAAAGACACCCGCATCCTTAACCAGCAGCGACTGCGAGCCACCCAGCAGGGCACCTCGGTCTGCCATGGCCACAATGCCTGCAGACTGCAGCAACGCCAACGCCACTGTGAGGTAGCGGGTGTACTGGGTCATCTTTGTCTGACCCGACTGCCCTTCCTTCTTCAACTGCTCGAAGTGTGGAATCACCACCGTGAGCAGCTGGACGATAATCGAGGCCGTAATGTACGGCATAATGCCGATGCCGAAAATCGCCATCTGCAGCAGAGCGCCACCTGAGAACAGGTTAATCAGCGAGTAAACGCTGGACTGATCTTTCGAAATCTGCTCGAGCTGCGCGTTGACCAACTGGTAGTCGATACCAGGGGTTGGAATCTGCGAGCCGATTCGGTACAGAATGATCATCGTCAGAGTGAAGAAGATCTTCTTACGCAAATCGGGATCGCGCAACGCCGCAATGAGACCGGAAGCCACGTGCATCCTCCCGAGGTCAAGAAATCCGCTTCTCCCACGCTTTTCCCGAAAGACTTACCCGCTTATCCGCCAGTAGTCTCCCGTTTTAGTTAAGCAACGCGGATGACGTATTCCTCAAACCTTTAATTGACAGTATTTGACGTAGTGAGTCTACCAGCGTTTCTCCACATCGTCGCAATACACCTCCATATCACCGTTAGTACAGCGCCCCGCCAATCACCTCTTTTCGCTTGACGACGATCCCAGCGCCCCCTCCCCTCTGAGCCCACGCCCCCTCACTGTGCCTCACCCAATTTTCCCAGACAAAACTTGAACAGTGTTAAAGTTTTGCTCTGTGAGTACCTACAGCATCCGCATGCGATCCAGCGCCGATGGCTGCCATATCTCTGGCGCTGAGCGTCTTGCACCGGCCGTCGAACTACCTCAGCTGGCTTCTGCAATGACTAGCCGTGCACTTCACCACGACAAGGGTCGAGCCGACACAATTCACATCACTGTGGACAAGGTTGAAGAGTCGACTATCGGCACCGTGTCCGCGTTGACTCCCTTTCTAGAGTCGAACCCCAGCCCTGAGGACGCACGCAATCTCATTGCTCAACGCCTACACGCTGCAGGCATACAAGCAGCCGACATCGCCGTCGAAATGGCCTATTCACTCACAGGTCTCCGCGGTGCCGCTCTCATCGATGCCTCCTCCGGTGAACGGCTCGACCCAAATCCTGCCCGTGGTGTACGGGTTTCCACTTTTGATGCCATCTCGCACCCCAGTAAGGACTGCACCAAGGATCATTTTCACGAGGCGCTCATCCTCGCATCTAAGGTTCACAGCGCCCCGGGTATCGTCGCAGAAATCTGCCTCTCCGATGACCCCTTTTACACGCGGGGATATCTGGCGCTGGACGGAATCTTTCACCGTATCCCCAATATCAAGGACCACGGCAGCACTCTTGGTACTCGCATCTTCATCGTTGAACCCGGCACCGATATCCCCGAGCTAATCGATTACCTGGAGAACGCGCCGGTCTACGTCGAGCTCCCAGCTGACGCCAGTTCCTCGCCGGACGTGACCGCCCCCAACAGCGACCTCTCAGCAATCGCCGCCCAAAGGAACTCGGCCTGGGCCGCTGAAGGGCTTGCCCGCACACTGCGCACTTTCGAAACCGGACAACTGCCACACAGCCGAATTGACGGAACCGACTATCTACTGTTTTCTTCTTCGGACTACCTCGGCCTGTCCACGCACCCTGAACTCATCTCAGCTGCCACCGAGGCAATTGGACATTTCGGCACCGGGTCCGGCGGCTCTCGCCTGACCACCGGCACTAGCATCCACAGCGCACTTGAGAATGAACTGGCGCAGTTCTTCGGTTTCGACGATGCCGTTCTCTTTGCGACTGGCTACCAGGCGAACCACTCAACCATCGCTGCCATCGCCACCGCCGACGTGGAAATCTTCTCCGACGCCGCCAACCATGCTTCCATCATCGACGGGTGCCGCAATGCCCGAGCTAACGTCACGGTCTTTCCACATGCTGACTACCAGGCACTCGACCGTCTCCTCGCAGCATCGAGCGCCCGCCACAAGCTTGTCATCTCCGACTCCGTGTTCTCCATGTCAGGCGAGGTCATCGACGGCCCCGCACTCGAGCGCACCTGTCGCCGTCACAACGCATGGTTGATGCTTGACGACGCCCACGGCGTCGGCGTTATCGGAGAGCAAGGCCGTGGCACCGCAGCGCACCTGGGCATTCACCCGGACATTGTGGTCGGCACCGCGAGCAAGGCTCTCGGTGTCGAAGGAGGATACGTTCTCTGCTCCGCACCAGTTGGCGACCTGCTACGCAATCAAGCCCGTAGCTTCGTGTACTCAACGTCGATGAACCCCGGTTCCGTCGCAGCTATCCGCGCCGCGTTGAAGCAGTTGGAGGCTGGGGACGTCGTCAAGCGATTGCAGCGTAATATTGCGCGCGTCCGCTCCCTGGTTGACGCACAGTCAGACCCCGCATCTGCAATCATCCCACTGCCCGTTGGCGACGAGGCCGAAGCGATGGACGCCTCAGCACGGTTGGCGGAGCTAGGCGTGTACATACCTGCGATTCGCTACCCGACGGTTCCCCGTGGTGAGGCAATGTTGCGATTGACCATTACCGCGCTCCATACGGACGCTGACATCGACCGACTGGAGCAGGCTCTGCGCCACACCGGCCTGCTGTAAGCGGGCGGTTTGCGCTGCCCTCCCCTCCCCTTTCCTCCCCCTCAATACAAAAAGAGCTCTTAACCACTTGGGTTAAGAGCTCTTTTGTTAAAGCTTAAATGCTTTAGGCCTCAGTGACAGAGCCGCCTGCAGCCTCGATCTTGGACTTTGCGGAGCCCGAGAACTTGGTTGCGGTGACGTTGACGGAGACGTTGATGTCGCCGTCGCCGAGGACCTTCACCGGCTGGTTAGCGCGGACAGCGCCCTTTGCAACCAGGTCGGCGATGGTGACGTCGCCACCGTTCGGGAACAGACGCTCCAGATCCGAAACGTTGACCACCTGGAAGGTGACCTTCGCCGGGTTCTTGAAGCCCTTCAACTTCGGCAGACGCATGTGAAGTGGCATCTGGCCACCCTCGAATGCTGCCGAAACCTGCTTGCGGGCCTTGGTGCCCTTGGTGCCGCGACCAGCGGTCTTACCCTTGGAAGCCTCACCACGGCCGACGCGAGTCTTCTTCTTCTTAGCACCCGGAGCCGGGGCCAAGTCGTGGAGCTTAATTGGTTCGCTCATGGTTTACCTACTCCCCCGCTACTTCTTCAACCTCGACCAGGTGACGCACAACGTTCACGAGACCGCGCACAGCCGGAGTATCCGGGCGAACGGCGGAATCGTTGATGCGCTTCAGGCCGAGGGTGCGCAGCGAATCCTTCTGGTTCTGCTTGGTACCAGCGGTACCACGGACCTGGGTAATCTTCAGTGCCATGGAAATCACGCTCCCTGACCTGCGCGTGCGCGCAGCATACGTGCTGGGGTGACCTCTTCGAGGGACTTGCCACGACGTGCGGCGACCTCTTCAGGGCGAACCAGCTGCTTGAGGGCATCAACGGTTGCGTGAACAACGTTGATGGAGTTGTTGGTACCCAGCGACTTGGACAGAACATCCTGAACACCGGCGCACTCGAGAACCGGGCGGACAGCGCCGCCGGCAATCAGACCGGTACCCGGAGCAGCCGGGCGCAGCAGGACGATGCCAGCAGCGGTCTCACCCTGAACCGGGTGGGTAATGGTGCCAGCAATCATCGGGACGCGGAAGAAGTTCTTACGAGCCTCTTCAGCACCCTTCTGGATAGCTGCCGGTACTTCCTTGGCCTTGCCGTAGCCGACGCCGACCATGCCCTCGCCGTCACCGACGATGACCAGAGCGGTGAAGCTGAAGCGACGACCACCCTTGACGACCTTGGAAACTCGGTTGATAGTTACTACGCGCTCGATGTACTGCGAACGCTCGTCCTGCTGGCGACGGTCGTTACCGCGGCCACCACGACGGTTGTTGTTCTTGTTGTCAGCGGAGTTACGTCCGCCTTCGCGCTTATCGCGTTCCGACATCACGCATTCCTTCCGTTGGACTTGTAAGTGCGCATTAGAACTTCAGACCACCTTCACGGGCAGCCTCGGCCAGAGCAGCAACGCGGCCGTGGTACTGGTAGCCACCGCGGTCGAAAACGACCTTCTCGATGCCAGCATCCTTAGCGCGAGCAGCAATCAACTCGCCGACCTTGGCGCTCTTGGCCTTCTTGTCGCCCTCGAAGCCACGGAGATCTGCGTCCAGAGTGGAAGCAGCTGCCAGGGTACGACCGATGGAGTCGTCGATAACCTGAGCGGTGATGTGGCGGGAAGAGCGGTGCACGACGAGGCGCGGTGCCTCGGAGGTGCCGCGGACGTTCTTGCGCAAGCGTGCGTGACGGCGGGCGCGGGCGACACGACGACGAGTCGAGATGTCCTTGCCTACCGGGAGGCGCTTTTCGTTGGTGTTGCTCATTACTTACCCGTCTTTCCGATCTTGCGACGGATCTGCTCGCCATCGTAACGAATGCCCTTGCCCTTGTAAGGATCATCCTTACGCAGACGACGGATGTTAGCTGCGAGCTGTCCGACCTGCTGCTTATCAATACCTGTGATCGACAGCTTGGTGGTGCCGTCGACGTCGAAGGTGATACCTTCCGGTGCTTCGATCAGGACTGGGTGCGAGTAGCCCAGGGAGAACTCGAGGTCCTTGCCCTTCTTGGCGACACGGTAACCGACACCGAAGATTTCCATCTTGATGGTGTAGCCCTCGGTCACACCGACAACCATATTGTTAATCAGCGAACGGGACAGGCCGTGCAGGGAGCGGCTCTTACGGTGGTCATCCGGGCGGTTGACCACAATCTCATTGTCCTTCAGCTCAACGGTAATTGGAGCCGGGATAGAGACAGACAGCTCGCCCTTCGGGCCCTTGACGGAAACGTCCTGGCCGTTGACCTGGGCAGTAACGTTTGCCGGGACAACGACAGGGTTCTTACCAATACGAGACATTGTGTAGTTCCCCCTTTACCAGACGTAAGCGAGGACTTCCCCGCCAACCTTCTTCTCGTAAGCCTGACGGTCAGTCAGCAGGCCCTGAGACGTGGAGATGATAGCCACGCCCAGGCCGCCGAGGACCTTCGGCAGGTTAGTGGACTTTGCGTAAACACGCAGACCCGGCTTGGAGACGCGACGCACGCCAGCGATCGAACGCTCGCGGGACGGACCGTACTTCAGGTTCAGGGTCAGGGTCTTGCCGACCTTGGCATCCTCGACTGCGTAGTCCGCAATGTAACCCTCAGACTTGAGAATCTCGGCGATGTTAGCCTTCAGCTTGGACGACGGCATCGAGACAGAGTCGTGGTACGCGTTGTTAGCGTTGCGCACGCGCGACAGCATGTCGGCGATTGGGTCAGTCATGGTCATGGTTAGTGACCGCTTCCTTTCTCGCTGCGGTTCCTTCCCACCTCGTGGCTAACTCCAATGACCGCGCAAACAGCAACTGCCACACGGCAAAAGCTTAAGTTGGAGCGATTTCCAATATCGTGATTCCGGCGATTTAAGGGCTACTGTTCGCCAACTCGGTTCAATAGCCGAGTCAGCTCGCCACCCAGGTGACGCCAGAGACGATGCGAGGCGAGGGGCCTACAGCAAAGTTCTTACATTTTTACTGCCGCACCTCTTATAGAGGGCAGACCTGGTGATACTAACAAATACAGGCCGAAATGCAAAAACGCCGCAGACGGACGTTAGTCCGCTCGCGGCGTGAAGCCCCACCAACTAGCGGTGGAACTCAATTCCTAGCCGACATGGCGCCGGCTAGAGGAAATTAGTAGAGCTGGTCGGCGATGATGTTACCCATTGCCTTTTCACCAGCCACCGTCGGGTGGTTGGTCATCGGACCCATCACCGGGTCTGCGAAACCGGCGACGAAGCGCTCATCCGGGTTCGGGTTGCAGGTACCGTGGCCGAGGGTTGCCTCGTAGACGTCAATGAAGCCGGCACCTACGTGGTGAGATGCGGAGCGAATGCTGTCACGGAATGCACCCTGGATCTCGCTGGCACCCGGTGCCGGGATCGGGAAGGTCTGGTTCGGGGTGTTCACCAGGCACAGCTGGTCATCAGTGGCGTACTCAGGGTACGACGCCAGGACGACCTGAGCGCCCGGGGCAACCTGGTGGACGCGGTCAGTGAACTGACGCAGCGTCTGCTTGAACGCGGAAGGAGCCTGCGGATCCGGCTTTGCGACAAGCTCGCCTGCCACGTCAACCCACTGGACCCAGTCCATGCCGCCGTACATCAGGACAACCTTCTCGGTGCCCTCTCCGATGTCGCCGTACTGGATGGAAGCCTCCAGGTATGCGAGGAGCTGACCCGGGAAGCCGCCAAGACCGTTACAGGACCAGTCACCCAGGGACTTGTTCAGCTTCGTAGCTGCGATCTTCGGCCAGTTTTCCATGTCGGTAGCGCAGTTGGCGACCAGTACGTTCTGCCCCGGCGCCAGGCCACGCGGGCCACCCTTACCGGCATTAGCGGTGAAGGAGTCACCGAAGGTGACGATCTGCTTGACGCCCTTCGGGCCGGTGTCGCCGATACCCGGAATCGGAATGTTCGGCATTTCCGGCAGTGCCGGCTGTGCGTTGGCAGCACCTGCACCCAAGCTCAGACCCAGAGCCGCAACAGTTGCAATAGCAGCCGAGCGGACGGCCACGGAGAAGTTCTTCATGTAGTTAATCCCTTTGCGTTTTAACTTAAGAACCGCTCTGTGTAGAACCACTGGCTCAATCACACAGAAGCTGAAGTCACTTAAGTCTTGCCCAAATTGATAACGACCACAATGCATTTTGGCGGCCGTCACTATGACGAATGGCAGTTTACAACGAAATCATCACAAACGCCTAACTTTCAACTGAGAAACCTTGTGGCTTTACTAATTTCCAACCCCCAAAAAGGGTCAACTTTCCCACCAGCAACACTGGTAACTTTTACGCAGGCCCCGCACAGCGACCTCACTCCCCCACGAACATAAGCAGTTAACAGAGCAGCAAAAAGCCCCGGAGGCCAAGCGGCATCCGGGGCTTCAGGCAAAAGCTACCGAAGAGGCAAAACTACTTCTTGAACGGGAAGCCCAGCTCGCGCAGCAGCGCGCGGCCTTCCTCGTTGTTGGTAGCGGTGGTCACGACGGTGATGTCCATACCGCGCGGGCGGTCGATCTTGTCAACGTCGATCTCGTAGAACATGGTCTGCTCAGACAGGCCGAAGGTGTAGTTACCGTGACCATCGAACTGCTGATCAGACAGACCGCGGAAGTCGCGGATTCGCGGCAGAGCCACGGTCAGCAGACGATCCAGGAACTCCCACATACGGTCGCCACGCAGGGTGACGCGAGCGCCGATGGCATCGCCTTCACGGAGCTTGAAGTTAGCGATCGACTTGCGAGCACGACGGGTCTCCGGCTTCTGACCGGTAATCAGAGTCAGGTCGTTGATAGCACCGTTGATCTGCTTCTTGTCCTGAGCAGCAGCGCCGACGCCCATGTTGACGACGACCTTGGTGACGCCCGGAATCTGCATGACGTTCTCGTAGGAGAACTCTTCCTGCATCTTGCCGCGAATCTCATCGCGGTAACGGGCCTTCAGACGAGGGGTGTAATTTTCGCTCATGCTTAGATGTCCTTCCCGGTACGGCGGGAGATGCGAACCTTCTTGCCGTCCTCATCGAAGCGGTAACCGACGCGAGTCGGGGTACCATCTTCGTCGACCAGCATGACGTTCGACACGTGAATCGGAGCTTCCTGAGTGACAATGCCACCCGAGGAAGCGCCGCGCTCCGCAGCGGAGTTTGCAACGTGCTTCTTGATACGGTTAACGCCCTCGACCATGACCTTGTCGCGCTTCGGGTAGGCCTCGATGACCTTGCCCTGAGCACCCTTGTCCGGACCGGAGATAACCAGCACGGTATCGCCCTTACGGATCTTCACTTAAATCACCTCCGGTGCGAGCGAGACAATCTTCATGAACTTCTTGTCACGCAGCTCACGCGCGACCGGGCCGAAAATACGGGTGCCCTTTGGCTCACCGTCGGCCTTGATGATGACAGCTGCATTCTCGTCGAACGAGATGTAGGAGCCATCCGGACGACGGGTCTCCTTCTTCGCACGGACGATAACTGCCTTAACAATTTCGCCTGCCTTGACGTTGCCGCCCGGAGTAGCTTCCTTGACAGTTGCGACAATGGTGTCGCCAATGCCAGCGAAGCGTCGGGTCGAGCCACCGAGAACGCGGATGCACAGAATTTCACGTGCACCAGTGTTGTCGGCAACGCGCAGACGGGATTCCTGCTGAATCACTGCGTTTCTCCTGACCTGGTTGCATTGTGCGTCAGATTTCCGTCCTAAACGCACGCGGTCTTTATGTCTTGCGTTTACGCTTTACGACGGAAGCACCTGCTAGAGGTAGCTTTCCTATCGCTTTGACCTCGTGCTTACTACGGTTCTAGACCGTTGAGAGCAGCACGCAGTCGCTTCGCGCAACCTGTGTATTATGGCACGTTCGTGCGGGACAACAAAATCCCTTAGTTTCATGCCCCCAACATGGTTTATGCCTTGTGCGGCAACCCTATACTGAGACAGTGACAAATCAACATTCCGGGAGCGCTCAGACACAGCCAGCACAGACGCTGCCGGTATCGCTACTTGCCGGCTTGGCCTTATTATCCGCCGCCGCCCCGTTCGGCGCAGATACATATCTGGCATCCTTCGTGGAGATTGCACGCGAGTTCTCCACGACCGAGTCGATGGTTCAGCTCACGCTGACAACCTTCATGATTGGCATGGCTGCTGGACAGCTCGTCATTGGCGCTCTCTCCGATAGTTTGGGCCGCAAGAAGCTGCTTCTCATTGCGACTTTGGTGTTCTTGGGCTCGTCAATCCTCTGTGCAGTAGCACCGAATATTGGCACGCTTATTGCAATGCGCCTGTTCCAGGGGTTAGCTGGTGGCTCCACAGTTGTTCTGGCTCGTTCTGTAGTACCAGACCTCTTGACGGGCAAGGCATCAGCGAGAGCTTTCTCCACGCTGATGGGCATTTCCTCCATCGCCCCGGCAATCGCTCCCCTTGTGGGCGGTTTTCTAGGCCCCGCATTCGGCTGGCGCAGCGTGTTCTGGTTTCTCGCAGCCATCAACGTCGCGATGGTCGCGATTGTGATCCTGATGGTTCCGGAAACCCTGCCGCCTGAGCGACGCTCCACAGGCGCTCTGCGCAATCTCCTGCCCAATACTGGCAGGCTGCTGCGGCGGCCAGTATTTGTCGGCTACTTGTTGGCTTTCGCTGGTGGCTTCTCGGTGATGTTTTCCTATATCGCTGCGTCACCCTTTATCTTCCAGGAGCTGCTGGGGCTCACCCCTACTCAGTTTTCTCTCGTGTTCGCATCCAATGCAGCGATGTTGACATTTGTGTCAATCCTCAACGGCAAGATGATCAACCGGCTTCATCCCCGCAAAGGCATTTTAGTTGCCCTTACGGTCATGCTCGTGACGTCGATAGGCCTGATTATTAATGCCCTCGTCGGGATTACCTTCTTCACTACTTGGCTGTTGCTGTTCATTACGGTACCGATGATGCCGCTAATCTTCGCCAATGCCACGGCACTCGGAATTGAGGAGGTTCGAGATATCGGAATTGGCTCAGGTTCCGGTCTCATGGGCTTCACACAGTTCCTCGCGGCCGCCACGGTTTCCCCGTTGGTGGGGCTTGGTTCCAATCTTCCCCTCTCGATGGCTATTTCGATGTTGACCTGTGCATTGATTGCACTGACCGCGGTGTTGACATTGACGCGCGCCGACCTCCACAAACGCTCACACCGACTTCCATAAGAGCTACGCGCGCGAGAGGACTCCCCGCGTTTCACTTCACTGGTTGAGAATGTGCCCGAATCGGCATTAAATCGATGGTGAGGCCTCGTACCACCCGTAGGCATGGGGCTGACATGGGAGAAAGGTCCTGCCATGACCACGCATGCACATCCTCATGAACCACATAAGGCATCTGAGTCGGCGAAGCTCAACTGGCTTCGCGCCGGAGTCCTCGGAGCCAACGACGGTATCGTCTCCACTGCTCTAATCTTGCTCAGTGTGATTGCAGCAGGTTCCTCTCGCGAAGCCATTCTGACTGCTGGCGCCGCGGCCGTTATCGCTGGGGCTATCTCGATGGCCCTGGGTGAATACGTCTCGGTTTCAACCCAGCGCGATACTGAGCGGGCACTGATTGCCAAAGAAAAGGCCGAGCTTAAAGACTTTCCAGATGAAGAGCATAAAGAGCTCGTGGGGATTCTCTCTAGCTACGGCATCCCAGAACATATCGCCGAAGATGCTGCCCACGGCATCGCACAAAGCGATCCGCTGGCGGCTCACCTAAAGCTGGAATTGGGCATTGACGGTGAGGAACTTACCAACCCCTGGGCTGCTGCCGGTTCTTCGGCACTGTCGTTCCTACTCGGCGCCATCCTGCCGATGATTGCGGCACTGGTTTTCACCGGCCCCACTTCTGGCGCAATCGCAGTCACTGTTGTCACCATCGTGACTCTGGCTCTAACCGGCTACATCAGCGCCAAGCTCAGCTCCACGCACTCCGGCAAGGCTGCTCTGCGCCTGATAATTGG
Organism: Corynebacterium sp. c8Ua_99; assembly: GCF_039907185.1. Lineage (NCBI taxonomy): Bacteria > Bacillati > Actinomycetota > Actinomycetes > Mycobacteriales > Corynebacteriaceae > Corynebacterium > Corynebacterium sp. c8Ua_99. The sequence goes on from NZ_JASBOG010000006.1 coordinate 112,258, forward strand.
TGGTGCGCTCGGTTTGATTGTGTCCTACTTCGTCGGTCTGCTCTTCGGGCAGGCTGTCGGATAGACCGTCAGATAGGTGCCCGGTTAGCACGCGGCGAAGCTCAAAAACTAGTCAACATAGCTGGTCTTCGTCTGGTTCAACCAGGCGTAGACCGCGCCGATTCCCAGGCCACCACCTACGAAGTTGCCCAGCCACACGGCCACCCAGTTAACAGTAATGTGCAGACCATCGAAGCCTGCAGGATGCGGATCAGCGAAAAAGGCCAAGGAAAACAACGAGAAGTTCGCAATCACGTGCTCGAGTCCGAGCCCGACGAACACTGCAATGATCGGCAGAATCACAACGAACTTCGAAATGATTTCCTTGGCTTGTAGCGCACCTAAGACAGCCATATTGACCACGAAGTTCGCACCCATCGCCTCTACGAAGGCACCGAAGAACGGCTTGGCCAGCTTCCCCTCAGTCAAGGTGGAAATCAGATGTGTGTCATCGATCCCACCGAGCTTGGCGCTCTGGCTGAGCACCAGCGCCACAATCGCCGCACCGATGAAGTTGTAGAACGTAGCGACGGCCACCATTCGAAAGGCAACTCCCCACGCCATGCGCCCGCGTGCGGCGGACCAGGACACAAACATCATGCTGCCGGTCGCAAGCTCTGCACCGAGCACCACAATGGCGAACAGCCCAAGCCCGAATAGGCACGCAAAGACCAGTCCCCCAGTCCCCGGCGCGACGCCCTCTGCCACTTGACCAGCGACCGCAGCGAAGGCCGTTCCGAGCGTCAGGTACATACCCGCCAGGACCGCTCGCACGGCAAATCGTCCGTAGTCCTGCGTCAACAGTTCCTGTTTCTTGTCGCCAGCCGTATCCAGCGTTTCGTATAGCGTCACCGCCGAAGCCTTTCCCTGCGTGCCGTTAATTGCAGTTATTCGCATAAAAGAATATCGACAGGCTGACGCGGAATCGCAACCGCTTTACGACGGTCACAGCGCCCTACCCCCCCCTTAGGCGCTGCAACCAGGAACTGCGATTCACCGTCGAAGAGAGGCAGATTTACTTCTTCTCTGCGGTAACAGCAGGTTTCGCAGCAGTTTCTGACTTCGGCTCGTCCTTCATGGTTGAGGCAATGGCCGAGGCACCCATGCCGATGTAAAACGGCCAGCGCAAACGTAGGTTCACACCGAAGATGGCCGGCTCGGTAATACCGAATAGCGCCGACATACCGGAGGCGCCAGCCAGACCTTTAAGCTTCTCACTCTTGGCCAGGAAGTACACTGCCAGCGCGGCACCACCTTGGGCAATATTGGCCATCGATGCCGTCGCGAAAATGAACGAGCCGCCCTGGTCCCACAGCATGTACTCGATTGGTGGGAAGGACTGGTGCAGGCCAGTAATGACAATTGGCGAGTAAACCAAGCCGAACAAGAAGCCGCCCACAGGTCCCGCGAATTCGTACAGATTTGCAAGACCAATACCCAGCCATTCACCTGCAGTGCGCAGTACTGGACCAATGGCGGCAAAGGTGATGAAACCAGTGATGAGCAACGTCAACAGTGGTGTCAGCATAAAGTCGACAGTGCCCTTGAGACGCTTATGGAAGAACTTCTCAATCGTTGCCAGAATCCATGAGATAACCAGAATCGGCAAGATGAATCCCACCCTCCGGGCCGGAGGGAGCAAGCGCACGGACGCGGTTCTGCGATGGTATACGGCGTCCGTCTGCCTTCAAGTTTCCGGTATAAAAGAGCCACACATCATCACCATCAACAGCCGCGCCGCCCGAATAACAACCATGCTTGTCATAGGGCATGTCCGGATACAGCGCATCTGGATGATGACGCCACCGCTCGGCTGTCGTGAGCGACGCGGACGCATGCCCCCACCCAGTTCTCTTCGGCGCATGTGGAAAGCATGGATCATGCTGGTAGAACACATGCAGTGTCTCGCCGTCCACGAAAAGGCCATTCGGGTCATTCAGTCGGCCCTGTGGCGGTGACAGATGGTAATTCGGCCGATAGGTCATACCCCCCCCGATATTATTGAAGTCATGGCTATTTGTGTTTGCGGCGAAGGTCTGGTTGACCTCGTTCCGGTATCTCCTGGCAGCCTCAATAACCACGTGCCGGCGCTAGGCGGAGGCCCCTACAACGTCGCGGTCACGGCCTCTCGCCTCGGTGCGGATGTTATTTTCCAGTCCCGCCTGTCTACGGATGGATTCGGAAATGAGCTAGTCAAGCACTTGGAAACCGAAGGGGTCGACACCACTTACGTTCAGCGTGGCCCAGAGCCGACCATTCTGGCGGTAACCACCATCCACGACGATCGCTCTGCAACATACACCTTTTACACCGACGGCACGGCCACCCCACTTGTGGAGCCGAAGCTCATCGATGCGAATATCAAATGTTTTGGCACGCTGTCGCTGGCGCTGGAACCGGGTGCCAGCCGATACGCGGAATTGCTCAAGCAGTTCGCAGCCAACGACACCCTAGTCGCTTTGGACCCGAACATTCGCCCCATGTACGCAACGGATGCACACCGCGAATTCCTCATGGGCTTGCTCCCCTACGTCAATTTGTTGAAGCTCTCGGATGAGGAAGTCGAGTTCCTTGGCGAAGAGGCGCTGACTAAAGTTCCGGCCGCTGTCATCACCCGAGGTGGCGATGGGCTCACTTTGCTTGCCGACGGAAACCGCATCGATGTCCCAGCCGTCAACGCGAATGTCGTTGACACCATCGGTGCTGGGGACACAATTATGGGCGCGCTGTTGGCACAGTTCGACGAGCGTGGCCTAACAGTCGCTGACCTGACTTCCGTATCACCAGATCAGTGGCGCGAGATTCTGCACTATGCGGCCGCTGCGGCTGCCATCACTGTGTCCCGCAAGGGAGCGCAGCCGCCGACGAAAATCGAGGTCGAAGAACTCCTGGCTAAGGATTCCTAGTCCGCGCTGCTTGGCCCGCTCTATTTAGCTCGCTCAAGCACTGCGACCAGGAATTGAGACTCATCGTCAAAGGGACGAAGATCCCACGTGGAATAACGCTGAATCACGGTGAGCCCAGCCTTCTGCGCAGTGGTTTCAAAATCGGCAAAGTCCCAACCACGGCCAGCGCCGAAGCCGATAATGGCACGACCGTTCTCCGGATTCAGCATCTTCGCGAAGCCCTGCAGTACCTTCGCGCGGTCTTCTGGCGCTACGAAAGTGAGCACATTGCCGGGGCAAATGATGACGTCGAAGGCGGATGCCGTGTCATCGTGGGGTGTGTTCTCCAGCCCGTCGTCAAGCACATGCGGCAATTGCGCCAAGTCCCCTACCAACCACGTCGCATCCGGGAACTGTCGCTTTGCCTCGTCGATGAGATAGGGGTCGACGTCGACACCGACGACTCGATGACTAGCCTTCGCCAGGTAACCGCCGACGCGCCCCTGCCCACAGCCGGCATCCAGGATTCGAGCGTGGCGTGGCGCCATTGCATCCACCAACCGCGCCTCGCCGTCAATATCGCGGCCCTCGCGCACGAATCCCCGCCAGCGGTTGGCGTAGCGGCGGGAATGCTGCGGATCGGCGGCGATAATTTCTTTCCAAGTGCGGTGATTATGGTTGCCATTGTTCATGGCCACCATTATGGCGCGGTTGGTCTCTTTTCTATACCGCCGACGTCCCCTGCGCGACGGGACTAGATTCCCAAAACCGACTTAGCAATCAGGAAGTAGATGATCAGGCCGGAGGCATCAACAAGCGTGGTAATGAACGGGTTAGCGAAGACCGCCGGGTCAATACCGAACTTCTTACCAATCAGCGGCATAATGCCGCCGACAGTTGCCGCGAGAGTACAAATACCCAGCAGCGTCAGACCAATCACTAGGCCGATGTCCCAGCCGTAAACCAAGCCAGCCAATAGCAGGCCGAGAGTACCAAGCAATAAACCGAGGAAGGCACCGACTCTCACCTCGCGGAGAATGACTTTGAATATATCGCGGGGTTGGACATCCCCCAGCGCCAACGCACGCGTAATCGTGGTTGCTGCCTGGTTACCGGTATTGCCACCTGTACCGATCAGCAGCGGCACAAATACCGAGAGAACCACCATCTGAGAAAGAGTCTCTTCGAAAGTTTCCAGGACTTGCACGGTCAATGTTGCACCGATAGCAAGCACGAGCAGCCACACCACACGAGAGCGAACAATCTCGAAAATGGGCGTCGCGAGATAGGGCAAGCGCAGAGGCTCAGAACCGGAAATACGAGCTTGGTCCTCGGAGTCTGCCTCTTCCAGAATCCGGAGGGCGTCGTCGACCGTGAGCAGACCGATAACACGCTGCTCGCTGTCGACAATCGGCAGAGCTAGGCGCTTACGATCAGCGCACATGCGGGCTACCTTCTCTTCGGATTCGGTCGCCTCTGCGTAATCGGCCTTCCGCAAAATCGCCGCAACATGGATATCACTGCTGGCGCGCATCAGTTCACGAAGGCTAACCACGCCCACCAGCCGACGGTTCCGGTTCGACACCGGCAGCGTGTAGATGGATTCGGCATCATCCAGATGCTTGTAGACGGTCTCCAGAGCCTCCCCCACCGTCATATCGTCGTGAAGCGACACCAGCTCCGGGCTCATCCGACGCCCAATGGAACCATCGGGGTAACCGAGGACGATGTTGGTTAGCTCTCGCTCGTCATCCGGCAGATCGGCAAGCAGTTTTGCAGCGACAGACGCAGGAAGCTCGTCGAGCAGCTCTGCTCGATCGTCCGGTTCCATCTCCGCGAAAACTGCGGTGACTTCAGGATCACGGAGACTGTCAATCAGGTGCGCCTGCAGAGCCGAGTTCAGCTCATCGAAGGTTTCAACCGCCGTGTCTTTCGGCAGTGTGCGGTAGAACAGCGCACGTTCCCCATGGCTGAGGCGGCGCATCTTTCGAGCGGCAGCCTTGGGCTCAATATCAGTTAAGAGCCGCGACAGCGTAGCCACGTCATGTGAGCGAAGCGCGGACTCGAGATCTCGATCATCAATCCTGGTCACGTCAGTAGTCACCGAACTTCTCCCCTCACAAAGCACAAATCCTGGCCAATGCTATCAGAGATAAAAACCCATCAAACCTGGACTGAGAGGACTAGAAATACGAAGGAACATGGCTTTCTAAAAAAACAAAACCCCGCCACAGAAAACACTTTCGTGTTTCCCGCGGCGGGGTTCTCGTCGTAAAGCCCAAGCTGATTGCTCAGCTGACGGGTCTTACTTAGCCTTCTCGATGATCTCGATCAGGCGGTAGTGCTTGTCCTTGGAGAGCGGACGGCACTCTTCGATGCGGACGCGGTCGCCCACGCCAGCCTCTTCGTTCTCGTCATGCGCCTTGACCTTAGAGTTCGTGCGCATGATCTTGCCGTACAGGGCGTGCTGCTTGCGGTCCTCGAGCTCGACGACGATGGTCTTCTGCATCTTGTCGGACACGACGTAACCGGTGCGCACCTTGCGTGCGCCAGCCTCGGTGGTGTTCATGTTTTCCTCACTCATGCTGCATCACCATCGGTTGGTGCAGCAGACAGGCCGAGCTCGCGCTCACGCATAACGGTGTAAATGCGAGCAATATCCTTGCGGACAGTGCGGAGACGGCGGTTGTTGGTCAGCTGACCGGTAGCGCTCTGGAAACGGAGGTTGAACAGCTCCTCCTTAGACTCCTTGAGCTTGGCAACCAGGTCATCGTTATCCAGCGAGCGAAGCTCGTGGGCGGGAATGCCGTTCGACATCAGTACTGATCCTCCTTCCGAACGATTCGGGTCTTAATCGGCAGCTTAGCGCCTGCGCGCTTCAGTGCCTCGACAGCAGTTGCCTCGTCCGGGTAGGACATCTCGAACATGATGCGACCCGGCTTGACGTTTGCTACCCACTTCTCGACCGGGCCCTTACCGGAACCCATACGAACACCCAGTGGCTTCTGGGTCAGCGGACGGTCCGGGAAAATCTGGATCCAGACCTTACCACCACGCTTGACGTGGCGGTTGATAGCAATACGCGCTGCCTCAATCTGACGGTTGGTGATGTAGGCCGGCTCGAGAGCCTGGAGACCGTAGTCACCGAAAGTCACCTTGTTGCCGCCCTTGGACATACCAGAACGGGTCGGGCGGTGCTGGCGACGGAACTTAACGCGCTTCGGGATGAGCATGAATTAGCCCTCCTTCTTCTCAGATGCACGCTGACGACGCTTGCCACCACGACGCGGACGGTCGTTGCCGCGACGCTGGCGGTCGTTGCCGGCGTTGATCTCGGACTCGCGACGGCCACCGATCACGTCACCCTTGTAGATCCACACCTTGACGCCAATGCGGCCGAAGGTGGTGTGAGCCTCGTGGGTGCCGTAGTCGATCTCCGCACGCAGGGTGTGCAGCGGAACGCGACCCTCGTGGTAGCGCTCGGTGCGGCCCATCTCGGCACCGCCGAGACGACCGGAGCAGACAACCTTGATGCCCTTGACGTGCGGCTGACGCATTGCAGACTGGATAGCCTTGCGCATTGCACGACGGAAAGCGACACGGTTGGCGAGCTGCTCAGCGATGGACTGAGCGACCAGCTTCGCATCCGCGTCAATGTTCTTGACCTCGAGGATGTTCAGCTGAACCTGCTTGCCGGTGAGCTTCTCGAGCTGGCCGCGGATGCGGTCAGCCTCGGAGCCACGACGACCGATAACAATGCCCGGGCGTGCCGTGTGGATGTCCACACGCACGCGGTCACGGGTGCGCTCGATAACGACATCGGAGATGCCGGCGCGCTCAAGACCGGTGGACAGCAGATCGCGGATCTTGATGTCCTCGGCCAGGTAGTCAGCGTACTGCTTGTCGGCGTACCAGCGGGACTTCCAGTCGCTGGAAATACCGAGGCGAAGACCGTGTGGATGGATCTTCTGTCCCACTATCGGTCACCTTCCTTCTGGCTCTCGACGACCACGGTGATGTGGCTGGTGCGCTTGCGGACGTGGAAAGCACGGCCCTGCGCACGCGGGCGGAAGCGCTTCATGGTCGGTCCCTCGTTGGCGTAAGCCTCGGAGATGACCAGAGTACGACGGTCCAGGCCGAAGTTGTTCTCAGCGTTTGCAGCTGCAGACGCAACAACCTTGGCGACCGGATCAGCAGCACCCTGCGGAGCGTACTCCAGGATGTTCAGTGCCTCGTCGACGGACTTACCGCGAACGGTGTCCAGGACGCGACGTGCCTTCATCGGAGTAACGCGGACGAAGCGCGCAGTTGCGCGTGCAGAAGTAATGTCGTTGCTCATGGCTTATCGACGTCCCTTCTTGTCATCCTTGACGTGACCCTTGAAGGTCTTGGTCGGGGCGAATTCGCCCAGCTTGTGGCCGACCATAGAGTCATCCACGAACACCGGCACGTGCTTGCGGCCGTCGTGAACGGCGAAGGTGTGGCCGATGAAATCGGGGAGAATCGTGGAGCGGCGAGACCAGGTCTTAATGACCTGCTTGGTGCCCTTCTCGTTCTGTGCATCGACCTTCGCGAGGAGGTGCTCATCGACGAACGGGCCCTTCTTAAGGCTGCGTGGCATTCTCAGTTCCCTCCTTAGCGCTTCTTATTCTTGTTGGTACGACGGCGACGAACGATCAGCTGGTCGCTTGGACGGTTCGGCTTACGGGTGCGGCCTTCCTTCTGGCCCCACGGGGAAACCGGGTGGCGACCACCGGAGGTCTTACCCTCACCACCACCGTGCGGGTGGTCGACCGGGTTCATGACAACACCGCGGACAGTCGGGCGCCAGCCCTTCCAGCGCATACGGCCGGCCTTGCCCCAACGGATGTTGATCTGATCCTGGTTTCCGACCTCACCGACGGTTGCACGGCAACGTGCGTCGACGCGACGGATCTCAGAGGACGGCATACGCAGAACTGCGTACTTGCCTTCCTTACCGAGAAGCTGAATAGAAGCACCAGCAGAACGTGCCAGCTGTGCACCAGCGCCTGGCTTGAGCTCCACGCAGTGAATAGTGGAACCGGTCGGGATGTTGCGCAGCGGCAGGTTGTTACCAACCTTGATGTCGGCATTAGCGCCGGACTCAACGATGGCACCCTGCTTCAGGTTCTTCGGAGCGATGATGTAGCGCTTCTCACCGTCTGCATAGTGCAGCAGTGCGATGTTGGCGGTACGGTTCGGGTCGTACTCGATGTGAGCGACCTTTGCCGGAATGCCGTCCTTGTCATTACGACGGAAGTCGATGACACGGTACTGGCGCTTGTGTCCGCCACCCTTGTGGCGAGTGGTGATGTGACCGTGAACGTTACGGCCACCAGTCTTCGACAGCGGGCGCAGCAGAGACTTCTCAGGAGTCGAGCGAGTAATCTCGCTGAACTCGGAGACGGAGCTCTGGCGGCGACCCGGCGTAGTCGGCTTGTACTTACGAATAGCCATACTTTTGCTCTTCCTTAACTTCCTCGTCGGCTAGCGGCTAAGCTGCCGAACCGCCGAAGATGTCGATGGGATCGCTGCCGGCCGCGAGAGTCACGTAGGCGCGCTTGGTGTTCTTGCGCTTGCCGTAGCCGGTGCGGGAACGCTTGCGCTTGCCCTCACGGTTGAGGGTGTTGACGGAAGCGACCTTGGCACCGAAAATCTCCTGGACCGCGATCTTGATCTGGGTCTTGTTAGCGTCGGTGTGGACCAGGAACGTGTAAACGCCCTGCTCCATGAGTCCGTAGGACTTCTCAGACACTACCGGTGCAACAATGATGTCGCGGGGATCTGCGATGGTAGCCATTACTTCTCCTCCTTACCGGCGGTGCGAGTGATGAAGTCATTGAGTGCCTGAACGGCGAAGATGACGTCATCGGCCTTCAGAACATCGTAGGTGTTCAGCTGATCCTCAGACAGGATGTGGACACCTGGCAGGTTACGAACCGACTTCCACGAGTTGACGTCCTCGCGCGGCAGAACGACGAGCACGTTGCGGCGCTCAGTCAGACGCTCGACAAAAGTACGAGCTGCCTTGGTGGACGGGGTCTGGCCTGGGACCAGTTCCTCGACAACGTGGATGCGGTCGTGGCGAGCACGGTCAGAGAGTGCGCCGCGCAGAGCAGCTGCAATCATCTTCTTCGGGGTGCGCTGGCTGTAATCGCGAGGCACCGGGCCGTGGACAACGCCACCGCCGGTCCAGTGCGGAGCACGGATCGAACCCTGACGAGCGCGACCGGTACCCTTCTGGCGCCACGGCTTGCGGCCACCGCCGCGAACCTCACCGCGGGTCTTGACCTTGTGGGTGCCCTGGCGAGCTGCTGCACGCTGCGCGACAACAACCTGGTGCATCAGGGCGATGGACACCTCCGCGTCGAACACGGAAGCAGGAAGCTCAACCGAACCGTTCACGCCGCCTTCAGCGGTGTGTACGTCTAGCTTGAGGTTGGTCATGCGTGAGCACCACCCTTCGTGGCAGTCTTAACAACCAGCAGGCCGCCGCGTGCACCCGGAACTGCGCCCTTGATGAGCAGCAGGTTCGCGTCAGCGTCAACCTTCTGGATCTTCAGGTTCTGGGTCGTGACCCGGTCGTTACCCATGCGGCCTGCCATGCGCTTGCCCTTGAAGACGCGTCCTGGCGTGGCGCAAGCGCCAATGCCACCAACACGACGGTGAGCAGCCTGGTTACCGTGAGCGGCACCCTGGCCAGCAAAGCCGTGGCGCTTCATACCACCGGCGAAGCCGTGGCCCTTAGAGGTACCAGTGACGTCGACGTACTCAATTTCGCCGAAAATGTCGACACCAACGGACTGGCCGACCTCGTAAGAGGAAGCGTCCGGGGTGCGAATCTCAACGCTGTGGCGACGCGGGGTCACACCGGCCTTCTTGAAGTGGCCGGCCTCCGGCTTGTTGACCTTACGCGGGTCAATTTCGCCGTATGCAATCTGGACGGCGTCGTAGCCGTCGGTTTCCTTAGTGCGCACCTGAGTCACTACGCACGGCCCAGCCTCAACGACGGTAACCGGAACAACGCGGTTCTCCTCGTCGAAGATCTGAGTCATACCGAGCTTCGTGCCCAGGATGCCCTTGATCTCGTTTTCACTCATTTATCTTGTCTCCGCTACCAAAAGTCCAGGATCACTGAATGTTCACATCGACACTTGCCGGAAGGTCAATGCGCATAAGTGCATCGACGGTCTTCGGCGTTGGATCGAGAATGTCGATCAGACGCTTGTGAGTGCGCATCTCGAAGTGCTCGCGCGAGTCCTTGTACTTGTGCGGCGAACGGATAACGCAGTAAACGTTCTTTTCGGTTGGCAACGGCACCGGGCCAACGACGCGTGCACCCGTACGGGTAACGGTCTCCACGATCTTTCGCGCAGAAGCGTCGATAGCCTCGTGGTCGTAGGCCTTGAGCCTGATGCGGATCTTCTGTCCGGCCACGCTTGTCCTCTCCTCGGTCGGCGCGCCCCAATTAAAGGGGCGTCGACCCTGTCAATGTTTCTCGACGCCGTCAGCAACTATGGCCAGCGCCAGAAATTAAAACTGGGTTGTGCATTACTTCAAAGCGATTTCGTCTTCGATCGTCATGGCAAATTAACTTATGGCCATGACCCGAGCGGACGAATAACGCCTTGCACTCAAATCCCAGTGGAAAACAAGTCCCCCTCGTGGGGCTCTTCATTTGCCTACTGCCGCTGTTAATTTGCCATGCCACCTCCGACCCCCGCGGTCGGGCGTGTCGCCCGTTTTTCTCCGTGAGGCACGATCGGGAAGAAACTTCCCTACGTGGTCATGCTCGCCTTACCATAGGCGCTATGTCCAATTTCGTACTGGTTCCCAGCTGGGCCTGATACAACAATTGGCGCGAACGCCTTTGTTAAAGCAACCTCCGTATTAAAGCACGTCCGGGCTACGAATGTAAAATCACGATTCCAAAGTGCAACGTACATCACACCCATTACGGCACAGTCGGCTTGACGACGGCTATTGCGTCGCCCCCACCCCGTCTAGTGTCGGGTATGTACAGATACAAAAAATCCCGACTTCCGCTTACGCGGAGTCGGGATTCTTCTAAGACTTAAGTTAAAGCACTTCCCCTATGGGGAGAAACCTTACTTAACGATCTTGGTAACGCGGCCAGCGCCGACGGTGCGGCCACCCTCGCGGATAGCGAAGCGCAGGCCCTCGTCCATTGCGACCGGCTGGATCAGCTTGACAGACATGTCAACGTTGTCGCCCGGCATAACCATCTCGACACCTTCCGGCAGGGAAACGACGCCGGTGACGTCGGTGGTGCGGAAGTAGAACTGCGGACGGTAGTTGTCGAAGAACGGGGTGTGACGGCCGCCCTCATCCTTAGACAGGATGTAGACGGAACCCTCGAACTCGGTGTGCGGGGTGTAAGCGCCCGGCTTAGCAACGATCTGACCGCGCTCGATGTCCTCACGCTTGGTACCGCGGAGCAGCAGACCACAGTTGTCGCCAGCCTCAGCGGAATCCAGCAGCTTGCGGAACATCTCGATACCGGTAACGGTGGTCTTCTGGGACTTCTCCTTGATGCCCAGAATCTCGACCTCGTCGTTAACGTTCAGAACGCCGCGCTCAACACGACCGGTAGCAACGGTGCCGCGACCGGTAATGGTGAAGATGTCCTCAATCGGCATCAGGAACGGCTTGTCGGTCTCGCGAACCGGATCCGGGATGTTCTCGTCGCAAGCTTCCATCAGCTCGACGATGGAGTTGACCCACTTCTCTTCGCCCTCAAGAGCCTTCAGAGCGGAGATGTGGACGATCGGAGCTTCCTCGTCGTAGTCCTGCTCAGCCAGCAGCTCGCGGACCTCCATCTCGACGAGCTCGATGATCTCTTCGTCGTCGACCATGTCGCACTTGTTCAGCGCAACGAGGATGTACGGAACGCCAACCTGGCGAGCCAGCAGAACGTGCTCGCGAGTCTGCGGCATCGGGCCGTCAGTAGCAGCGACAACCAGGATTGCGCCGTCCATCTGAGCAGCACCGGTAATCATGTTCTTGATGTAGTCGGCGTGGCCCGGGGCATCGACGTGAGCGTAGTGGCGCTTCTCCGTCTGGTACTCAACGTGGGAAACGTTGATGGTAATGCCACGTTCCTTCTCTTCCGGTGCCTTATCGATGGCATCGTAAGCGAACGACTCGTTCAGGTCCGGGAACTTGTCAGCCAGAACCTTGGTGATAGCGGCGGTAGTGGTGGTCTTACCGTGGTCAACGTGACCAATGGTACCGATGTTGACGTGCGGCTTCGTACGCTCGAACTTCGCCTTTGCCACTTTTAGTCCTCCTGGAGGTCTAGGTGGCCACGACTCTCGCAGCCACAATTTTGTGGTCACTCAATCCGCCTTCACAACATCAGAAGCCTTCAAGCTGTTCGCTTACGACTTCGGAACGTGCGCGCGCAAAAGAGCACTATTCTTTCACTGTGCCAGTTACTCGATACTAGGGCAGGATACTGGAGTTTTCCAAACCAGACCAACCCCCTAGTTAAGGGTGGGTAACGGCCAGCAACTCACATCGTCATTTACCTGCATAAATGCTAGATATTTGAGTTGCGATTTAAAATCGCCCAACGATATGAATTGCGAGCAGCTACCCCCTAGAGCTTGCCTGTGCTAACACACGCCAACAGTCTGACGATGTCTTAGCACAGTCAAAGCTAGAGGGAATCTACTAAAGCTGCAGACCCTCGCACTGCGTTCCCTAAAAAGAGCGACACTGCAGTGCGTGCAGGGATGGGGTCAGCTCTGATTGAGTGCCCCACCCTGCCGGCGCGATTTAAGCGCCGGTACGAGCTGCAATGATCTCCTCGGCCACGGAGGACGGAACCTCAGCGTAGGAGTCGAAGATCATGGTGTAGTTAGCGCGACCCTGGGTCTTGGAGCGCAGGTCACCAACGTAGCCGAACATCTCGGACAGCGGAACCAGAGCCTTGACAGCCTTGACGCCGGTGCGGTCTTCCATGGAGTTGACCTGGCCACGACGGGAGTTGATGTCGCCGATAACTTCGCCCATGTACTCTTCCGGAGTAATGACCTCAACGGCCATCATCGGCTCGAGCAGGACCGGCTTAGCCTTCTGAACAGCTTCCTTCATAGCCTGCTGACCAGCGATCTTGAAGGCCATTTCAGAGGAGTCAACTTCGTGGTAAGCACCATCGAGCAGGGTTGCCTTGATGTTCACCAGCGGGTAGCCAGCGAGGGTACCGTACTGCATTGCGTCCTGAATACCAGCGTCGACAGACGGGATGTATTCCTTCGGAACACGACCACCAGTGACCTCGTTGACAAACTTGTAAGTGGTGGACTCGCCCTCTTCCACCTCGTCAGTAGCCGGAGCGTACGGCTCCAGAGCAATAATGACGCGGGCGAACTGACCCGAACCACCGGTCTGCTTCTTGTGGGTGTACTCGAACTTCTCGACCGGCTTGCGGATGGTCTCGCGGTAAGCAACCTGCGGGTTACCGATGTTTGCTTCAACCTTGAACTCGCGCTTCATGCGGTCAACCAGGACGTCGAGATGGAGCTCGCCCATACCGCCGATAACGGTCTGGCCGGTTTCCTCATCCAGGTGAACAGTGAAGGTCGGATCCTCTTCAGCCAGACGCTGAATAGCGGTACTCAGCTTCTCCTGGTCGGCCTTGGACTTGGGCTCAATAGCAACGTCGATAACCGGATCCGGGAAGGACATGGACTCCAGAACAATCGGAGCATCCTGTGCACACAGGGTGTCACCGGTGGTGGTGTCCTTCAGACCAATGAAGGCGTAGATGTTACCTGCCACTGCCTCGTCAACAGGGTTCTCCTTGTTGGCGTGCATCTGGAACAGCTTACCGACGCGCTCCTTCTTGTCCTTGGTGGCGTTCAGGACCTGCTGACCAGGCTCCACGCGACCGGAGTAAACGCGGACGAAGGTCAGCTTGCCGAAGAACGGGTGAGCAGCAATCTTGAATGCGAGAGCGGAGAACGGCTCATCCTTAGACGGCTTACGGACCATTTCGACGTCCTCGTCGCCCATCTGGTGGCCGTGAACTTCACCGATGTCCAGCGGATTCGGCAGGAAGTCAATGACAGCGTCGAGCAGCGGCTCAACACCCTTGTTCTTGTAGGCGGTACCACAGTAGACCGGGTAGACCTCAGAGTTCAGGACCATCTTGCGGATGGCACCCTTGATCTCGTCCATGGTCAGCTCTTCGCCACCGAAGTACTTCTCCATGAGCTCCTCGTCGGACTCAGCGACGGTCTCAATGAGCTTCTCACGGTACTCGTTAGCCTTGTCGACCATGTCCGCCGGAATCTCCTCGACCTGCGCAGGAGTACCGATCTCAACCTTGCCCGGCCACATGAGGGCCTTCATCTCCAGCAGGTCAACAACGCCGTCGAAGTCATCCTCAGCGCCAATCGGCAGCTGCATAACCAACGGCTTAGCACCGAGGCGGTCAACGATGGTGCCAACGGTGTAGTAGAAGTCAGCGCCCAGCTTGTCCATCTTGTTGACGAAGCAAATACGCGGGACATCGTACTTCTGAGCCTGACGCCAAACCTGCTCAGACTGCGGCTCGACACCTTCCTTACCGTCGAAGACTGCGACGGCACCGTCGAGCACACGCAGGGAACGCTCAACCTCAACGGTGAAGTCGACGTGGCCCGGGGTATCGATGATGTTGATCTGGTTGTCGTTCCAGAAACAGGTCACAGCAGCGGAGGTAATGGTGATACCGCGCTCCTTCTCCTGCTCCATCCAGTCGGTTGTGGACGCACCATCGTGAGTCTCGCCGACCTTGCGGTTAATACCCGTGTAGTACAGGATGCGCTCGGTCGTAGTCGTCTTACCAGCATCGATGTGCGCCATGATGCCGATGTTGCGGACCTTGTGGAGGTCCTTCTTAACGGGAAGTGCACCTTCAGCCACTTGATTCCCCACTCGTTTCAAATCGGTTTGGCGGTGAGACTCAATCACGGGATTGCAATTGGCCGTCAAATCCGCCGTCGGTCGGGTTTGCTTTATCTATAATGCCACCGTCTTGGCGCGAAGTCGCGCCGTGACGTACACCTATTGCGTAAATTCTACGCAAGACATCGGGTGTAAGCGCCGGGCTGGCCCCTATTGAGTGACCCTTAAAGATCTGTGGACCGCGACCGACGCGCGCCGTTGACATACCGGCAGCTGCTTTACGACGGTGACCACTCGCAGCCTCCGTCGATAAGCGATTACCAGCGGTAGTGAGCGAATGCGCGGTTAGCTTCCGCCATCTTGTGAGTGTCCTCACGACGCTTGACGGATGCACCCAGGCCGTTGGATGCATCAAGGATCTCGTTAGCGAGACGCTCGGTCATGGTGTTCTCACGGCGCTGACGGGAGAACATCAGCAGCCAGCGCAGTGCCAGCGTGGTGCCACGGCCCGGACGAACCTCGACCGGGACCTGGTAGGTGGCGCCACCAACACGGCGGGAACGAACCTCAAGAGCCGGCTTGACGTTCTCGATTGCGCGCTTCAGAGTCAGCACCGGATCAGTACCGGTCTTCTCTTCGCACATCTCAAGTGCACCGTAGACGATGCGCTCTGCAGTCGACTTCTTACCGTCGATCAGAACCTTGTTGACCAGCTGCGACACCAGAGGGGAGCCGTAGACCGGGTCGTTGACGACAGGACGCTTCTGTACTGGGCCCTTACGTGGCATGGCTTACTTCTCCTTCTTTGCGCCGTAGCGGGAACGAGCCTGCTTGCGGTCCTTGACGCCCTGGGTGTCAAGGGAACCACGGACGATCTTGTAGCGGACACCCGGGAGGTCCTTAACACGACCACCGCGAACGAGCACCATGGAGTGCTCCTGCAGGTTGTGGCCCTCACCCGGAATGTAAGCCGAAACCTCGACACCGGAGGTCAGGCGAACACGAGCGACCTTACGAAGAGCCGAGTTCGGCTTCTTCGGGGTGGTGGTGTAAACACGGGTGCAAACGCCGCGGCGCTGAGGGGAACCCTTCAGAGCTGCGGTTGCAACCTTAGCCTTCTTGTCATGGCGGCCCTTGCGGACCAGCTGCTGAATAGTGGGCATGAAGCCTCTTTCTGTTTTCAATCCTCGCTGGACATTCTCACGACCGATGCCAACCGCAGCGGAGTAACCACCTTCCGTGTGAATGCATCACAAGAAAAGTTATTACTCATCCAGTGGTGAGCCCATCGGTTGAACGCAAGAAATGGAGGGATTTTGAACGTGCGAAACCCAGTCAGCCGCTCTCGCTGGCCTACTGGGTAATGTCTCAAGTTCCCAATTCTTTTCTGGGATCGTTGTATAACAGTACGCGAGCTGCGGGTTTAGTCCAAACACCCTGGTAATGGCCTATAAATTTCAAGCACTTTGAGCGCTTGTGGGCTTGGTGATCAAATTTTTGGGTGTTCAGCACGGCGCGCCTCGCCCCAAAAGACGCAGACGTTACTATGCCGGTTTGAATCGATAACGCGGCCAATTCTGCCGTCCGTTCGGTTTGCCCATAGTACTGTCCTGCATCAGCGCTGGAGAAACTTAATCGCCATGTTCACCACAGGCGAATGCCTTCTTCATTGCCAGCAGTGTACTGGCAGCGTATAGGTGGGGACATGTCTAAGAAGGTTATTGTCATTGGCGGCCACGGCAAGGTGGCCCAAATCGCTACTCCCCTACTTATCGACGATGGCTACGAGGTCACGTCTGTTATTCGCAACCCCGACCAGGTTCCGGATATCGAGGCTCTCGGCGCCACACCAGCCGTTTACGACATCGCCAGTCTCTCGACCGAACAGTTTGCGGACCTTCTCAGCGGGCACGACGCTGTGATTTGGTCCGCCGGCGCTGGTGGAGGTTCACCAGAACGGACGTACGCGATCGACCGCGACGCAGCTATTACTTCGATTGCCGCAGCCGAGCAGGCTGGCGTTAAGCGCTACGTGATGGTCTCTTACTTTGGTGCGGGCCACGACCATGGCGTTCCAGAGGATCACAGCTTCTTTGCCTATGCCGAGTCCAAGGCTGCAGCCGACGAAGCGCTGCGCGCTTCAAACCTGGAATGGACCATTCTCGGCCCGAGTGCGCTCACGCTCAACGAGGGCCAGGATTCCATCGACACCACGGCGGACAAGGCAGGCGAGGTCGCTCGTGCGACCGTTGCCAATGTCATCGCGCAGACCGTGTTCAACGAGGCTACCGTTGGTCGCATGATTAACTTCAACGAGGGCAACACTCCGATTGCAGAGGCTCTCAAGATGTAGAGGAGGGAGGCCGGGACGGGCCCCTAGCCCTCCCTCCCCTGCCCCTGCCTCTGTTCCTATCGCCTTTCTTCAGTCTCCAGCCGAGTTTTCCAGTTGGGTTGCCTCGACAAAGAAAAATCCTCCGGCACGACCGTGACGAACTAGCAATCCGCTAGTAAGCCACAACTGTGCCGGAGGATTTTTCCGGTTGCCACCTAACAGTTAGCGCACGAAGCCCCAACTGTCAGGCGAGGTGCTTTGCCAGACAGTGACCGAGGGAATTCTCCCGCTCCCCCAGCCGCTGCCGCAAAGCTATTGATTTCTACTCGAAGGTTCCGATGTCATCCAGCGGAACTGCGGAACCGACCTGATCGATGCCGTAGGTGTCCTCGGCACCGTAGAAGCCCTCGCCGAAGGAAGCGAACGGGGCGGCTGCCTGGCGGGCAGCTTCCTCAGTCGGCTCAACCGTGATGTTGCGGTAGCGCGAGATACCCGTACCAGCCGGGATCAGCTTACCGATGATCACGTTCTCCTTCAGGCCGATGAGCTTATCCGAGCGCTTGTTGATAGCGGCGTCGGTAAGCACGCGCGTCGTCTCCTGGAAGGAGGCGGCGGACAGCCAGGACTCGGTGGCCAGCGATGCCTTGGTAATACCCATCAGCACGCGGCGGCCTTCGATGACGCTGCCACCGGAGGCGACAATCTCGCGGTTCTTCGCCATGACCGTGGAGCGCTCGACCAGTGCACCTGGCAGCAGTTCGGAGTCACCTGGCTTAGACACAATCACGCGGCGCAGCATCTGGCTGACGATAACCTCGATGTGCTTGTCGTGAATGGCCACACCCTGATCACGGTAGACCGACTGGACTTCCTCGATGAGGTGGCGCTGGACGCCTCGGCGGCCCAGAACCTCGAGGACCTCGTGCGGATCGGCAGCGCCCTTGAGCAGCTGCTGACCCTTGACCACGTGGTCACCATCGCGGATGGCGCGACGACGGCCATCGACAGTGATTTCAGCCAGGCCCTGACGCTTGGACAGCTTGTCGTAAACAACCTCGTCTTCGCTGTTGGCATCCGGGATGAGGGTGAGCGTGTAGAAGTGCTCGTCCTCCTCCAGGCGCACGCGACCGTTTTCGCGGACCAGTGGAGCCTTGTTCTTCGGCACGCGGGCCTCGAACAGCTCCTGGACACGCGGCAGACCACCGGTAATGTCGCCGCCGACACCACCCTGGTGGAACGTACGCATGGTCAGCTGGGTACCCGGCTCACCAATGGACTGCGCAGCGACAATACCGACAGCCTCTCCGATGTCGACCAGCTTGCCGGTTGCCATCGAGCGACCGTAGCACTTGGCACAGACACCGGTTGCGGTGGAACAGGTCAGAACCGAGCGGACCTTGACTTCCTTGACACCGTGGCTGAGAGCCAGGGTGATGTGGTCGTCGTTCAGGTCGGTGTCAGCTGCGATAAGGACATTGCCCTCAGCGTCGGTGACATCGGCTGCCAGCACACGAGCAATCGCGGCGGTCTCGACATACTTCGCACGACGGATCTCGCCGGTCGGGTTGCCGGCTGCGTCCAGAACATCCTCGCCAATCTCGACAATGACACCATCGTGGGTACCACAGTCCTCTTCGCGAACGATGACGTCCTGTGCAACGTCAACCAGACGACGGGTCAGGTAACCCGAGTCAGCGGTACGAAGCGCGGTATCGGCCAGACCCTTACGGGAACCGTGCGAGTTGTTGAAGTACTCGAGAACCGACAGGCCTTCGCGGAAGGAGGTCTTAATCGGACGGGTGATGTATTCACCACGAGGGTTCGTAACCATACCCTTCATGCCGGCCAGCGAGTGAATCTGGCCCATGTTACCGGCCGCACCCGACTTCACGATCATCGGAATCGGGTTGTCATCCGGGTACAGAGCCTCGACCTTTTCACCGACCTCAGCCGTCGCGGCCTTCCACAGGTTAACCAGCGACTCGTGACGCTCAGCAGCCGAGAGCTTACCGCGGCGGAACTTCTTCTCCACCGTGGCGGCCTTCTCTTCGTAGCCGTTTAGGATCTCCCGCTTGTTCGGGAGAACCAGCACGTCAGACATAGCAATGGTGACACCAGAACGGGTAGCCCAGTAGAAACCAGCATCCTTGAGCTTGTCGACGGTCTGAGCGACCGTGATCATCGGGTACTTGGCAGCCAAGTCGTTGATGATCGCAGCCTGCGGCTTCTTAGCCATAACGCCTTCGACGTATGGGTAGTTCCACGGCAGCAGGTCGTTGAACATAACGCGGCCCAGCGTGGTCGAAGCCAGCCAAGTATCGCCCTTGTTCCAACCGTCTGGGAACTGCTCGGATTCAATCTCAGCCGGCGGACGCAGGTGGCTGATGCGAACCTTAATCGGGCTCTGCAGGCCAATTGCACCGCGGTCGTAAGCCATGATGGCTTCGGCCGGGCTGGTGTAAATACCCTGCTCCGGTGCGTCCTCGGTGGCATCCTGGTGGCCACCCGGCAGCTCTGGCTTCTCCAGCGTCAGGAAGTACAGGCCAGTGACCATGTCCAGACGCGGCATAGCCAGCGGCTTACCGGAAGCCGGCGACAGAATGTTGTTCGAGGACAGCATCAGGACACGAGCCTCGGCCTGCGCTTCAGCGGACAGCGGCAGGTGGACTGCCATCTGGTCACCGTCGAAGTCGGCGTTGAAAGCCTCACAAGCCAGTGGGTGCAGCTGAATTGCCTTACCCTCAACCAGGACCGGCTCGAACGCCTGAATACCCAGGCGGTGCAGCGTAGGTGCACGGTTCAGCAGAACCGGGTGCCCGGTAATGACATCTTCGAGGACGTCCCACACCTCTGGGCGCTGACGCTCAACCATGCGCTTCGCGCTCTTGATGTTCTGCGCGTAGCTCTTGGCCACGAGCTCCTTCATCACGAACGGCTTGAACAGCTCGAGAGCCATCAGCTTCGGCAGACCACACTGGTGCAGCTTCAGCTGCGGGCCGACGATAATAACCGAACGGCCGGAGTAGTCAACACGCTTACCCAGCAGGTTCTGACGGAAACGCCCCTGCTTACCCTTGAGCAGGTCGCTCAGGGACTTCAGCGGGCGGTTACCCGGACCAGTGACCGGGCGGCCACGACGTCCGTTGTCGAACAGTGCGTCAACGGATTCCTGAAGCATGCGCTTCTCGTTGTTGACAATGATCTCCGGAGCGCCGAGGTCAATCATGCGCTTCAGGCGGTTGTTGCGGTTGATGACACGACGGTAGAGGTCGTTCAAGTCCGAGGTCGCAAAGCGGCCACCGTCGAGCTGCACCATCGGGCGCAGCTCCGGCGGAATCACCGGGATGCAGTCAAGCACCATAGCGGCCGGGTCGTTGCCGGACTGCAGGAATGCAGTGACAACCTTCAGGCGCTTGAGGGCGCGCATCTTCTTCTGACCCTTGCCGTCGCGAATAATCTCGCGCAGCTCCTCGGCCTCCTTGGCCAAGTCGAAGTTACGGATCAGGGTCTGAATAGCCTCAGCCCCCATACCACCGGTGAAGTAATCTTCGTAGCGGTCGACGAGCTCGGTGTAAATACCCTCGTCGATAATCATCTGCTTCGGCTCGAGCTTGATGAAGGTGTTCCAGATCTCGTCGAGACGATCCAGCTCGCGCTGGGCGCGCTCACGGATGTGGCGCATCTCGCGCTCGGCTGCAGACTGAACCTTCTTACGGGCGTCAGCCTTGGCACCGGCTGCCTCGAGCTCAGCCAGATCCTCTTCCAGGGTCTGGGCACGCTCGGCCAGCTCCTGGTCGCGGTCGTCCTCAACCAGCTTCTTGTCCACGAGCATGTCTGCTTCGAGGGTTTCCTGGTCGTTGTGGCGAGCCTCTTCATCCACAGAAGTGATGATGTTGGCAGCGAAGTAGATGATCTTTTCCAGATCCTTCGGAGCCAAATCGAGCAGGTAGCCGAGGCGAGACGGCACACCCTTGAAGTACCAGATGTGAGTGACCGGAGCGGCCAGCTCAATGTGGCCCATGCGCTCACGGCGAACCTTCGACTTGGTCACCTCAACGCCACAGCGTTCACAGATGATGCCCTTGAAGCGAACGCGCTTGTACTTACCACAAGCACACTCCCAGTCACGGGTCGGGCCGAAGATACGCTCACAGAAAAGGCCATCCTTTTCCGGCTTCAGCGTACGGTAGTTAATCGTCTCGGGCTTCTTGACCTCACCGCGAGACCAGCGGCGGATGTCGTCGGCGGTAGCGAGCCCAATCCGGAGCTCGTCAAAGTTGTTGACGTCGAGCACCTGTTTTCCCTTTCCCTCCGCATCGAAGTAATGCGGAAACCAAATTCTCTGCGGAGGTTTTTGTACGTTGTCGTCTGTGTTGGGTTATTCGCGAGTTAGGGCTTCCCGACCCTGATACTCACGCAATGTTTCGTCGTTAAGCGAGAAACTATGCGGAGTCAGCGTCAGAACGCTCGTCGCGGGACAGGTTAATGCCGAGGGAAGCGGTCGCGTGGTCGAGTTCCTCATCGTCGGAGGAGCCCAACTCAACCGGAACGCCGTCGGCCGAAAGGACCTCAACGTTCAGGCAGAGCGACTGCAGTTCCTTCAGAAGCACCTTGAACGACTCCGGAATACCCGGATCCGGAATGTTGTCGCCCTTCACGATTGCCTCGTAGACCTTGACGCGGCCAACCACGTCATCGGACTTGATGGTGAGCAGCTCCTGCAGGGTGTAGGCAGCGCCGTATGCCTGCATTGCCCACACCTCCATCTCACCGAAGCGCTGACCACCGAACTGGGCCTTACCACCCAGCGGCTGCTGGGTAATCATGGAGTACGGACCGGTGGAACGAGCGTGAATCTTCTCGTCGACCAGGTGGTGCAGCTTCAGCATGTACATGTAGCCCACCGAAACCGGGAACGGGAACTTCTCGCCAGAGCGGCCGTCGAACAGCGTGGCCTTACCGTCAGCGTTGACCAGCACCTCGCCGTCACGGTTCGGGCGGGACGACGCGAGCAGACCAGCGAGCTCCTCGTTCTCAGCACCGTCGAACACTGGGGTTGCGACCAGGGAGTCGGACGGAACGTCGTGCAGGTCTGCCGGAAGACGCTTAGCCCAATCCGGGTCGCCCTCAATGCTCCAGCCGGCCTTCGCCAGCCAGCCGAGGTGAACCTCGAGGACCTGGCCGATGTTCATACGACGCGGAACACCGTGGGTGTTCAGAATGATGTCGACCGGGGTGCCGTCCGGCAGGAACGGCATGTCCTCCTGCGGCAGGATCTTGCCAATAACACCCTTGTTACCGTGGCGACCTGCCATCTTGTCGCCGTCCTGGATCTTGCGCTTCTGCGCAACGTAGACGCGGACCATCTCGTTGACACCCGGTGCCAGGTCGTCATCGTCTTCACGGGAGAAGACGCGGACGCCGATGACCTTGCCGGACTCACCGTGCGGGACACGCATGGAGGTGTCACGGACCTCGCGGGACTTCTCGCCGAAGATAGCGCGCAGCAGGCGCTCCTCCGGAGTCAGCTCAGTCTCGCCCTTCGGCGTGGTCTTAGCGACCAGGATGTCACCGTCGCGAACGTCAGCACCGATGCGGACGATACCGCGGTCATCCAGATCCTTCAGCATCTCCTCGGACGCGTTCGGGATGTCACGGGTGATTTCCTCCGGACCCAGCTTGGTGTCACGGGCATCAATCTCGTGCTCCTCGATGTGAATCGAGGTCAGGATGTCCTCCTCAACCATGCGCTGGTTCAGGATGATGGCGTCCTCGTAGTTGTGGCCTTCCCACGGCATGAATGCCACGAGCAGATTCTTACCAAGTGCCATCTCACCGTTGTCGGTACCCGGACCGTCAGCGATGACCTGGCCGGCCTCAACACGCTGGCCTTCGTCAACCAGTGGCTTCTGGTTGTAGCAGGTGCCCTGGTTGGTGCGTTCGAACTTGCGCAGCAGGTAGGTGTGGCGCTGGCCCTCATCATCCATGATGGTGATGAAGTCTGCCGACACGGTCTCGACCACACCGGTGGCCGAAGCGACAATGACATCGCCGGCGTCGTAAGCAGCACGCTGCTCCATACCAGTACCGACGAACGGAGCCTCCGAACGCAGCAGCGGCACAGCCTGGCGCTGCATGTTCGCACCCATCAGGGCACGGTTAGCGTCGTCGTGCTCGAGGAACGGAATCATGGCGGTAGCCACGGAGACCATCTGACGCGGGGAAACATCGAGGTAGTCGACCTCATCGGCGCGGACGGACTCGACGTCACCACCCTTCTTACGAACAGACAGAGTCTCCTGAACGAAGTGGCCGTTCTCGTCGACCGGGGTGTTGGCCTGCGCGACGACGTAGCGGTCTTCCTCATCAGCGGTGAGGTAGTCGACCTCGTCGGTGATGACACCATCGCGGACGCGACGGTACGGAGTCTCAATGAAACCGAACGGGTTCACGCGTGCGTAGCAGGACAGCGAACCAATCAGACCAATGTTCGGACCCTCTGGGGTCTCAATTGGACACATGCGACCGTAGTGGGACGGGTGAACGTCTCGAACCTCAAGGCCAGCACGGTCACGGGTCAGACCACCCGGGCCCAGTGCGGACAGACGACGCTTGTGGGTCAGACCCGACAGCGAGTTGTTCTGGTCCATGAACTGGGACAGCTGGGAAGTACCGAAGAACTCACGGATAGCCGCGGAAACCGGGCGCACGTTAATCAGGGTGGTCGGCTGGATCGACTCCACGTCCTGAGTGGTCATGCGCTCACGAACCACGCGTTCCATGCGGGACAGACCCACGCGGACCTGGTTCTGAATCAGCTCGCCTACGGTACGCAGACGACGGTTACCGAAGTGGTCGATATCGTCGGTCTCAACCGGGATTTCGACACCTTCCGGCGAGGTCATAACATTCTCGCCGTCGTGCAGGCGCACAAGGTATTCGATGGTGGTAGCAATATCCTGCTCGGTCAGAACCATCTCGCCGGAGGCATCAGCGCCCAGACCCAGCTTGCGGTTGACCTTGTAGCGACCGACCTTAGCCAGGTCGTAGCGCTTCGGCTTGAAGAAGTTGTTCTCCAGCAGAGCCAGCGCGGACTCGCGCGTCGGCGGCTCACCCGGGCGCTGCTTGCGGTAAATCTCCAGCAGAGCCTCGTCGGTGTTTGCAACACCGTCCTTCTCCAGGGTGGCCATCATGATCTCAGAGAAGCCGAAGCGCTCCTTGATCTCCTCGGTGGTCCAGCCGAAAGCCTTCAGCAGAACCGTGACCGGCTGGCGACGCTTACGGTCAATACGAACGCCGACGGTGTCCCGCTTGTCGACGTCGAACTCCAGCCACGCACCGCGCGACGGAATAATCTTCACCGAGTGCAGCGGGCGCTCGGTGGACTTGTCGATGGTCTCATCGAAGTAGACGCCCGGAGAGCGCACCAGCTGAGAAACAACGACACGCTCAGTTCCGTTGACGATGAACGTACCCTTGTCCGTCATCATCGGGAAGTCACCGATGAAGACAGTCTGGCTCTTGATCTCACCGGTCTCGCGGTTGGTGAACTCCGCGGTGACGTAGAGGGGAGCCGAGTAGTTGATGTCCTTATCCTTGGACTCATCCACGGTGTTCTTAACGGAGTCGAACCATGGGTCCGACAGCGTCAGGGACATCTTCTGGGAGTAGTCCTCGATCGGAGAGAGCTCTTCTAGAATATCTTCGAGACCGCTGGTAACCCGAGCGTCTTCTCCGAGCTCCTCCTGGCGACGAGCACGCCACTCAGGCGTGCCAATGAGCCATGCGAAAGACTCACGCTGCAGGTCGAGCAGACCAGGAACCGCAATCGGCTCCTGAATCTTTGCAAACGAGTACCTCTTCGAAGCTCCGGGAATACCGGTTACTGCCTTGGTCTGGCGGGAGACTGCCAAGATGCGTCCTTCCAGCACCTCACGCGGTGGAGCACACCGGCAACCGGTGGTGCGCTCCGCCCGCTTGGTTTATACGCGATTCAAGTTGCAGGAATTATTTCTGTTGCGCACCGGGATACTTTGCGTCTAACCTTTGGTCACACGCGAAAGTGATTCCCCCGCCACTTGGCCTCCAAGACCAGCCTTTAAAGGCGAGCCCCGAGCCCTAACGGCGGCGCCGCAGCAACTCCTTTAACAGCTAGATGCACGAAAAACGGTGCTACATAATAGCCCCGCGCTCCGAGCGCAAACTATAAAAGAGCTGGCGACAGATACACTAATTCCAGCGCAACGATTTAGCCTATATCAAAAACTGGCAGTTGTCTAGTACAACTTGACAAATCGGGCGTGTCGCATTCACCCGTTACCGATATAACGATGAGGCCTGGGCGCTATGGCCGTCGTAAAGCGTTACTCTGCTTTACGACGGGTCGAAGGACGCACGATGCCCACGATTGCGATAAACACCAGAATTGAACCGGACGCAATGAGGCCGATTGACCACGGCTCTAGAGCTGGGCGCTGGAAATTCTGTATTGCGCCAAAGAGAAGCTGATTGGAAAGGCCTTCGTCCATCTTGCCGTTGAAGCGCAGGTAGTCCATGATCGGCTCGCCGTCGCGGGTCTCCCACCAAAGGTGGATGTCCTCGGCCATATCGATGACCGAGCCAGACTTGGGCTCAACCCACAAATCACGGGTGCCCTGGTACTGGAGGAATCCGGACTTGTCATCCTGGGTTAGCTGAGAGACGTAAGAACGGTACTTCTGGGCGAGATTCGTCTTCTCAATGTCCTGACGGAAATGCAGGACACGGTTACCACCGCGCTCCTCTTCCCCGACAAACTTTGCCGGCAAGGAATCGTGGAGGAGATCATCAAAGATCAGGTATTCCTTTTCCTCCGTGTCGGCCGGGAGCTTCACCCAGTTCCCCTCGAAAGCCACTGACCGTGGAACGCCCGCCATGCGGTCGACAAGCGTCGCAGGAGCCAGCGCCTCGCCGGTGAGTCGGTCGATGGTCACTGTCCAGATATTGGCCTCGATAAGCTCCGTCAGCGGGTCGGTGCCGATAACCTCAGGGGGAAGCTCACGCATTTCAGTCACACCGACACGGAGCGAAACCTTGTCCGCATCCGCGGGTTCGATGAGCACGCCGTGAAGCTGTCGCTGCAGCGGCGAGTGCACTTCTTCCCGCTTGCCCTCTTCGTTAATCCTGGTGGATACGCCGTCTTCCGCCCGCAGGGTGTACGACACCGGCGGCAGGTCAAGTGGCATTTTGGGATCAACATTGAGCACTTTGGGCAGCAAAATGCCAGCAGCAAGCAGTGCGGTGCCTAGACCCAACAGAAGGATAGACAAAATTCTCGGCCGTGAGAGCATGTTAGATACTTTACAGGCCAATAAGGGTAATCAAGACAATGAGTGGGCTGGTTTTTGCCTCAACTCCCTGTGACGGGTGAGATTAGTGAGGTTTTGCCCGGGTCAGGTGGGTTAGCAAAGGCCCCAGAAAAAAAGAACCGCCAACCCCGGGCACGAAGCCCAGAATTGGCGGTCAGAATTGGTAGCTTTAGGCCGCTACCGGGGCCGAGGCAAGTAATTGAATTACTTGAGGGCAACCTTTGCGCCAGCCTCTTCCAGCTTAGCCTTAGCAGCCTCAGCGTCGTCCTTGGAAGCACCCTCCAGGATAGCCTTCGGAGCGGACTCAACCATCTCCTTAGCCTCCTTCAGGCCCAGGCCGGAGACGATCTCGCGGACAGCCTTAATAACGCCGATCTTCTTAGCGCCAGCGTCCTCGAGGACGACGTCGAACTCGTCCTTCTCCTCAGCAGCAGCCTCGCCGCCAGCAGCGCCTGCAGCAGCAACTGCAACCGGAGCAGCAGCGGTGACGTCGAACTCTTCCTCGAAAGCCTTCTTGAACTCGGTGAGCTCAACGAGGGTCATTTCCTTGAAAGCCTCGAGCAGTTCCTCAGTGGTGTACTTAGCCATGGATATTCTCCTATGAGTGTGGTGCGGCCGCTCCCCTCAGAGATCCCTGGGGTCGAAGCCGTCAAAGTGATATTGAAAAGTTTTTCGCGTGATTTAGTTCGCGTAGATCGCGAGCCGCTCGGGATTACTTCTTTTCCTCGAGTGCCGCAGCAAGGCGGGCAACCGAGGAGGTCGGAGCGTCGAGCAGGCCAGCGACGTTCGCCAGAACGCCGTTGAAGGCACCAGCCAGCTTTGCCAGCGTGGTCTCACGGTTATCCATATCCGCAAGAGCCTCGAACTGTGCTGCATCCATTGCAGCACCGTCCATGTAGCCGCCCTTGATCACGAGGTTCTTGTTGTCACCGGCGAACTTCTTAATCGCCTTAGCCGCATCCACAGCCTCGCCCTTGATGAAGGCGACTGCAGTCGGGCCGTTCAGGTGCTCATCAAGACCCTCAATCCCTGCCTCGTCGGCAGCGATCTTGATCATGGTGTTCTTGGCGACGGAGTACTTAACATCAGCACCGAGGGCGCGACGCAGTTCCGTGATTTCCGCAACGGACAGGCCGCGGTACTCAGTCAGCACGATAGCGTTGGACTCTTCAACGTCCTGCTTCAGCGCTGCAACAGCTGCAATCTTCTCAGCATTTGCTGCCATGTGTACTCTCGCCTCCTTCCTGGTCTTTGCAATTTTCCGCTCGGCCAAGTGAAGGATTCTTTTGCGCAAATACAACAAACGCCCCAATCCTCGCACAAGGATGGGGCGCACAATTCTTTTGGCATGTTCCACTTCAACTCCGCCGACCCTAAGGTCAACAGGTGAAGTCAAACTGCGCAAGCGCTTCCAAGTCCTCCTGCGTGGGCCGCTCACTGTATTCCTACAATGAAACCTTCAATCCGCTTCTTTCAAAGCGAATGACCGACGGTCTTCGGTGAAACTTGAGTACCAACCTCCATCTTCCCAACTCGATGTTGGTACCGATTGGAAGCCGGTCAAACTTCGTGACGAAACTTTATACCAGACCCTGGCAATTAACCAAATCGCCTATCCAAACCGCGCCGCACCTGGCTCTCCGAAGCGGCCGAACTCCAGGTCCTTCTCACGTTGCTGGACAATCATCTCGAGCTCGGCAAAGTACGCATTCAGGTCGTCGTCGGCAAGCCAGAGCACTTGGTCGGCGTAGTCGAGCACCACGCGCACCATGTCGTCGGGATGTGCGTCCAATCTGGCGGCGTCGAGAATATCCACGGTGAGTGTCAGTGCCACGCGCACAACCGGCGGGATCTGCGATGCCAGGCACTGCTGCGCCACGACATTACGCAGCTCGACGGCCTCCATCCGCGCGATGATGCGCAACAGCCGCACGACCACGACCTGCGCCGCCCGAGCTTGTAGAGCTTCCTCCTCACTCATCCCCGGAAGCACCACAGAGTCCTGGATATTGCGGCGAAGGACCTCAGCTACGCGCTCGTCCTCCCCTAGCCCCGTCAGTACCTCGCCCAGCAGAGTCTGTCCCGCGATGCGCAGGCAGGGCATGTCATAGGCGTCGTCGCCCAACGAGTCGAGATACGAGATGAGCTGCGGTTCAATAATTCCGGAACCGTCGTCGAGCTGCGCCAGGCGATTAATCTCGCCGAGCGCCTCCAGCCCTTCTTCGGGTTCCAAAATTAACGTCATAGTCGCGATTTTAAGCAACAAACTTTGGCTGTGAGTCCATTTCGCCTGGATTAGTTGTTTGGATTAGCAATTCGCTTTACGACGTCTACCGCGCCCAAGCCCCCACCGCGCTATCGATACCCCTTATGCCAATGCAAAACCGCCACCTCACACACTCTGGAAAGTGCGCGCGGCGGCGGTTTTAAAGAGCTTTGCTCAGAGTCGCTCTCGAGTGACTCATGAAGAGCACACTCACCTATCGGCTGATGCTGATTTAGGCGGTGTAGTCCTTGATCACGCTGGTGTCAACCGGGATGCCCGGGCCGTTGGTGGCGGAGACGGTGATCTTCTTCAGGTACTTACCCTTAGCAGCGGACGGCTTGAGGCGCATCAGCTCGTCGATAAGCGCACCGTAGTTCTCGGCCAGCTTCTCAGCGTCGAAGGAAGCCTTACCGATAACAGCCTGCAGGTTTGCAGCCTTGTCAACGCGGAAGGAAATCTTACCGCCCTTGATCTCGGTGACAGCCTTAGCGACATCCGGGGTAACGGTGCCGGTCTTCGGGTTCGGCATCAGACCACGCGGGCCGAGGATGCGAGCCACGCGACCAACCTTGGCCATCTGGTCCGGGGTAGCGATAGCAGCGTCGAAGTCGGTCCAGCCGCCCTGAATCTTCTCGATCAGCTCCTCGGAGCCAACGAAGTCAGCGCCGGCCTCTTCAGCCTTGGTGGCGTTCTCGCCAGCAGCGAAAACGACAACGCGGACGGTCTTACCGGTGCCGTTCGGCAGGGAGACAGTGCCGCGAACCAGCTGGTCAGCCTTGCGCGGGTCAACGCCCAGGCGGATGGCGACGTCGATGGTGGCGTCGTAGTTCTTGGAGGAAGTCTCCTTGGCCAGGTTAGCGGCCTCGAGCGGAGAGTAGATGCGGCCGGCGTCGATCTTCTCGGCGGCGGCGCGGTATGCCTTAGAGTTCTTGCTCATGAAAAGTCCAATCTCAATTAAGTGAAATGGTTGGATTGTGGTGTGTAGCGGGCCGAAGCTGGCCCTACCACTTGATGAAGGTGCAGCTAAACGCTGACGGTTTACTTAGCGCCCTCGACGGTGATGCCCATAGAACGAGCGGTACCGGCGATGATGCGTGCACCCATCTCGATGTCGTTAGCGTTCAGGTCCGGCTTCTTCAGCTCGGCGATTTCCTTGCACTGCTCCCAGGTCACGGAACCGACCTTGTTGGTGTGCGGAACGCCAGAGCCCTTCTGGATGCCAGCGGCCTTCAGCAGCAGCTTAGCTGCCGGCGGGGTCTTCAGAACGAAGGTGAAGGAGCGGTCTTCGTAGACAGAGATTTCAACCGGGACAACGTTGCCACGCTGGTTCTCAGTTGCTGCGTTGTAAGCCTTGCAGAACTCCATGATGTTGACACCATGAGCACCCAGTGCCGGACCAACCGGCGGAGCCGGGTTAGCCTGACCAGCCTGAATCTGCAGCTTAATAATCGCAGAAAGCTTCTTCTTCGGAGCCATCGGATTAACCTACTTCCTAGTTACCGGGGCACGCCGCCCCGATGAAAAGGCGACTCACCCCGTCCGGATGCCGACGCTTTACGACGACCCTTGCGCCCTCGACCATCATGGCCGCTGGCGCTGGTCATCGAGTTAGTGCCAGCCACCGGGGATACGAATTACTTGGCGCATCTGTGCTCAAGGCACAAAAATGCACGCCTGGCTACGTTACCGCAGCGTATGGCGTGCATCAAAATCCGTTACCGGATTGGTTGCGCGAGCGAGCTAGCTGGTGCCTTGCTCGGCGCTTGGCTTGGCGGTGCTCTCCGCTTGGCTCTGCGCCTGGCTTGAGGTCGGGCCTAGTTCAGCTTCTCGACCTCATCGATGCCCAGCTCGACCGGGGTCTCACGGCCGAAGATGGAAACCAGAGCCTTCATGCGGCCGGTGTCCGGGTCGATCTCGGAGATGGTCGCAGCCACAGATGCGAACGGACCGGACAGGATGGTGACGGACTCGCCGACCTCATAGTCGATGGCGACGGCCTTCTTCTCCGCCTGCGGCGCCGCTGCGACAGCCAGCTCACCGTCGGCATTTGCAGCTTCTTCAGCGGCGTCCGCGGTGATGGTCTCCTTCGGCATGAGGAACTTAGCGACCTCGCGAATCTTGACCTTGGACGGCTGGCCCTCGCTACCGACGAAGGAAGTAACACCCGGGGTGTCGCGGACGACGGACCAGGACGGGTCATCCAGGCTCATACGAACCAGAACGTAGCCCGGCAGCAGCTTGCGCTTAACGATCTTCTTCTTGCCGTCGTCCTTGCGCTCTTCGACTTCCTCAACCGGAACGATGACCTCGTGGATCTGCTCATCGACACCCATGGTCTGGGCGCGCATTTCCAGGTTGGTCTTCACCTTGTTCTCGTAGCCGGAGTAGCACTGGATGATGTACCAGTCGCCCGGACGACGCTTGAGCTCACGCTGGAACTCGCGCAGGCGCTTACGGTACTCGGCATCTGCGTCAGCAGCTGCCTGTGCCTCAGCGTCAGCGGCAGTCTCCTCTGCCGGCGCTGCTTCTGCTGCAGCAGTGTCAGCTGCGGCTGCGTCGGCTGCGGCTGCGTCGGCTGCACCCTCGGCCGGAGCTTCTACCTGAGCCGGTGCGCCCTGCGCATCCTGCTCAGTTGCGGCAGCATCCGCGGACTGGGCGTCGGAGAAAATATTCTGACCATCATTCATGTCGTGCTAACCCCTCTTGTATCTACATCAACGGTTCGCGACATTGGCATCTTCGCCTAAAGAGTCTTAAGAGCCAATATGCCATCCGCAATCACTTCGCACAGCCAGACACCAGCTGCGCTAACGAATAATCCCGCCGTCCGGAACTCGGAGGCGGGATGAAAAGCATCACTGCGAAACAGTATAACCGATTACTTGCCCAACACCGATCGGACACCCAGACCGGCCAGCGTGTCCACACCCCACACGAGAACGATCATGGCAATCAGGAACAGAATCACGATGATGCTGTAGGTGACCATCTGGCGGCCGGTCGGCCAAATCACCTTGCGCAGCTCGTCAACAACCTGCTTGATGAAAACCAAAGGGTTACGAGTCGAAAGCTCGTTGGTCTCCTTCTCACGCGCAGGCTTCTTCGCCACGGTGGTCTGCGCGCCCGTCGCCTGGCGCTTACCGGACGGGCGAGCCGCCGCCTGGAAAGTCTGGTTTTCCTCAGACACGATGCTCCTTCGCTACTTCGTGCATATGAGACCTAAAGATACTGCACAGTGAAACTCAAACGTGAATTCTTCAAGGGCAAACCCCAGGGATGTTCTCCGGAGCCAAGCCCCCACTGTGCAGAGCAAGTCTGGTTCAGTGCGTAAATTCTAGCCGATAATCCACACTATCGAAGAAATGCCCTTCGTGGGAACCGCAGGCTTCGAGATTCGATTCTGACAACCCCAAAGAGCCACGGGCTGCTCGCTCGGGGATGCGAACTTGGGGCTGCAAATGTGAAACTGTATGGGGTTATGACACTTTCAAGCCATTTTTCGGGCTGTTTTTGTCATAAACGCAGTCAGTAACTCGCATTGCCCCACCGCCACCGAACATAAACGAAAAACCCGCCACCCAGACGCATTTTCATACGCCCTGGATGACGGGTACTTGCAGGGGCGACAGGACTCGAACCTGCAACCTGCGGTTTTGGAGACCGCTGCTCTACCAATTGAGCCACGCCCCTTCACCACCAGCGAAAGAACTTTTCAGTCCTTAGCTGACAATGTCCCACCTTACTGCATTGCTGCATAATCAAGGCGGGGTTCGACGAACATCACTGTCCGTAGTAGCGATGGGGGGGATCGAACCCCCGACCTCACGATTATGAGTCGTGCGCTCTCACCATCTGAGCTACATCGCCCCTATTCTCTACCGGACATAAGTCCGTATAAAAGAACAGAGCCCCCTGACAGAATCGAACTGTCGACCTTTTCCTTACCATGGAAACGCTCTGCCGACTGAGCTAAGGGGGCATCAGCATCCGTTGAACCCAGCACGTAACTCTGTGGCCAATTGTTGACCGCTTCGTTTCGCTCTGTGCTCTCCGTGAAGCCTTGCAAAGATTAACCCGAAATCACCACTAAGCACAAATCAGCAGGTAGGCAGCGGTATTTCTTGTCACGTTTGCAGACATTTGGCGCGCACTTATGGATAATCTATTCACTTATCGATGAGCCCCAGCGGAACCATAAGTGAATAGCTCATCGATGAGTGGCTGACCTCTAACTCGAGCCTCTAACTCGAGCCCCTGCCCCCGCTTAATCCAGAGCCCCTCACTCGAGCCCCTACCCCAAACCCGGGTTAAGTAAAGAAAAGTGTGTCCGCATGCCACCATAACCCCAGAC